>CAYUZB010000227.1:0-1520 GCA_964449565.1 uncultured Granulosicoccaceae bacterium | reverse complement strand
GAAAATAGTCATGAGCGCGCTTGCGAGCCGAGCTCTTGCTGTCTCCTGCGATGAGACGGCAGGATTCCTGAACTTGAGAAATTGAGCGCATCAACGGGTCCAATGCCCGCCATGGTTCCTGCGGGAGCATTGCCAGCTCCCGACCCCATTTCTTCTCACGGGAACCAGCACTGAGAGTGTCTACTCGATTTCCATTCAGCCAGATCGCACCAGCTGCGACCAGGTTACTGGCAAGCGCACCCATGATCGCCTGAGCAATCAAGCTCTTGCCGGCGCCGGTTTCACCCATGATAACCAGTGATTCACCTGCGTTTATTTCAAACGAAACCGGCCCAATCAGCGCATGTGTGCCGTCCGCAATTGTCAGGGAATCGACAGCCAACATCATCCATCGACCCGTGCAGTAGACCCAACCATCAGCTGCACCGATAGTACAGTCAGAACCAGGCAGGCAACCGGTTGCAGGATCAGCCAAGGTGCCTCACGCCAGTAAGGCAACAGTTCGGTCATCATGACTCCCCATTCGGCAGTTGGCGGTCGAATGCCTACACTGACAAAACCGAGCGCCGCCATAGCAGTTACTGTGGATGCAATCCCAAACGCAGCCAATGTTAAAAGACCGGGCAAGAGTTCCGGAAGTAAATGCCGCTTCAGTATATGCAGCTTGCCGAAGCCAAGCAGTTTCGAAGCCTCGACCGCCGGGCTGGAGAGAAGTGTGCGTGCACGCTGTCGTGTGAATCGGTAATACTCAACCCAAAGTGTCAGAGATATACCCACATACAATGTCCACCAACTACCCGGTGCGATGGCAGCGAACATAAGCACCAGTAACAAGCCAGGTAATGCGAGAATGGAATTGCATAACACGTTGGCAAACTGTTCAAGCCAACCACGCCGCCAGGCCGCTGCAATTCCGAGCACTGTTCCGGGAATTGACGCAGTCAACACCGCCAGAAGCGCCAGTGAAATAGACAAACGTGCGCCCGACAATAAACGCGCAGCCATGTCACGCCCAAGATGATCAGTGCCCAGAATGTAATCATCACCTGGCGGTACCAGGGTATTTCTGAGTGATTGTTTTGCTGGATCCAGACCAAATGCATCAGGTCCAAGAGCAGCCATTGAAACCAGTGCCAGAAATAGCAGCAATCCCATCAAACGAAGTAAGTTAATCACTTAACCAGTCGTTACATCTCGCGGATCGATCAGACGACAGATCAGGTCGATCACAAAACTAAGCGCTACGAACATCAGACCAAGAGCCAGAGCCGTGCCTTGTACCATCGGTACATCACGTTCAAATATGGCATGCACAAGAGCATGCCCAATACCCGGCCACGCAAATACCGACTCAATTATCACCACCCCTTCAATGAGGAATGCGAGCTGCACCCCGATGTACGCAACAACCGGTGCGGCTACATTCCTTGCCATGTGGCGACGTATCGTTTCCGCATCACTGAGACCCTTTGTTCGCGAAAACCGATACCAGGGGCTTATCGATGCGCTTGCTACTGAGT
>CAYUZB010000226.1:0-1520 GCA_964449565.1 uncultured Granulosicoccaceae bacterium | reverse complement strand
GTGTTGGTCGTGATGATCGTGTCATCAGTTACCTCACCTTCGACTTCGGCAAGCACACTCATCTTGACCTTGGGGTTCTCAACCACGGCCTCGACCACCAGATCAACGTCACCAAACTCACCATAAGACAAGGCGGGTTGAATCGCGTTCAGGATGTCAGCCATACCCGCAGGCTTCAATCTGCCACGTTGAATCTGCTTTTGCAAAAGCTTGCCGGCTTCTTCAAGACCTGCCTCAAGCGCGGGTTCTGCGATGTCCTTCATCAAGATCGGTACACCGTTAGAGGCAGATTGATAAGCCACACCACCGCCCATGATGCCCGCTCCCAATACTGCGGCCTGATCCACCTTGCCAGCGGCCTTGGTTTGCTTGCGCGCGATGCGCCTGAGTAATTGATCATTCAGATAGATTCCGACAAGGCTTGCAGCCACATCGGTTTTTGCAAGCTTCAGGAAGCTGTCTGACTCAAGAGGCAAGGCAGCATCTCGCGCCAGCGTGCCATGCGCCGCGACCGTGTCGATGATGGTCAATGGCGAAGGATAATGAGGACCAGCCTTGGCACCCACAACACCCTTGGCCGACTCAATAGCCATCGTCAGCTCGAGTTGCGACAAAATCAGCGGGTTCTTCTTGATCGCACGTCGCTTTTGAAAATCGAACTTGCCGGCATTGGCATCGGCTACCAGATCGAAGGCCGCTTGACGCAAGGCATCATCAGCAACCACCGCATCGACAGCACCGTCGCTTAATGCCGCAGCTGGACGTTTGGAGCCGCCAGCACACATCCATTCGATCGCATTGTCGACACCAATCAGGCGCGGCAGGCGTACCGAACCACCCCAACCAGGCATGATGCCGAGTTTGACTTCAGGCAGGCCAACACGAGCCGCCGCGCCTGCAACGCGGAAATCACACGCCAGACAGACTTCAAAGCCCCCGCCCTGTGCTTCGCCGTTGATGGCAGCGACTGTCGGGAAAGGCAGATCCTCCAGGCGGTTGAACATGCCATTGACCTCATCAAGCATGTTGCGCAGAACCTCGTCTGGCTGCTGGAAATAATCCAGAAACTCGGTGATATCGGCGCCAGCCACAAAGACGGACTTGGCACTGGTCATTACCAGGCCCTTCGCCGATTTCTGCGACTCGATGACGTTCAGGACCTCAGCAAACTCACTGAGTGCTGTTCGATTGAAGACATTGACCTTTTCGTTCTGACTATCAAAACACAGCTCCAGCACACCGTTGTGGTCGGTCAGCTGGAAGGCTTGTCCGGAAAAAAGCATATCTGTCGCACTCCATTTTGAGGTTTGGCGTATCGGGGTCGTGGCCGGTCTGACGAAAAGACCTGCGTCGTCACGGCCCTGTCTGACGGATAGATCCGCATCATCGAAGCTGCCTGGCGTCGAGGTTTCCGGCACTCCTGGGGAGATTGTAACAACATCTGCGCACCGCCCTGCTTAGCCGCACCGAACCGCGAATGAGATCCGCGTAGCGGACAGGCAGTGACTTGGTCATGCCCT
>CAYUZB010000225.1:0-1595 GCA_964449565.1 uncultured Granulosicoccaceae bacterium | reverse complement strand
TGTTGAGTCTCGCAATCTGGTTGCCGATTATTTGCGGCTTCCTGATCATCGCGCTTGGAGACAGCCGTTCGCGACCACTGGCACTGGCCACGTCAATCGGAACCTTGCTGGTCAGTTTGCCTTTGTACACTGGCTTTGACAAAGGCACGGCAAACATGCAATTCACCGAACTGTTTGCCTGGCTTCCTGCGTTCGATATCAATTACAACCTTGGGGTCGATGGCATATCCATGCCTCTGATCATCCTGACCACCTTGATCAACGTCATCGTGGTTGTGTCAGCCTGGGAAGTGATCAAGGATCGCCCGGCGATTTACCTTGGTGCCTTCCAGATCATGACTGGTCTGATGGTGGGTGTTTTCTCGGCACTCGATGCAGTGCTCTTTTATGTATTCTTCGAAGCCACATTGATTCCGATGTTTCTTATCATCGGTATCTGGGTCGGGCCGAATCGTGTGTACGCGACAATCAAATTCTTTCTGTACACCTTCCTCGGGTCCGTCTTCATGCTGGTTGCATTGATTTACCTGTATCGAACCGGCGGTACGTTCAGCATCCTTGGCATGCACACACTGGAGCTCGGTCCACAACAGCAGCTGTGGATTTTCCTCGCCTTCTTTGTTGCGTTTGCGGTCAAGATACCGATGTGGCCAGTACATACCTGGCTTCCTGATGCACACGTGGAGGCGCCTACTGCGGGTTCAGCGGTACTGGCTGCGATCATGTTGAAGATGGGCGGCTACGGTTTCCTGAGATTCAGCCTGCCCATAACACCGGATGCCAGTTCACGGCTTGATCTGTTCATGATCGCCATTTCACTGATCGCGATTGTCTATATCGGCTTTGTTGCCCTGGTGCAACGCGATATGAAAAAGCTTATCGCCTATTCATCGATCTCCCATATGGGCTTTGTCACATTGGGCATATTCATCGCATTTCGCCTGATAGCAAACGGCGACGACGCAGGTGTTGCCTTGGGTATCGAAGGTGCGATAATCCAGATGGTGTCGCATGGCTTTATTTCAGCGGCCATGTTTCTGTGTGTTGGTGTCATGTATGACCGCATGCATAGTCGAGAGATCGCCGACTACGGCGGCGTCATCAATACCATGCCTTACTTTGCTGCCTTTATGGTTTTCTTTGCCATGGCGAATGCAGGACTTCCGGGTACGTCCGGTTTCGTCGGCGAGTTCATGGTCATCCTTGCAAGCTTCAGGACGCATTTCTGGATTGCCTTTCTGGCAGCCTCTACCTTGATCCTGGGTGCGGCCTACACCTTATGGATGGTCAAGCGAGTCATCATGGGGCCGGTTGCAAACGATCAGGTTGCGGCTTTGACCGATGTCAATTCGCGAGAATTCTGGATGCTTGCAGCCTTGGCGGTCTTCGTGTTGCTGATCGGCCTTTGGCCTGATGTGATCGGCAGTGTCATGCATGCATCGGTCGAGAACCTCGTGCAGCACATCTCCATTTCCAAGTACTGAGTGCATCATGGATAACTTGTCTCTAGCGAGTCCGGAAATCGTCTTACTCAGTGCCACATCACTGATCCTGGTCGTCAGCCTGTTCACTGATGCCACAAAGCAATTGGTGTA
>CAYUZB010000224.1:0-1704 GCA_964449565.1 uncultured Granulosicoccaceae bacterium | reverse complement strand
CTTAAGTAGTCGTGAGCATATTCTGCTATCCAATATCATTCACTGGCATTGGTCTCAAGGCAAGGATCTGGATCTCGGTACCTTGATCGGCATGGTGCAACAACCGCCGATGAGAAAGCTCGGCGTTATCGATCTCGATTCTTTCTTTCCTCCAGGTGATCGAGTCAAACTGGCCATGAAACTCAATGGTCTTGCAGCCTCACCATCGTTCACCAGTTGGACAGAAGGTCCCGAGCTGAATATACAAAACCTTCTTTATGGCGATTCCGGTAAACCGCAAGCCGCCATCGTGTCACTGGCTCATTTAAGTGAGGAGGAGCGGCAGTTCGTCGTCACGCTACTACTGTCAAAGATGGTCACATGGATGCGTGCACAACCGGGCACTTCAGATCTTCGCGCATTGGTGTATATGGACGAAGTTTTCGGTTATGTACCACCGATTGGCTCGCCCCCTTCGAAAAAGCCGATATTGACAATCCTGAAACAAGCACGTGCCTTCGGCGTTGGCTTGGTCATGTCGACCCAAAACCCGGTTGACATCGACTACAAGGCTATTTCAAATGCCGGTACCTGGATGATTGGTCGCCTGCAAACCGAACAGGACAAAGATCGATTACTGGACGGCATGGGTGCATCGGATGGCTCTGTTGATGTCGCCGCTATCGGTAAAACCATTTCAGGACTGGACAAGCGTGAGTTTGTCTTGCATTCGACCAAGGCAAGCGGGCCAGCAAAGTTTTCAACTCGCTGGGCAATGTCCTATTTACCGGGTCCATTGACACGTGATCAGATCAGCCAGCTGACTACTGACAGCATGCGGGCAAGCGCTGCCGCTGCAGGGCCATCAGTTGATGGTGATTCGGCCAAAGCAAGCGCCGACAAACCCGTTCAACTTGCCGACAACGAAAGCGCTGTGGTTCCACAAATCGCCGATACCGTGGCAGTTCGCTATCTTGATCGGGCGGTCCCCTATGCCGATGCCATCGGTGCAAGTGCTGATGGTAAACGCTTGCAGGCAGGACTTGCCGTACGTGTGGAAATGCTGTTTGACGATACCAAATCCAAATTGCGCCACGAGACCGAATGGGAAGCAATCATCACCCCGCTTGATGGTCCGGTCGATGCTGATGATGCCATTGTGGTCGACTACGATGATCGCGATTTGAAACGGGAAGAACCAGAAGGCGCAATCTATGTGCTGCCCGATGCAAAGATAAAAAACAAAACCTATTTCAAGTCAGCGCAAACAGCAATCAAAGATCACCTGTATCGCAATCAGGAAGTCGAACTGTTGCTTAACCCTGAGCTCAAGGTTTACTCACGTATTGGCGAAACACGCGATGAGTTTGAAGCAAGGTGTCAGCAAGTCGCCGATGACATGGCAGACAAGGATGCGGACAAGCTTCGTAAAGTACTGATGAAAAAAATTGAACGGGTCAACACATCCATTCAGAAAGCGGAAGACAAATTACGCGAGTTGGAGTTTGACGCGGCCAGCCGTAAAAAAGATCAACGCACTAGTCAGGTACTTGATATTGCCGGCGGAATTCTTGGCGGTTTGTTAGGTGGAAGGCGCAGTACCCGATCGATGGTTACCGGCGGCATCCGACGCAGCCAAAGCAAGGGTCGTATGGCTGCGAAGGCAGAAGAACGACTGAAAACCGCTGAGAATCGTTATGCCGAGCTGATGGAAGATCGGGATGA
>CAYUZB010000223.1:0-1738 GCA_964449565.1 uncultured Granulosicoccaceae bacterium | reverse complement strand
GTCTATTTCGGTAATGGGCTGATATACTGTAAATATAATCAGTTATCAGGGTTGTGTCATGCACAATACCCCCCGAGCAAGACGCGGTCGAGGCGCTGTCAGCAATCGTAGTGGGCGATTTGAACCGATCCGGCGTATCGATATAAACGATGGCTGGAATACCGATATTGCCGATGAGGCGACACTTCGAACAGTATGGCGAGAAGACCGTGCCAAGACCGTCATTACCCGTAACCGATCGCCCGATATCCATTTTGACCGGTCAATCAATCCCTACCGAGGTTGCGAACATGGCTGCGTTTATTGTTTTGCCAGACCTTCGCATACGTTTCTTGGACATTCAGCGGGTCTGGACTTCGAACGTTTGTTGTATGCCAAAAAAGACGCTGCAACCTTGTTGCGGCAAGAGCTCTCCAAGCGCTCTTATCAATGTGAACCCATTGCAATTGGCGTCAATACTGACGCTTATCAACCGCTTGAACGCAAACTTGGCCTAACGCGGCAAATTCTAGAAGTGCTGCTTGAATGTCGGCACCCGATATACCTGATCACCAAATCATCATTGATCGAACGTGATATTGATCTATTGCAGGAATTCGCAAAGCTCAATCTCTTGACCGCTGCTGTGTCGCTGACAACTCTCGACAACAAGCTTGCCCGGCTGCTTGAACCTCGCGCGGCTGCTCCCCATCGCCGGTTACGTACCATCAAGACCATGGCAGATGCGGGAATTCCGGTAAGGGTATCGATGTCGCCGATTATTCCTGCACTCAATGAATCGGAAATCGAGCGCGTCATGCAGGCATCAGCTGAGCATGGTGCAACCATGGCGACCTGCCTGTTACTCCGGTTGCCGCACGAACTTGCCGTGCTCTTTCCAGAATGGCTCAAAGAGCATTATCCCATGCGCCGCGACAGAGTGCTTAAAGCCATGCGTATGCTGCGTGGTGACAAGCAGCAGGGAAACAGTTTGAATGACAGTGGTTTTGGTCAGCGCTTCGTCGGTATTGGGCCTCGTGCAGAACTCATACAGCGGCGCTTTGAGCTGGCCTGCAAACGTTATGGACTGGCAGCTAACCGTGAGCACAATCAATTGAATACGGATTTGTTTCGCCCTCCTGTGTCTGACAATACTGGCAGGCAGCGGGACTTGTTTGATCTGGATTGACGTCAGCTACATGGGTTGCTTGAGAGAGGCTAAAGAAGTGCCAAAGGATCGAACTGCCATTTTCTCAGATCTTCGGTCGATGTCACGACTTCCACTTTAGCGCCGCGCTTCTCGGCAGCACCGAGCATGTCGAGCACTTTTGGTCTGAGTTCGGTGTGAATAGCCCACATCATTTCAAACAAGGCTTTGGTCGGCGGTGGCGATTGCATGCCACCCGGAGGATGCTTCTGCGTGCCTGCTTTCCAGGCCGTTTGTCTTTCAGCAGCAATGGCAAAGTGCAGCCAGATAGGTAGATCGACAAATACGAGATGAGTCGCGCGATCGAATCGCGGCTGGATGGAGTCGGGGATTCCGAAACCATCGATAATCCATTGCTCGTTATTGATGAGTTCTTCGTGTTGCATGATGAAACTATCATCCGCAACGCTCTGCCAATTCTCTTCCCAGAGATAGCTGTCCATTTCATGTAAGGGGACATTGGCTTTCGATGCCAGGGCACGAGACAGTATGGATTTCCCCCCACCGGCGTTGCCGATGATCGAACATCTGATGTGATTGCTCATAAGAGTC
>CAYUZB010000222.1:0-1745 GCA_964449565.1 uncultured Granulosicoccaceae bacterium | reverse complement strand
GGAGGCGCCATTTTCTTTTGTCACGATGGAAATACTATGGCTATTGAATTTTTCTTTGATCCCGTTAGCCCGTATGCCTGGTTAGCCGGGACTCGTCTTGACGAAATTGAAGTGGGGACCGGCGAGAATATTGTGGTTCGTCCGATCTTGTTTGCGGGCTTGTTGAAAGCCCATGGGCATCAGGGACCGGCCGAGATTCCGGCCAAGCGTCGTTATATCTTCCGCGATGTAATGCGTCGCGCCAGCGAATATGATCTGCAGCTTGTGGGCCCGCCCGTGCATCCGTTCAATCCGCTAAAGGTGTTGAGGATTGCTACAGCGATTGAGGCTGAAACACAGCGAAGGGCATTTGCTGTGAATACCATGAATGCAGCATGGTCGGCCGGCCAAGACGTGAACGATGACTCTGTACTGGACGACATTGTCCATGAAGTGGGTCTTGACTCCAACTGGTGGCACAAGGCTGTCGATGATGTGGAAGTCAAAAAACAACTGATTTCTGCAACTCAACAAGCTATCGCCAGCGACATATTCGGTGTCCCGACCTTCCGCGCAGGCGATGAACTATTCTGGGGTGAGGACAGTATCGATGATTTGATTCGTCGCTTCGAAGGGCAGCTTGTGGACGAGGTGAAGCTGTCGGAGATACTGTCACGTGAGTCGGGTGTTGCGCCACGACAGCGCTAGTTTATTGACTGATTCTGTTGGGCGATACTATTGGCTGAAATTATTGGCTGCTAAGTAGAAGCCCATGATAATGTAAACACAGCTCAGGGCGCATGGGTCGAGATTTATATTTAGTTATTCCGTTAGTGAATGTCTCGATCAAGAAACGCCTCGCTACGGGTACAGACTTTGACCATTGAATTGGTCACAATAGGATGGAATTCTGCCCAGCCAAGAGATAGTCATGAACGAACCTCGCTCGCGTTTCCCGGTACCGCCTGTTGACAGTTTGCCTGACGATATTCGAGCGCGTATTGACGCGGTCAATGAAAAATCAGGATTTGTCCCTAACGTCTTTCGGGTGCTAGCCCACCGACCCGATGAGTTTCGCGCATTCTTTGCCTATCACGATGCCTTGATGGAAAAAGAGAGTGGCCTGACTAAGGGCGAGCGAGAGATGATCGTGGTTGTCACCTCTGCGATGAATAGTTGTCTTTACTGTGTGGTTGCCCACGGCGCGATTGCCCGGATTCGTGAAAAGAATCCGCGGCTGGCCGAACAGCTATCGATTGACTACACCCGCGCCGACATTAGCGAACGACAGATGGTCATGCTGGATTTTGCTTGCTTGATTGCTGATCAGGCAGCGGACGCGACCAACGATGATTTTGACTATTTGCGGGAACACGGATTCTCTGACGAGGATATCTGGGATATCGGTGCGATCGCAGCGTTTTTCGCGCTGTCGAATCGGATGGCTGGATTGACCGACATGCTGCCTAATGATGAGTTTTATGCGCTTGGGCGAGAGGTGAAAAGCTCGGGTCCCAAGCTCGTCAAGTAGCAGGTGTGCTAGATCTTTAGAAAGTGCACCAGATTTTGATATTGAATCAGTCAGTTAGTAACGATAGCGCATCGCTTGATTTTATAACCTGAGCAAATTCCCCGTGCAGGTTGGCCAACGTAACTGAATGTATCAGTTCGGCAGAGTGCTTGGTGCCGTCCGGGCCTTGTGCGCCGTACGCCCAGACACAGTCCGATAGAAAAAGCGTATTGAATCCGAGGTTTCCCGCCATACG
>CAYUZB010000221.1:0-1791 GCA_964449565.1 uncultured Granulosicoccaceae bacterium | reverse complement strand
TTGGGTTGTAAAGAGTGTTATTTGCTCGGTGTTGCCGTGCTAGCATCAAGAATTATCAGGGACTGATTTTATGAGCAACGTCTTTGTTATACCTTTTTACGTCACTGCGACAGAACATGCAATGATGCCCGTTGGCGACGATGGTGCTTGTGTAAGCTGTTATGTTGGTGGATTGAAGCTTGAGTCGGCGATTAAAAAAGCGATTTCCGAGCTCAGCAATGATGGTTTGTGTACCGAAAGCATCCTTGATCCTGTCCAAAGAATGGACTCGTCACACTGGGCTTGTCATGTCGCCGACAAATGGCCGGAACACGCGTGCAGCATGTGCACTCAAGAGGAGTTTGAAGCAGTCATTGAACAGGGGGCTGTCATATACGGGCCGTTAGCTGGCTATTGCCAACAGTCAGTACGAGTTTGAGTCTAACCCTGACGTGCCAATGCGTAAAACAAACCACCTTCCTGCCACAGTTCGACCTCGACACCATTAAGGTTATCGCTGCGACCTTGGATACGCTTTAGTTCGCTGGTACTGCCAGTGACGAACAGACTGAGCGGTTTGCCGGATGTCTTGTCTTCGAATTTTACATGTGCAGCTAAATTTCCAACCAAGGTACAGTAGCGCGCGCCGATCAGGGTCACATCCTCACTGACGGCGTCAGGCAATACAAGCGTGAAAGGCAGCTGCTGCATTGAGTCGTCCAGACTGGTTAGATTTTTCCCGTAATACTCGAGTTCTAACCGGGTGCCATGGTTCATGGCGATTTCTCTGAAGGTACTCTCGGCACGCTCCGTTACGGTGCCCGAGTGATGCATCAGTTGTGCAACTGCAGCGATCATGGCAAAGGCCAGGCCGGCTCGGATCACTGGGTGGCGTAAACGAGTCAGAAACGCATTTGCTCGCATTCTCACGCGTTGCACCCTCGATTCTGGTGTGGCGGTCTCCTGTGCGATGCCCACCAATTGATCAAGACGCGACTGCGGTAATGACAAGGACTCAAAATACGCCGTGATGCGTTGATCCTGTTCGATCATCCGGCTTGCCTCCGACGTGAATCAAGGATTGTCAGATTCGGGCTCAAGGCGGAGGCAAAATGGGATTTCAACTTAGCTTTTGCGCGATGAATCAGGCTAAGTACCGTGCCACGAGATTTATCGACCAGACTAGCGATCTCTGCTGCGGTGTAACCTTCGAATACCCAGAGAAACAAGACTTCTCTTTCTTCATCGCGCAACTTGGCTAAGCCCTCGGACAGCTGACGATCTTCACTGGCATGACTTGAGGGGTCCTCCAACGAGTACATATGGTACTCGTGATCATCGAAGGACTCCTTGGGAAATCGTCGGCGATGACGGAAATCATCGATATACAGATTGCGAATGACGCGGAACAACAAGGCTCTGTCAGGGACCGGGCCCTGTGATTCCACAACCTTCAGCCACGCCTCGTGCACGAGATCTTCAGCGAGCTCGTTATGTGAGCACAAGGCGTGTGCGTAGCGGAAGGCGGCCTGCAATAATTTTGACAGGGCCTGCTGAGCGCCATTCACCGGTTTCTTATCCGACGGCTTTGTGCTCGGCTTCGCTCAGTTCATTGATCACCCTGATGATATTTTCATGGCTACCAGCTAGAGAGCCGCCAGTCAGATATTTACCATTGATAAGGATGCTCGGAACACCGGTAACACCAGCCTGTCTTGCCTTCTTCATGGATCGTCCCAAGGCTGTCTGTACAGTATAGGATCCCATTGCTTTGACAAATTTGTCGGCAGAAACACCCAAGTCCAGAGACTC
>CAYUZB010000220.1:0-1844 GCA_964449565.1 uncultured Granulosicoccaceae bacterium | reverse complement strand
CCAGCTGCGCCGGAACCAGCTGCGCCAGAGGCGGTAGCACCAGAACCAGCTACGCCAGAAGCGACAGAGCCAGAACCAGCCGCACCTGAGCCGGCTATGTTAGAACCATCTGCGCTAGAACCATCTGCGAGATGTTCACCTTTTCCAGCAGGAAGCTCGCAGCTACCGTCGGCCTTGGTCTCTGCTGAACCCGTCCCTTTGCCACTAAATGCCCTGAATAACAAATAGAGACCAATAATTATCAATAAAAGGATGATCAAAATTTTCATGTAACTGCTCTCCAGAGGAAGGGACTTGTGTCTCCCATTATAAGGTGGCAACGGCAGGTGTCGAGAATCCACTGCTAGACTGAGCTGCGCAGTGGCCAATAACCCCATATTCCACCTGAACCGGAGCTCGTTCTACCGATGGTCAAACCCGACAAATCGATTGTCAAACGTTTTGATAGCTTGAGAACCCATCTCAAGCGTGAAAATCCGGTTCTGATTGATGCGATTGCCGGGTTTCAGTCGCTGGATTCGGTCGGATACAAGACTGGCCTCATTGAAACCGACGAGTCCTATGCAATGAAGATCTCCTGGTGGCCGCTGATATCGGTGCTTGGCGTGTTCTCAGCGGGAAAGTCTTCGTTTATCAATTCATACCTCGGCAAGACGCTGCAAAAAACCGGTAATCAGGCAGTTGATGACAAGTTTTCTGTCATTTGTTATGGCGACGACACGGCAGGGCGTGTATTACCCGGTTTGGCATTGGACGCTGACATGCGCTTCCCTTTTTATCGGATCAGCGAGGAAATCGAGAAAGTCACCGAGGGTGAAGGTCGTCGAATTGACGCTTATCTTCAACTGAAAGTGACTGATTCGGAGGTTGTGCGGGGCAAGATTCTGATCGACTCACCGGGTTTCGACGCTGATGAGCAACGAACCTCTACGTTGCGCCTGACCAATCACATCATCGACATTTCAGATCTGGTGCTGGTTTTTTTCGATGCCAGGCATCCAGAGCCTGGATCGATGCAGGATACGCTGACGCATCTCGTCGAACAAACCATCAGCCGTAATGATAGTAACAAGTTCATGTACATTCTGAATCAGATCGATTCAGCGGCACGTGAAGATAATACCGAAGAAATTGTGGGTGCCTGGCAACGCGCCTTGTCGCAAAAAGGCTTGACGGCGGGGCGTTTCTATACAATTTACAACAAGGATGTAGCGGTACCCATCGAGGATGATGGGCGCCGAGAACGTTTTGAATCCAAGCGCGATGCCGATGTACAGGACATTGAGGACCGCATACATCAGGTGGAAGTCGAGCGCGCCTATCGAATAGTCGGCGCGATGGAAAAACAGGCCTATTCCATTCGTGACGAGGCTATCCCAGCACTTTCTCGATTAAAGCAATTATGGGCGACAAGAGTATTGCGTTTTGATGCCATCGTCTTTGTTTTGCTAGCCGTGTTGCTGGTCGGCGGATCCATTGTGACAGGCACTATCGGCGCATTGGCGACATTCCTCCTTAGTTTATTGGCCGCCCCTGTAACGATGTTCGGATTCGTTTTGGCCTTTCTTGCGTTGTTTCTGGCGGTGCACTTCACCGTCCGTAAATTTGTCACGGCCTACATGTTGAAGAAAATTCAGGACGGTGAGGATGCGTCTTATTCATCCGCATTTCGTAAGAACACGCGTTTTTACCGGTCTGTTTTCAGCCGAACGCCGGTTGGCTGGGGGCGTCGTTCTCGTAAATCCCTTCAAGAGATCATCGACAAGGCAGGAACTTTTGTCGAGTCGCTGAATGATCAGTTCACCAATCCTTCGGGAAGCCCCCGTGTTTAGCAGGTTATGAGG
>CAYUZB010000219.1:0-1983 GCA_964449565.1 uncultured Granulosicoccaceae bacterium | reverse complement strand
GTGAAGATCAGTTTGTTGGTGAACAAGTCATCGCTGTATTTGACAACCTCTTGCCCGACTATGGACCGATTCGCACCCGTGTTGCAGAGCGAGTCGGTGCACAAGGTACTGATGCGTTCAGTTTACTGTCTGAAATCGGGCGCGATTGTGTGGGTGCTTTGCAATTTCTGGCTGAAGATGAAGAGCCGCAGTCGTCACGCGACTTGACGGGTAGGGAGCTTAATGATCAGGCTGTCGGGAAGCTGCTTGATGAACTTGATATTGCGCCATTGGGTATTCGCCGGGAAAATGATTTTCGGATATCCGTTGCTGGTGCACAGGAAAAAACAGCACTACTGCTTCGTGATGGTCAATGGATTGAACCTGCAGGTACTACCCCCACCACGCATATCATCAAGCCGCAAATTGGTCGCTTGGCCAATGGTATGGATTTATCGGACAGTGTCGAGAACGAACACCTTTGCTTGCAGTTGTTACGTGCGTTTGGGTTGCGGACGGCATCGACAGAAGTATTAACATTCAATGATCGAAAAGCACTGGTCATCGAACGATTTGATCGTAAGTGGGTGGATACTGAGCAATTGATTCGTTTGCCGCAGGAAGACTGCTGTCAGGCCTTGTCAATACCGTCTACGCGAAAGTACCAGAATGAAGGTGGGCCAGGTATCAAGAGTATCTTTGATGTCTTGCAAGGCAGTGATGAGCCCTTGAAAGACCGGCATGATTTCTTCAAGACGCAAGTGCTGTTCTGGTTGATGGGCGCCACTGATGGCCATGCGAAGAACTTCAGTATTGCCTTGTCGACTCAGGGGCGGTTCAGGATGACGCCCTTATATGATGTACTTACCATTCAGCCATCGCTTGATGCTGGGCATTTAACGCACAAGGAATTCAAGCTGGCGATGAGTTTTGGGAAATCCAATCAATATAATGTCGAGCTTATTCAGCGACGGCATCTGGTTGATACTGGACTTGCCTGCGGATTGTCGCGCGAGCTTATTACTGATGTGCTTGATAATCTAGTTGGGACAGCTGAAGCTGCGTTTCAGAATACGGTTAAGCAATTGCCGGATGATTTTCCACAGGGTTTGGTGGATTCATTGATGTCGGCGTTCATGCGGCGGTTGAAGCGTTTGCATGAGTGACGTTCACGTGAGTGATGTTAAGGCCGCCCGCATACTGACAGGCGGCCCTACTTTTTCTACTTACACAATATTATTTAAGCAAGCATATCGAATCGATCAGCGTTCATTACTTTGGCCCAGGCGCTGACAAAATCACGAACGAATTTTTCTTCGTTACCGCTTTGTGCATACACTTCAGCGTATGAACGAAGAATGGAATTCGAACCGAAGACAAGGTCTGCGCTAGTGGCAGTCCACTTCACGCTACCGCTCTTTCGATCACGAATCTCGAACGTGCTGTCGCCTTTTACCGGATGCCAGCTGTTGCTCATGTCGGTCAGATTCACAAAGAAGTCGTTCGTTAACTGACCTTCTCGCTCTGTGAACACGCCGTGCTTGGATCCACCGTGGTTGGTGCCCAATACACGCATGCCACCCAACAACACGGTCATTTCAACAGCGGTAATGCCCAGTAGCTGAGCACGATCCAACATAAGCTCTTCGGGGCCAACAGCGTATTGCTCTTTCTGATAGTTACGGAAACCATCAGCAATAGGTTCCAGTACAGAGAAGCTTTCGACATCGGTTTGCGCATCGCTCGAATCGCCGCGACCTGGAGAGAATGGCACATCGACCTTGTGACCAGCGGCTTTGATGGATTGCTCCAAGCCAACATTGCCAGCCAAGACAATGACATCAGCAACCGATGCACCCGTATCAGACGCTATGGCTTCTAAGGCGCTCAGTACTTTGCTTAAGCGCTGAGGTTCATTCGCGGCCCAATCTTTTTGTGGTGCCAAACGAATGCGCGCACCATTAGCACCACCACGTTTATCCGAACCACGGAATGTACGTGCGC
>CAYUZB010000218.1:0-2010 GCA_964449565.1 uncultured Granulosicoccaceae bacterium | reverse complement strand
TGGTAATCAGATCAGAGCGATTACCGTACTTCAGTGCCAGCGACATCAGTTCCGGATCATCAGCAACTGCCGCAATGGTGACCACATCATAAATGCCGGATTCCAATGCATTCATATCAGCCCCCGCTTTGGCCAGCAATTCAAGTGCCTCATCGTTTGAAGCGAATGCAGCTACGTGTACTGGTGTTCGTCTTGATCCGTCACGTGCTTCGAGATCCGCACCGTTTTGAATCAGTTGTTTCAGTGTTTCTACATCGTTCTCATGAGCGGCTTTATGCAAGCCGTCATAACGATCCAGCTGTGACTGAGAAGGCTGTACTTGCGCCAATGCAGTTGATGAGAAAAGAAAAACAGCGAATAAGGAAAACAATAATTTCATGACCCAGACTCAGTAATTTGTTTAATGATGGGGCGTACCTAGGCCCACAGATGGCATGGTTGTTACCAGCCTACCTGATCGACGGCCTGATTGATCGTTGGTGGAGCCATTTTTACTGCGACTGGCCATTCGCTGCCTTGAGAATGATCAAACTCTGCGGGATCAATGCAGAGTGTTTTCGGTGTACCGCCACGCACCTTGATGATGTCGAGCGACAAATGACTGCCTTGCAAGGACAAGGCAATACGCGTTGATACTGGTGAATGTTCACGACTTGCACGCATGGGGCGATAAACCGTTGCCCAGGTCTTGCCCATTTCAGCGGCCAGCTGCAGACGGCGTTGCTTTTGTGCAGCGCTTTTATTGACCCAGACAACAACGCTTGCAAAGATGCCGGCACGTAACACTTGTTCAGCGGCCCACAGGGTATTGGCATCATCCTGACTATCGATGATCAGAAGCCGATCCGGACGAACCCCTGCATTACTCAATGCCGGTGCATACGGGATATACGGTGGATTGACGAAGGCAGCCCACTGCCCATCAGCAGTCACATGGCGCAAGGCCGGTAATAGCAAGCTGAGCTCACCAATGCCTTCCTGATCAAGCAGTAGTTCGGTAACACCACCTATATGCCAACCCCGTGAAGGTAAGGCGGCATCAAGGCCTGCAAAACCTGTCGGGATGGATGCCAGGTCGTTGTAACGATCACGTCCACGCCAAAGCGAGGGCTCTGTTTTCAGCAGCGCATCAAGTGATGAAGTCGAGAGGTTTGCCTCCATGAATCACCTGTTCAGTGAAGTGTCTATTTCCATGCCAGTGTGCCTTGGCAGGGTACACGTCAGGAATCCCGACGCAATACACCGACATAGACGCCTTCGATGGAGAATTCCTCTTCTCGCAAGTCCACGCGGATAGGCTCGAATTCATCGTTTTCCGGCAACAGCGTGACAATATTGCCGCGTTGCCGAAAGCGCTTGACCGTGACTTCATCATTGACTCTGGCGACGACGATCTGATTGTTCTCGACATGCTCTGTGGCATGCACGGCGAGTAAGTCGCCATCGAGAATACCGACATCACGCATACTGGTACCGTTGACTCGAAGCAGGTAATCCGCGTGCGGGTAGAAGAGGTCAGGATCGACCGGCAAGTACTCTTCAACATTCGACTCTGACGTGATCGGCTCACCTGCAGCTACTTTACCAACCAGTGGAATACCATCGTCCTCGTATTCGCTAACGACACGAATGCCACGAGAAGTGCCCGGTATCAGTTCGATAGCCCCCTTGCGCTCCAACGCACGCAGATGATCATCAGCCGCTGTGGGTGAACGGAAGCCGAAGTGTTCGCAGATATCCGTACGGGTTGGAGGGAAGCCGGTGCGTTCGATATGCGACTGAATCATGCGCAGTATTTCCTGCTGCCGCCTGGTCAGATCATGCATGTGATAGCCCTGCTGGGGTTATGGACAGTATCTGATTATATTTACAGTTCGTATGATTTTGCAAGTGCTCGTTTCCCTTTGTGCATTAACAGATGCACAGGGAAACATGGATTTGCACTGAAGTGGAGGAATAAATTGTTGATATATGGATGAATTTACAGTGATTCGGGAGGTTCAATGGGTC
>CAYUZB010000217.1:0-2029 GCA_964449565.1 uncultured Granulosicoccaceae bacterium | reverse complement strand
CGTCTCGCCGGATACTGGCCAAGTCCATTTTCATCACTGCAATATCATCCGCGGCACAGAGGTCATCGACTGCCTGAATACCGATCGAATACGAGCGCTACAACGCGATACAGGTCTTGAACAACAGATAATCAGCGACGTATTTACGATCGAACTCATCATTGATGACCTTCGTGTCAATGACATTATCGATATAGCGGCCACCGACATCGAACACTCAGGGACACACCCACTCAACGGTAAGTTTCATCTGTCACGCGCCTGGTTGGCATGGGGCGTAGGCATTGACGTTTATGAATGCCGCACCGTTAACGATAGTAAAAAACCGATAACGATTCAGCATCTGGATACCGCCAGTGATATCAATGAAAACACACTAGTCGCACCCGGAGATATTGACGAGCGTCGTTACCAGAATCTGGTGCCCGAACGCAATTCAAATAATGTCCCCTATTGGTTTTGGCCGCCCTGCCTGATTGCCAGTACTGAACAGTCATGGCAGGAAATCTCGTGCTATTTGCATGATTACTATGCTCGCGAGGGAATCATTGGGAGCCCGTCAGTGGACGACATGCCAGAAGAACTCGCGGAGATAGACTGGCAATTTCCCACCGCCGATTCACTGATCAATGTAATTCGCTTTGTTCAGGACAAGGTACGTTATCGGGCCGAGTCGAATGGCATATATACCCATACTCCAAAGTACCCAGCTGAGACTCTAAAACGGCGTACCGGCGATTGCAAAGATAAAAGTGCACTGTTTGTCAGCCTGTTGGAAAAGTTTGGTATCGACGCCAATCTGGTTCTGGTCAATTCTGGCCTGAAGGAGTCGGTCAGGGATCTCAATCCGTCACCGTTCTGGTTCGATCACATGATTGTAGGTTTTGACTTTGACGGAAAAACCTACTTCGTTGATTTAACGATGCAAAAACAAGGCGGCAATCTGGATTCACTGGCACCGCTGGGCTTCGGCCTTGCCCTACCGTTAACAGCTGATGGCTCATCACTGGCACCCATTGCCGATATCAAAGCAGCGCTAAAGTATGAAGATCTGAGAATCATCGACCTGCAATACGATACCTTGGAAGCCTGCACGATAGATATAACCCGAACCTATTATCACGAACGTGCTAACGCCATGCGTTTCCACATCGCATCAAGCAATAACAAGTCACTGCGAGAAGAATTTCGCGAGAGCGCAGCATCAAGTTACGAGCTTTCACTTGAAATAGTAGAGCCGTTTCAGATCCAGACTGATGATATGGAAAAAAATGAACTGATCACCATCGAACGTTATCGAATTCAGAACAGTTTTGATAACGTGGAAAATCGCAGCATCCAATTCTCGACACGTCTGCACGGTGCTTTTGATATGCCATCTGACGAAGAATTTCCAGTCGCCACCTCTGATCTTGACGAAATCCGCAGCAAGGTACGAGTACTCTATACAAAATCGCCTTCATCAATCAAAGACGAATTTACCGAGCGTAATGAATTCTTTGACTACTACGACTCATTGATAAGTACGGATACCACCATCGAGTGTACAACGCACTTTCGACCCTGCGTGCGTTTTGTACCGGTAGAGGGAATCAAGGAGTGCCGAGCGGCAATAGAGCGTGTTGAACAGCGAGTCAGAACTACGATTCCGATCGCCCTGAACTTCGAGCAGCCAACAAGCTTGATGGACCACGCCTGGTATCTTTGTCTTATCGCGCTCGTGATGATCAATGCGGCATCGATGAGTGAAAAATACTCTTTCGAAATTGACCCTCTCGCCAATATGATCGCAGCTGGCATTGTTGCGGTTCTTACCGCCCAAGCGCTGAAACCTTCATTGTTCGGCGGTTTGAAAAAAACCGAACGACGCGTATCCCCCGACGAATCAGAGTGACCCTGAGAGTGAATCTGAGAGCAGCGACCCCGACAGTGACCTTGTGTTAATCCTTAATCCGGGATTAAAAACCGCACGGGCTCAATCACGCAGTACGCCAGCACAATTGGCATGCGCGGATGTCACATCCCAATT
>CAYUZB010000216.1:0-2036 GCA_964449565.1 uncultured Granulosicoccaceae bacterium | reverse complement strand
AACAAGGCTTTATGATAAATCGCTGACAAGGGTGCACCCTGACCACCCAATTGCATATCAGCACTGCGAAAGTCATCGACAACAGGGACATTCAATCGCTGAGACATCAAAGCCCCATCACCCAGTTGTCGGGTTTGTCCAATGCTACCGCCTTGCGGTGGGCGATGCAGCACGGTCTGACCATGAAAACCAACCACACCGATATCGTCAAGTGATAAATCGGCCTCCTCGACAAGGCGCTTGACGGCATTGGACTGTTCAATCGTCAGTTGCCGACTCGCCTCAGCAAAGATATCGGGTTCAGTGCCATCGAACTGCCAACGATTCGCTTGATCAACCGCTTCGCGTAGCAGTTCAACTGTTTTGGTCGTATACGGGGCCAAGGTATATCGACCGAACGATTCAATTTGCTCGCCGTCCGTTTTCAACAGAGCGACATCAATATTACCGTCGAGCACAGTGCCGGTCATCAGTCCTACTGACCATAATGGTTTGAACGGAGTGTGATTCACGGGCAGATGCAGCTCAGTCGCGTTGTCCTACATAACGTCCAGCGCTATCAGGTTTAGGTAAGGACGAATGTTGCGAATATATACTAGCCAATTGCGTTGCAACCTCTTCACCCGGCAAGGATGTTTTTCGCGCCTTGAGATCCATATGTAATAGCAGTGATTCGACAGTCGCAGCGACAGTCATATCTGGCCCATGCAAACGATGAAACAGATGCATCTTCTTGCCCTCGCCATTCAGTAACTGCGTACTTACAGTTAGCTGATCACCCTGATGCAGTTCCGACAGATAACAAACATGATTCTCGACGGTAAAATAACTCTGACCGGCAGCGACGTATTCCTCAGTGCATCCGACCAGTTTCATGAATCGATCTGTGGCGAGAGAAGCAATTTCAAGATAATAAGCTTCATTCATATGCCCGTTATAGTCGGTCCAGCTTTGTGGAATCTGGCGCTGCCCGGTAATCGGTAACCCTTCATTACTTGTGTTGGCTTGCGACAGGGTCGTTTCGTGTTGCTTGATGGTACCACCAGCGCCACTACCTGATTGCTTCAACGCGCGAATTATGCCAACGAGATTATCATCTCGTAGACGTTCAAGTTCGCGAATCGTCATATGCCCCGACTGTGCATCAGACTGACTGGCAATCAGTTCAACCAACTCATCATTGAACTCAGGCACATCCATGAGTTTTGTCCATGGCCATTGAAGTGCCGGGCCAAACTGTTCGATGAAGTGTTTCATACCTGCCTCTCCACCGGCTATGCGATAGGTTTCAAACAAGCCCATCTGCGCCCAACGCAAACCGAAGCCATAGCGAATGGCATCGTCCAGCTCTTGCGTGGTACAGATGCCATCCTTAATTAACCACAAACCTTCGCGCCATACCGCTTCAAGCATGCGATCCGCAATATGCGCGTCAATCTCCTTGCGTACAATCAGTGGCTTGAGACCCAGCGTCGTTAATACCTCGCTGGCAGCCGCTATCGTGTCGGCAGGTGTCAACGATGACGGTACCAATTCAATCAACGGCAAAAGATAAACCGGATTGAATGGATGTGCGACGATGATCTGCTCGGCTCGCAAGGCGCCTGTCTGCAACTCGGAAGGTTTGAAGCCACTGGTTGATGAGCCGATGATGGCGTCAACCGCGGCATGCTGTTGTATTTCCTTGAAGATCGTGTGCTTGATGTCGAGTCGCTCCGGCACGCTCTCCTGAATCCAGCTCGCGTGCGCGACAGCCGCCTCAATGCTGTCATGAAACTGAAGCTCCCCTTCATCAGGTAGCGCTGTGTCATACAACGATGGCAACGAGCGTCGCGCGTTTGCCAGCACTTCACCGATCTTGCGGGCTGCTTCCGGATCCGGATCAAAGATGTTCACGTCCCAACCATTGAGCAAAAAGCGGGCAGCCCAACCGCCACCAATGACGCCGCCGCCAATGATTGCTGCCGTATTTTTCATCGCCAATTCACCGTGTTCTGTAAGGTCACGGCGCAGTCTACAGACAATTACATTATGAT
>CAYUZB010000215.1:0-2102 GCA_964449565.1 uncultured Granulosicoccaceae bacterium | reverse complement strand
ATGGCAACTCTTGCAATCATCGGCGGTAGTGGTCTGGCACGCATGGAGGGGCTTGAGATCACTCGCCGCGAGATGGTCAAGACACCCTTTGGTGCGCCATCGTGTCCCTTGATCTTTGGTGAGTATGCGGGTGTTGATGTCGTTTTTCTTGCGCGACATGGCAATACGCATCGGTTTCCGCCGCACCGCATCAACTACTGTGCAAATATCTGGGCATTACATTCGGTTGGTATCGAACGAATTATCGCGATTGGTGCAGTCGGTGGTATCGCAGATGACTGCAGCGTAGGCAAGTTGGTTATCCCTGATCAGATCATTGACTACACAGTTGGTCGTCAAAATACCTTTTTCGATGGTGGCAGTGAAGCTGTCAAACATATCGACTTCAGTTACCCCTATGACGATACGCTACGTAAAGCGTTGATCGAGGGTGCCGAAAAAACGGAAGGTGTCGCCTTGCGACGCGATGGAACCTTAGGCGTTACCCAAGGCCCTCGTCTAGAAACCGCTGCCGAAATTGCTCGCTTGCAACGCGATGGCTGTTCATTGGTGGGCATGACTGCAATGCCGGAGACGGCGCTCGCCAGAGAAATGGACATGGCCTATGCTGCCTGCCTTGTTGTGGTCAGTCGTGCTGCAGGTATTGACGGCAACACGGTGAATACGGACGTATTGCCGCAGGCAATAAACGATGCCATGATCAGTGCACGCAGCGTATTGCAAAAAACCCTGCCTTTATTGGCCTAGTGGAGTCGGAATCATGTCCACTGGCAAGAATCGATCACCGCATCCCAGCACCATCGCAGCAACAGCTGATCATTTTGTTGACGTAAATTCCGGGGCCATCGTGCCGCCGATAATTGCTTCGAGCACCTATGCACGTGATGATCGTTATGAGCCTATCAATGCGGCAAATATTTATGCGCGTGACAACAATCCAACGTTTGTCACCGCTGAACGCACAATAGCGGCGCTGGAAAATGCCGACGAATGCCTGTTGTTCTCCTCCGGCATGGCAGCGGTAGCCGCGATCTTTTATACGCTCGACACGGGTGCTGTAGTCGTGCTGCCGCAGGCGATGTACTGGGGTGTGTTTTCCTGGACACGCGAGTACTGCGAGCGTATGGCCATTCACATTGTCTACTATGACCCGGCTGATATCGATACGATCGAGCAAGCCATGCAAGGGCATGCCCGCGTCGATATGGTTTGGCTTGAGACACCTGCGAACCCGTTGATGCACGTGGTTGATATTGCTGCAGTCGCAGACATTGCCCATAACAAGGGCGCACTACTGGTCGTTGACAACACAACACCCACACCGGTACACACACAACCACTGGATCACGGTGCCGACATGGTCATGCACTCGGCCACTAAAGGACTCAATGGCCATAGTGATGTCGTTGCAGGTGCCTTGCTAACACGAGAATCCCATGCACATTGGGAACGTATAAAGCACGAGCGCCACGGCGCGGGTGCAATCATTGGAACGTTCGAAGCCTGGTTATTGCAACGCGGATTACGCACCTTGCACCTTCGGATGGAACGAGCCAGTGCGAGTACTCAGCGTATTGCCGAGTTCCTTGATTCTCACGATAGAATTGAAGAGGTCATGTATCCAGGGTTACCCGAACACCCCGGACACGCTGTTGCTTTGCGGCAGATGAGCGGAGGCTTTGGTGCCTTGATGTCGTTCAAGGTGCGTGGGGGCAGGGACGCGGCACTTGCACTGGCTGGTAACTTACAGCTGATTACCAGCGCTACATCACTCGGTGGTGTCGAAACTTTGATAGAGCATCGCCATAGTGTCGAACCACCGGAAACAAACGTGCCGGAAAATCTGTTGCGAGTCGCGGTGGGCATCGAACATGTCGATGATCTTTTGAATGATTTGTCGGATGCCTTGTCCAATCTGAGCTGAACGTCTATTTAGCTCCGGCGCGAAAAGTTCAGCCTTGCTGTCTACGTGACCACTCGGCTACCGCATCACCCATCGTCTTGCCGGAATTCTCCTTCATCCAGGCCATGAAGCTACGGTCGAATTTGAAATGATCGCCACAACGCGACTTGAAATACCGACGAACATTCTGCGTGGATTT
>CAYUZB010000214.1:0-2105 GCA_964449565.1 uncultured Granulosicoccaceae bacterium | reverse complement strand
CAAAAACATCAATTCCCAGGTGTACTGTGCGACGATCGCTACTGCGCCACGCGCCACGCCTGAACGCTTTATCTGTATAGATCAATCGCGGTTCGTTGTAATAGCCGAGTGCAAATTCACCCGGGTTTGCATCACCGTTGTACAAGGAAGCCGCTTCACCATCGCTCAACTTGAACGGGTCTTGCGGTACCGACGAACGCTCCACCGAGAATGCAATACAAGGCTCTTGATGCAGATTTCGTCGCAGCACATTGGCACAATGATTTCGTACCTCTGACGAGAGATAAGACTGAATACGCTGCGCACTATCCGTACAGGAAAGACCACAAGCGACGCGCAGCCTCGCATTCAATAGCGCAGGGGTTATATCATCCCGCTCCAGAAATCTGAACGCTTGCGCCTGTGACACGACGACGTAAGGATCATCGGGACGGGCGATGGCTTCGAGACTTGAGTTCACGACACTGACAGCAAGTCGCGCCCGCAACAGGGGGTAGATCAGATCTATCTCCTGCCCCGTTAGTGGTAACACGGAATGAAACCCGGTTATCAATGCGGCAAGCGCTTTTTCTGCCTGAGGATGATCGAGCACGATATAGGCACCGGCGATGGCAAGCTCGCAGACACGTGGTGCGCTACACATATCACCAAAATCAATGATGCCAGCTAGCGAAGGTTTATCAGTTAGCGATGATCTGATAATCACATTGTGATCATTGATATCATTGTGAATGACAGTATTTGCCATGGTTTCAGCAACGCCGCGGGCCGACTGATAGTCGAGCATGATCGCTTGAATCAAGGCGACCCGGTCGGTATCACCGATAGCAGAAACAGACTCGTTAATCCAATCTGCCTGCATCAGATTCCATTTGAAATCTCGTTCGAGCGCTGGATGCGAGAAGCTGCTCATCGCGCGCTGCAAATGAGCGATGCCTGAGCCAAGCTGCCGGATCAGATCGAGTGACTTGGGTGCGAAGTGCGCGTAGATCATGCCATCTACATAATCGAGTACCCAGACAAGTCGCGTGTCTCCATCCTCATCCGCAATCGATTCGATCTTTTCCTCCGCCAGCGAACGTATGACAGTGGGGACCTTGACATCGTTGCCAGTGGCATTGATATGAACCAGTACATTACACTGCATCTCGACAAAGCCAGTATCGCAAGCTGCTCGCATGACCTTCATCAAATACTGACGACCATCTTGTGTACTGGCCTTGAAATTGAGATCGAATTCGCCGTCAAGCGATGTCAGTGAAGCATCAATTCCCCAGGTTTTTTTTAATTGCTCCTGCCAGTGTTTATTCACGAAATTAAACCTTGATTATTATTCGACGTGGTCCGATGAATCACCCCGCCACATACCGGGGATGCGGCACCTGTGGTGCCGGGAAAACTATTGGGCAGTCCCTGCAGAGTACGCACAGCCAAATAGGCAAAGCACTCAGCTTCCACCGCATCACCGCGCCATCCAGCGTGTTCGGCCGTGGAGACCTGTACGCCAGTGCGTTGTTCAAGTGCTTTCATCAGACTGGCATTGTGTCTACCACCACCACAAACGATCAATTGTTTCGGGGAATGTGGCAATTGCGCGAGAGCCTTGCTGACAGCTACGGCACAAAAGGCTGTAAGCAAAGCTGCCCCATCTTGCAAGGACAAACCTTCGGCCATTTGCCAGGAAAAACCAAAGCGATCCAGCGACTTGGGAAACGGCTCATTAAAATACGGGTGGTTGAGTAGTTCTGCCAAGCGTTTCTCGTCCACGACGCCAGCGGCAGCGAGCGCACCATCCTTGTCATAGTCCAATCCAGCAACTTCTCGAACGAAATCGTTGATTGGTGCATTGGCCGGACCGGTATCGAAGGCGATCAATCGGTCATGCCCATCCCACCAGGTCAGGTTCGCGACACCGCCCAGATTCAAGACAGCCATGCTGCCAGATGTTCCAGTCATGCCCGGACTGCCAAAATTTCCGGGGTTGCCGTGATCGCTGGGACTGCCGGGATTACCAGGATTGCCGCGATTACCAGGCACGGCGAGCCGAGATAACAAGGCTTTATGATAAATCGCTGACAAGGGTGCACCCTGACCACCCAATTGCA
>CAYUZB010000213.1:0-2336 GCA_964449565.1 uncultured Granulosicoccaceae bacterium | reverse complement strand
GATGCTGCGGCTGATGCCACTGACGCTGCTACCGATGCCGCGGCTGATGCCACTGACGCTGCTACCGATGCCGCGGCTGATGCCACTGACGCCGCTGGGGATGAGACTAACGAAGAAGCAGCTTCTGAAGAAGCAACTACGGAAGAAACTGATACTGCCAGTGAAGAGGCTTCAGATACAGAAATCGATCGTGGCAGCTTCAGTCTCGGCGGTATTAGCCGGAAGTTCGGTAACGTGTTTGGAACGACTTCCAGCGCGCTAGCTAGCGTGAGTGATGTCGATTCAGCGACAAAGGTTCTTCCACGTCTTGAACAAGCCGGCGCGACATTGGCCGAAGCTGCTGGTGACTTTGACAAAGTCCCGGAATCTGCTCGTGGTCCGTTGAAATCTGTTGTTGCAAATGGTCTTGCGCGGCTAAAACCGTTGGCTGATACAACACTTGGCAAGGAAGGAGTAGGATCGGTGCTATCCCCTGCGTTAGGTCCGATAATGGATACGCTGAGCGGACTTGCGAACTGACGTCAGGTACTGGCCTTTTCCGGTATACCGAAGTAAAAAAAGCCCGTACAAGACTTGTACGGGCTTTTTTTATCCAATAAAAACAGACTTGAGCCAGATCACCGCCTGACTCGGCCGCACCTTAATCGGCGAGGCGCCCGAGTGCATTGTCTATTGCGTCAACCACTTCGTCGAGATCCTCCGCTGTACAGATCAAGGCAGGGCTCAAGCAAATCGTATTGTTCAAACCCGTCAGGCTACGATTGGTGCGGCCTATGACAACACCATTTTCCATACAATCAGCTGCAATAGCTGCTAGCAATGACTCATCAGCGGGCTCTTTCGTTTGTCGATCTTTAACCAATTCGAGACCACAAAAAAGTCCTTTGCCACGTACATCACCGATAACCTTGTACTTGTTCTGCAGGCCGCGAAGTTTCTCCATCAAGTACTCGCCCATTTCTGTCACATTATCGAGAAGGTTTTCTTCTTCGATAATACGCATCGTTTCCAACGCTGCTGCAGGCCCTGCCGCACAACCACCAAACGTACTGATATCTCGGAAGTATGCCATCGGGTCGTCATTGTTCTTGAACTGGTTGAAGACTTCTTCAGTCGTAACCGTACAGGCGATGGCGGCATAACCACTCGCAACACCTTTGGCCATCGTGACGATATCCGGTTTGATGTCGTAGTGTTGATAACCGAACCATTTGCCGGTACGTCCAACACCGCAAACAACTTCATCAATGTGCAACAGTATTCCGTATTTCTTGCAGATCTCTTGTACGGTTTCCCAATAACCTTCCGGTGGCGTGATGACACCGCCACCAGCCGTTACCGGCTCAAGTACGATAGACCCAACGGTGTCAGGATCTTCTTTTAAAATGATATTTTCAATCTCGCGCGCAATCTTGACACCGTATTCGGATTCGTCGGGAAACTGGCTGCGATACTCGCAGCAATGAGGCACCTCAACAAACCCTGGGGTGAAAGGCCCGTATTGGTCACGTCGCTCATTCTGACCACAAGTACTTAACGCTGTGATAGTTGTACCATGGTAATCGCGGTCACGATAAAGAATTTTGTGCTTCTTGCCATTGTTTTGCATGGCTGCAATCTGACGCACGATCTTGTAGCCTTTCTCATTCGCCTCGGTGCCCGAGTTCGAATAATAAACTCGGCTCATGCCTGGCATTCTGGCGATGAGTTGCTCTGCGTACTTGATACCCGGAATGTTCCCGGCGGAGCCCGCGAAATAACACATTTCGACCAACTGATCACGCACTGCATTGGCAATGCTCTCGCGGCCATACCCAAGGTTGACCGTCCATACGGCGCCGGAAACCGCGTCCAGATGTTCCTTGCCATTCTGGTCCCAGATACGCATGCCGTCACCTTTGACAATTATGAGCGGATCCTTGCTTTCAAGCGGTTTGTGCGGAGTCAGGTGATGCCAGACATTGGCGCGATCCATCTCGATCAGTTCACGCATATCCGCATTTTCTGCAGGCTTGTTCATTTATATCTCCAGCGAGTCAAATCGGTCCCAATCATGGCTGAACGTTACAATAATTTGAGACGATAGGTTGAGACTATGGGACAGGTGTGTATGACGCAACCAGAGCCAGCGAAAAAACCAAACTGATGCCAGATAATTCCTTGATTCCTCCCCTCATGGGGCGGGTGGGCGCGTGGTAGAACCGTACAGATTGCGCTTTGACACACCGTCGCGGCCTGTTGTGCGTCCCCACGTGGGCAGATACGGGCGTTGTCAGCGTCATCAATTACATGGGGGAAAAGCCTTACATCTGGAGCAATATCCCGGATACACTTTC
>CAYUZB010000212.1:0-2344 GCA_964449565.1 uncultured Granulosicoccaceae bacterium | reverse complement strand
GCTCCGTTAGGACCGATGATACCGACTGCTTCTCCACGGGCAATGGAGAAGTCAATATCTTCAGCCACTGTGATGTTGCCGAATGATTTCGACAACCCACAGCACTGCAGCAGCTCACTCACGCGTTAGCTCAGTAGCTTCAATTCTCCGCCGACCGGGATATCCGGCGCTTGCCCGTTCGTCGTAATGACAAGCTCCATCTTGTCACCCTGTTTTTGCCACTGACCCGCGACCAGCGGTGTTTTGGTGACGTTTTTAACTGGTCCATTTGACCAATCTACTTTGCCCACGATGGTTGACATACTCGTGCTCGCGATCGCTGAAACGATTGCTGACGGGTCCTCGAGATCCTCTGCACGGGATACCACGTCGCGAACTACCTCGAACAATGCGTGCTTGAAGCCAATTGGTTGCGTCCAGGGTCGACCGGTTTCGGCAGTAAATCCATCAGCCAGTGTCTTCGCGCTTTCATTGGTCAATGATGACGTGAAGGGATGGTTGGGTGACCACCATATTTCGGACGTCAATCCATCACCGCGATCACCTAGAGACTCGATCACGGAAGGAAACAATAGGGCCTTGCCTATCGTCACGACTTTTGGATTGAAATCTTGTTGTGCCGCCTGCGACCAGAAGGTGGCGAAGTCTGGTGGGATCATATTGCCTGTGACAATTTCACAGCCTGCGTCTTTGAACGCAGAGATATAGCTTGAGAAGTCATCGTTCAACGGTTGGTATCGACCTGGATCAATCAAGTCATAGCCGGCGGCTTTCAGCGGTTTGGGTAGTCCGAGTTCCGGATCACCCCATGCATTGCCGTCAGCGTCGTTGGGGAATATTCCTGCAACAGTCTTGCTGACGCCTGAATCGTTCCAAAGGTTGAGAAAATTGCCAATGACATCTTCCAACCCCCAGAAAAAGTGATAGGTAAATTCAAAGCCTTCAGCCGGGTTACCGTTGCGACCAAAAAAGTACGGCTGCCAGGGGCAATCGGTTGTAATGCATGGCACTTCGTTCACTTCGGCTTGATCGGCGACAGGATTTGTCGTGTCGGGTGTGGACGCGGCGACGATGATATCCACCTCGTCATTGAGGATCAGGTCAGCGGTGACTTCTGCTGCGCGATTCGGGTTCGATTGGCTGTCTTTGACAATGATTTCGATATCAAATGACTTGCCATTGTTTTCAACACCGCCCGCAAAGGCTGCTTGTACGCCCTTGAGAACATAATCATCTGCTTCTGCGAAACCAGCCAAAGGCCCGGTCTTAGGACTAACCAAGCCGATTTTTATTTTGGGGTTCGCCGCGTATGCTTTGGTGTGGCGAAGGATCGCCGGGGCAGTTATCACAGCACCCAGCCCTTTAAGAACAGTACGTCTTGACATTGATGTCATAGATTTCTCCAGTGGTCCATTCAATCGAGGATATTTTCCAGCGCGAGTAAATGCTTCGACACTCTTTCTGTTGTCTTTCTTGCATCGTTTGCAGCCCATTTGCTGAATCCTTCTCCGGATTTCATGCCTAGCTTGCCGTTTTCAACTAACGATTCAAGTAGGGGTGATGGGGCAGGTGAGCGTTCCAGATCATGCAGTACCTGTTTGTGTATCGCATGTGTCAAATCGGTTCCAACCAAGTCCGCGTTTTCAAGTGGACCTAAAACGGCAAGTCGACGACCGAAACTTTCCCGTACGACAAGATCTACCGCGTCGGCCGTGCAAACACCTTTTTCTACCAAGCTGATTGCTTCTCGCCAAAGTGCGTGCTGCAATCGATTGCCGATGAACCCGGGCACATCTTTCTCTACTCGAACAGGCGACTTTCCACACGATGCGAGTAAGTCGTAGGTCCTTTCAATGACGTCATTGCCGGTCCATTGCGTGCGGATGATTTCAACCAGCGGAATGAGATGCGGTGGGTTCCACCAATGCGTGCCCACAGCGCGTTCGGGTTCGCGTAGATCATTCATGATCTGAGTGATAGGTATGACTGATGTGTTTGATGCCAGGACACAATTGCCAGTAGCGGCGCGTTCAATTTCGGCGAACAATGACTGTTTGAGAGCCAGATTTTCGGGTGCGGCTTCGAATAAAAATTCCGCCTCTGATACGGCATTAGCCAGGTCTTTTTGAACGGCTATACCATCGATCGCCGCGGGTATCTCATCAGAAGCTACTTGCATGTCAAGCAAAGACTGCCGGACGCGTTCGTGCAGAGACGCCAAGGCATTTTCATCCGGATCCTGAACGGTTACTTCGTGGCCATGGCGTGCAAATACCAATGCAATGCCATGGCCCATCAGCCCGGCACCAATCACCGTGATTTTAGACATGGATAATCACCCCGC
>CAYUZB010000211.1:0-2347 GCA_964449565.1 uncultured Granulosicoccaceae bacterium | reverse complement strand
GGTATGGTCAAGGGCACCATAGGCATCGGTTTGCCGACGACGGCCGTCAGTCTGATGGCGCAAGTGACCGATGCACGTAGTGCGGTTACCCTGGTTGTCATACCCATGTTTGTCACTAATCTTTGGCAGGTCATTCGTAGTGGCAGGGTAGTCTGGGTATTACAAACGTTCTGGCGCCTGGCCCTGACAATGACTGTCGGGATCGGTGTATTTGCCTTGTACGCAACATCGGTGTCGGTGAATGTCATGACCCTGACCTTGGGTCTGGTCGTAACACTGTTTTCTCTGGTTAATTTGTATAAGGATATCCCGGCCATACCGCAACGATTTGATTCCGCTGCGCAGATTACCGCGGGAGCCAGCGCGGGAGTCATTGGCGGTATAGCGGGTGTGTGGTCGCCGCCGATGATGATCTATTTGAGTTCACGAAAACTCACAAAAGAAGAATTTGTGTCCACCGTTGGCTTATTGTTGATGCTTGGCAGTATGGCCTTGGGTGTGGCCTATATGCAAAACGGCATCATGTCAGTTGATCGCAGCGGATTGTCGGCCATGTTGGTGTTACCGGCGATGCTCGGCTTTATGCTTGGGGAGAAAATTCGCAGCCGCATGAGCGGTGATGGATTTCATCGTGCCGTGTTAATTTTCTTTTTACTCATGGGATTGAATCTGATACGTCGCGCTGTCATGGACATGTCATAGCAAGATGCCAGTCTCACTCGCTGAAATTCCGGATTTACCCGTGTGTTTTGAGGATGACGACCTGGTTGTTGTTGATAAACCATCAGGCTTGTTGTCCCAACCGGGCAAGACCGTCAATGACTCTGTCGCCACTCGCGTAGCGCTTGCACGACCGGATGCCACCGGTCCCTTGATCGTCCATCGTCTGGATATGGATACTTCAGGATTGCTATTGCTGGCGAAAAATCCGGATATGCATCGTGCAATGGCCCGTTTGTTCGAATCAAGACGTGTTCGCAAGCGCTATGTTGCAGAGCTGGTTTCACCGGTTGATGCCTCGGGTGGGCTGATCAGTCTGCCGATCAGGCGGGATTATGAAACGCGACCTAGACAGCTTGTTTGTTATAGCAATGGCAAGCCTTCGGTGACGGCCTGGTATCGTGTTGCTTCAACGCCGCGCAATGGACGGCTGATCAAACTGATTCCGCTTACCGGTCGTACACATCAATTGAGAGTGCATGCGTCTCATCCTCTGGGTCTGAGTAACCCGATAGTGGGTGATCGTTTATATGGAGTGGCGGATAATAAACGGCTCATGTTGCATGCTGAGTATCTAGGGTTTACGCATCCGGTCAGCGGAGCGCTGTGTGAGCTGTTCAGTCCAGCGTCTTTCAGCTGAGTAACTTTGATGATTGAGGGTAGGGCATGAAGGTATTTCTGGTCGCTTACGCCGCGGCCTTGTTGGCGTTTCTTGTGATAGATGGCATCTGGTTGGGCGTCGTCGCGCGACAGTTCTATGCCACTGAATTGGGTGACTTGTTGAAGCGCAATATCCTTGCGGTGCCAGCGGCCGTATTTTATCTTGGGTATACCGCAGGGCTTGTCTATCTTGCCGTGCGGCCGGGTGAGCCAGATATCAGCTTGCTAAACGTTGCCCTGACCGGGGCCCTAGTGGGCTTGATGGCCTATGGGACTTACGATATGACCAATCTTGCGACAGTACGTGACTGGCCCGTGTTGATGAGTGTGGTTGACATGATTTGGGGCGCTGTGCTGTCTGGAGCCGTCGCACTTACCGCCGCTATCGTTGTACGAAAGTTCATGTAATCGGTAGATTTTTATCAGTTGACCACAACGAGACACGAACTCGCACAGTAAAACGCCTGCAATTTGCAGGCGTTTTACGTGGGTGACGTATATCCGGTTTTAGCCTTCAGTCATATGATAGAAGCAGAGCTTGTTACCATCCGGATCGTTTACGTAAGCGCCATAGAAGAAAGAAAAGCGCTGGCCGGGCTCACCTGCATCGGTGGCGCCAAGTTCGATAGCCTTCTTATAAAGTGCTTGTGCACCTTCTGGTGAACCCCCGGGTATCGCGACCATCTGGCCATTGCCGCAAGACTGTTCGCCCTCATCAGCCGGGGTGCAAATCGCCAACATGCCGCCACCTGCATCGGTGCCGTAAAATTTGATGCGATCAAGCCCCATCAATTCCTTGCCGCCGACCAAGGCCAGGAGTTCGTTATAGAAACCCTGTGCCTTTTCCAGGTTCTTAGTACCAATAGTTGTGTAGCCGATCATGAAATTACCTCTTTTGATTAAAAGTGAAGGCCGACGTGGAGCCATTCACCACTGCGGAATGCGATAAACCACAAGAGTATCATAC
>CAYUZB010000210.1:0-2348 GCA_964449565.1 uncultured Granulosicoccaceae bacterium | reverse complement strand
GGTAAGGATGGCGAGCGCCCATTACTGGACATTATTCCTGATGAGAACAACGTTGATCCATCCATGGTTTTGCAGGATGAAAGCGTTAATTCAAACATTAACGATTGGCTGCAAAAGCTTGAATCCAAGCAACGTGAAGTACTGGTACGTCGTTTTGGTTTGCATGGTCACGAGAAGGCAACACTGGAAGAAGTCGGTCAGGAACTCGGGGTTACCCGCGAACGCGTGCGACAGATTCAAATGGAAGCACTGAAGCGACTGCGTCGAATCCTTGAAGGTAGTGGGTACACAGCCGAAAATTTATTTATGGCTTAAGTGCATTTCGTACGGTGACTTTGTCTCTGTCCGTTTGTACGAGCGATGAAAATTCTGGATCTGTAAATTTTAGGTTTTTTACGTTGTGACTTTACAGATTTATAATTTAATTTAGCAGTATTGTTACTGGCTTTGAATTTGAAAGAGTGCCGCCGCTACCGGGCGGTACTCATTGACCAGAACGCTATAGGTACGGCAGGCAGCCCGTGTATTCATCACTTCCAGGCTGATGCCAATCTGCTTGAATTCAGCGATCAGACTGAATGGCGGAAACACATGTTCGGTGCCACTGCCCAAAAGCAGTATTTCGGTTTTGGCTCGATCCTCGGAATCGAGAAAGCGGGCGAAAGCGTCCAGGGTCAGATCGCTGACCGATCCCGTGTACCAGTTCTCGAAAACCTCGTTTTCGCTAACGAGGATGTTGCTGTGGTAGTCGTGCCCATTGACGCTCAGCAAGCCTGGACCATAATGGCTGATCAGGTTCTGGGTCGATGCCTCTAGATGCATTTTCATAAGGCTATAATAAGCCCCCACGCGCGAACACACACCTGTTTGTGCTCATTCCCGAGGAGATTTTCTTGAAACCGATCCGTGTCGGTCTGCTGGGCCTTGGCACCGTAGGTCAGGGTGTCGCCCGTATTCTGAGTGCCAATGCGGCAGAAATCGAGCGCCGAACTGGCCGAGCCATTGAGGTGACGCGTGCGTCTGTGCGTAATGTCGGCAAGGCTGAGGCGCTGGAGTTAGGTATCGATATCACGACTGACAGCGCCAGCATTGTCAACGATCCAGACATTGACATTGTCTGTGAGGTCATGGGTGGCGAAGATCCCGCGCTGTCCTTACTCAACACTGCCATCGAGAACGGTAAGCATGTCATTACGGCCAACAAGGCGCTTATTGCCGTGCATGGCAATGATTTGCTGCTTGCGGCTGAAAAGAGCCATGTTGTCGTTGCGTTTGAATCAGCAGTGGCGGGTGGTGTGCCCATTATCAAGGCTTTGCGAGAAGGGTTGGCCGCCAACCGCATAGACTGGCTTGCCGGCATTATCAATGGCACCGGCAATTTCATCCTGAGTGAAATGGCCGAAAAAGGTCGTGAGTTTGCCGATGTTCTGGCTGAGGCCCAGGCGCTTGGCTATGCCGAAGCCGACCCGACCTTCGATGTCGAAGGCATCGATGCTGCCCACAAGCTCACCATCATGGCATCCATCGCGTTTGGCATACCGTTATCGTTTGCTGCCGTATTTACCGAAGGCATCAGCAAGATCACTCGCGAAGATGTTGCGTTTGCCGATGAGCTCGGTTACCGCATCAAGCATCTTGGTGTTGCTCGGCGGCGAGAGGAGGGGATCGAGCTGCGAGTGCATCCCACCTTGATCCCCGAAAAGCGTCTGTTGGCCAACGTTAACGGTGTCATGAATGCCGTTTTGGTACACGGTGATGCCGTTGGTCCCACCTTGTATTACGGCGCTGGAGCGGGTTCACTACCCACAGGCTCCTCGATGGTTGCCGACATTATCGATGTAGTCAGAGCTATTGATGCCGCTCCGGCGTGTCGAGTGCCGCCACTGGCGTTTCAGCCGTCTGCGATTCAAAGCCAGGCACTACTTACACCTGAAAATTTTGAAACTGCCTATTATTTGCGGCTAACGGCGATCGATGTGCCTGGCGTTCTGGCTGATGTCACCTCTATTTTTGGTGCTCGAGGCATCAGTATCGAGGCCATCATCCAGAAAGAACCCGATGAGGACGATACACGGGATCAATCAACGCCGCCGGTGGTACCGATCATCATACTCACCGGTCGCGTGCGAGAAGGTTTGGTGAACGATGCCATTAGTGAGGTGGAAAAGCTTGATAGCATGACGCAGTCGGTTGTATCGCTACGTGTTGAAACACTTAGCTGAATCTGGTTTGCATCGAATACAGTCGACAAACATATCGCTCCACTAACAAACTCGCTCCACGAAAACAGAATCAAGGCATACACATGGCGTCGTCACATTATCAGGGTTTGATCGAACGTTATCGCA
>CAYUZB010000209.1:0-2369 GCA_964449565.1 uncultured Granulosicoccaceae bacterium | reverse complement strand
GCGTCAGGACGGTCTCAGCAATGACGCATGCGCTCTTTCAAGGCTTCGCAGCGGTCGATGTAGTCCTTGCTGCTGTGAGGCATCGGGACGCGGGCGCGGGCGACCCAGTTGATCAGCTCGCGTCCCGCTATCAGCGCCTTGTGGGCATCTTCCATGACATAGCGGCATTCGCGCGAACAGCCAGGCTGGATGGCAAGATCAATATTGCCGAGTGCCTCGCCAGCGGCTACAAAATGTGGCCAGATATCGAAAATACATACATCCGATTTCATGGTTTCACACTCGTGCTTTGCTGCGGTGGCATAGCGGTCGATGAGGGCGGAAACACCGGCAAATTCAGGTCGGTCAGCAAACGTTTCGTGCAGTGTCGTCGCTAGCTTGTCGATGTTGGCCATGGTTTGCGCAACTTTGATAAATCGTGATTCGTAGTACGCCGTGATCGGTAAGGTAAAGGCGCGAAACGGTTCGCCCCAAAGTTCATCGATGCCTTCTTCTCCGCTGTGATGGCGCACTTGCTTGCCAAGCTCAAGGGCCTCCTTGAAATACGATCCGCAAGACTTCATCAACTCGTTGCTACGGCTGATACGCACGCCTTTTTCTTCAAGCTCCACAATCGCCGTAAAGATATCGGTGGCGCGATTGAACAGCGCACCAGCGAGCATCGCAGCATTGACGCGCTTCAAGGCCGGATCGCTTTGATTCTCGTAGGCAGAGCGGGCCATGTCGAGACGTTCGCCCGGAGTATTGATGCCCGGCTCGGTATGGTGGAAGGCGCGGCGCGTCAGGTGATCGATCAGCGTTTTGCGAGAAGCCAGCGACTCGTCAAGAGGCTTGTAGTAGCGTACCCAGTAACCATCGTAGTAGATGTACTCGGCGCCATCGCTGGAGCGTTTTTCGCCGCTTGACGGCGACTTGTCGTTGCCAGCTTCGAAACTTGAATTTGGCACCACCCGACCGCGGACCAAGTCGGCAGTTGAGGCAGCACTTGCTTGCGCAATTCCCATGAACCACTGGATAAAGAATGATAGAGCGGCGGATTATAACGAGATGGACAGATAACGCCGCCTGACTGGCTCACGTTTTATCGTTGCCTGAATATCTGAGCGCTGAGCAGGGTTATTCTTCCATGCCCGGAATGCTGACGAACTATGTCTGGTACGTGTCTGTTTTGCCGACGCTTTCACGCAGCCAGGATTGACGATAGACCGGGCCAAACTTTTGTGTGGGATATTTAACACAAAAATTGACGTCGTAATTAAGATGATAAGTGTCGTATGAGTGACATTTCGACAAACTTCACGTCTCAGCCAGTACAATGGCGCGACAGGGACGCGGATGTCCTTCGACGGTCCGGCCTTGATCGATCGGGTCCAGGGCCTCTGACAGCGAGTGCTGAGTCATCCAGGGTGTTGCGCGCTGTTCTTCAATTGTCGTCTGTTCAAGCGAGACCAGACGCGCGGCCTTGAACCCGGATTCAGCGACCCAACGCAGCAGTCGGGTTGGTGTCGGTAGCTCCCAGATATTGCGCATAGAGGCGTAACGACCATCGATCGCTAGTGAGGTGTCGTGTGTCTCGGAGGCGTCGGGCAAGACCAGGGTCTCGAGAACCAGCTCACCGCCGGGTCGAAGTGCAACTCGAAGTTCATCCAGATGTTCGAGAGGTTCCCGCCGGTGATACAGAACACCCATCGAAAATACGGTATCGAAACAAAGCATCGGGCTCGGCAGGCTATCCATCGTCAGCGGTAAATACTGGGTCGCTACATCCTGTGCATAGCGTTGCAGGAGTGCAAACTGATGGATAAACAACAAGCCTGGGTCAATGCCAAGTGCAAGCCGAGCACCAGACTCTCGCATACGCCACAAGTGATAGCCACTGCCACAACCGACATCCAATACATTACGCCCGTGCAGGTCTTGTAAATGTTGAACAAGGCGATTCCACTTCCAGTCCGAACGCCACTCAGTGTCAACCGTGATGTCACCAAAACGAAACGGCCCCTTGCGCCACGGCATCAATGAGGTCAGGGCTGTTTTTAGCTGCGAGCATTCTTCCTGCGTCATGCGCTTTGAGTTGATACAAACCACGCCATCGACAACGGCCAATGAGGATTGATCAAGGGTCGGAGCCGCTTCAACTGCATCTCGCCAATGCGGCAAATTTCCATGTTTCAAATCATCGCCACGAGCGACGACAGCGGCGATCAGTTTGTCGACAAACGGTTCAAGTACCGTATCCCGAACAGCGTCAGCAAAGCCAGACTCATCGAATTGATAAACGCGATCATCCCTCGGCATTGGGTTCGAGGTCATCGTCATTTGATGGCAATGATCGAGGCGAAGTTGAAACACTGGAACCAGACGGTGGA
>CAYUZB010000208.1:0-2376 GCA_964449565.1 uncultured Granulosicoccaceae bacterium | reverse complement strand
GGCATACAGTATTTTCGGCATTTGAAAAACTCACCAAAGCTACGTCTGCGGTAAAATCGTGCAACAACACCTTTGGCACATCCATGGGCACGATTTTATGAGCACCTTTGAGAATGACAGCGATGGAGCGAAAATGTCCTTCGATGACGATATGTCATATATCGATTATCTATCCCTGGATTCGATCTTGGATGCACAAAACCTTCGATCCGATGCGCATGACGAAATGCTCTTCATCATTCAGCATCAAACCTCTGAACTCTGGATGCGTTTGTGTTTGCATGAACTAGTAGCTGCACGTAATACCTTAATTCAAGGTGACTTTAACTCCAGTTTCAAGATGCTGACGCGCGTTGCCCGTATTTTTGAACAATTAAATAATGCATGGGATGTATTGCGCACAATGACACCGAGTGAATACACGAAATTTCGGGATGATCTGGGCGCATCCAGCGGGTTTCAGTCACATCAGTACCGTCTGATAGAGTTCATTCTCGGCAATCGTAATCAGGCCTTGCTTAAGGTCCATGAGCATCGTCCCGAACTTCATGAAATGCTAAGCCAGGAACTGGCGCGTAAATCTTTATACCATGAAGTTCTGGATTTACTGGCTGATGCGATGGATATCTCGTTCACTAAGACAGGTTACCGACTTGATGAATCCTATAAAGCCAGTGATGAGGTAATGAAAGCTTGGATTGAGGTTTATAAAAACCCGAAACAACACTGGAACCTGTACGAACTTGCCGAAAAGCTGATAGATCTTGAAGACTACTTTCGTCGCTGGCGCTTCAACCATGTTACAACCGTCGAGCGAATCATCGGATTCAAACGCGGAACGGGAGGTACAACCGGGGTTAAGTACCTTCAGCGCATGCTCGAGGTAGAGCTATTCCCTGAGTTATGGCACCTACGAGGCGCACTGTGAGCACACCACCAAGAAAATAACTGGCTCGCGCTTCAATCAATTCACTAACATCAGCCAGGTGGACTAGCTAGTAAGCCTTCATGCCGAATAAAATCAGCAATTGCCGCTACCCCATCGCCTTTTTTCACGCAAGTAAAAACAAACGCCTTGCCATCGCGCATGCGTGCTGCATCAGTCTCCATCACATCCAGAGATACCTCTACATAGGGTGCCAGATCAGTCTTGTTGATAACCAGCATGTCTGATCGCGTTATTCCAGGGCCTCCCTTACGCGGAATTTCTTCGCCTTGTGCAACATCAATTACATACAAGGTTAAATCCGCCAATTCGGGGCTGAACGTCGCGGCAAGATTATCCCCGCCACTTTCGATGAAAACAATATCCAGCTGTGGGAACGATTGGGTTAACTGATCGATCGCCGCAAGGTTCATTGATGCATCTTCTCGAATAGCTGTATGCGGGCAGCCTCCTGTCTCAACACCAATGATTCGGTCCGATGTCAATGCCTGACTACGAACCAAAGCGTCAGCATCTTCTCGGGTATATATGTCATTGGTTACGACCGCAATCTCATGGTCATTGCGCATGTGCTTGCACAAAGCATCCAGAAGTGATGTCTTGCCTGAACCGACAGGGCCGCCAAGACCCACGCGTAACGGACTTGAAGTTTGTTTCATTTGAGCGAGATTCATGATGTTCAGGATCGGTATATACGGGAGTATTGCACTTCATGCCCGCAACTGGCCATAGCCACGGACGGCACGGAATAGCCAAGCGCCTCAGCCGTTACATCCAGAGAATCAACAACGGCTTCGGACAAGTCGGACAGCTTTGCATGTAGAAGCTCCTGACCATCCGACTGTCCAAGGGGGATGATTTTCACGCCATTGACGATATAGGCGTCAAGCCAGTTGTAAGCAAATGCATGTAGTAACGATGCTTCATCGATGTGCCAGGTCACCGCGGCCCGGGCAAGGGTTGCTAACGAGGTCTGCTGCATCCCGGTTCGATATCGCTCATCAATTTCAAGCGGCAAAGCATCGACAATTCGTAAATACGCGCCAGCTCTTGAGCGCTCTTCTGCACGCAACTCAGCGGTATCACGAAAAGCGATAGCCGCATGGCTCCAGTAGTCAAAACGTTCTATATCGTCGTCAACGCAAGCGTTATAGAGTTTGCGAAGTAATGGTAATTCTTGCTGCATCAGAGGCCCATCAATCAATTCCCCTAGCCAACGATCAAAATCAGCCAGGGTTTTGATCCAACCTTCCTTGACCGCCCATTCAAGACCCTGCGAGTAACTGTAGGCACCCACAGGCAAAACCGGGCTGAGAAGTTGCAACAGGCGTAACTGAGGTAGCACTAGTCTGCCACCAAACTGTTCATACTTGTGTGTTCATGTTCATGTTCATGTTCATGCGAGTGCGAGTGCGAGTGCGAGTGCGAGT
>CAYUZB010000207.1:0-2482 GCA_964449565.1 uncultured Granulosicoccaceae bacterium | reverse complement strand
ACGAAGCCGTGCCGTTGATCATTCCGGCACAGGAACACAATGCAGAATATCTGAAGACCAAATCGGAACGTATGGGGCATCAACTCGATACCGACGCCTCCACTTCGACAACACCCATGGGCTTCGGCACTGCCAACATGTCCCAAACTATCAATTTCTAAAGAACACGATTATGAGCAAGACGATTGAAGGCAAACTGATTGGGACCAACCTCAAGGTCGGAATTGTCGCCACTCGCTGGAATGATTTCATGGGAAGCCGGCTGCTCGAAGGCGCTAAAGATGCGCTGCTCAGACACGACGTTGCCGAAGACGACATAACCGTTGCCATTGTCCCTGGTTGCTACGAGATTCCACTTGCGGCTCGCAAGATGGCAGAAAGCGGTGATTTCGACTGCCTGGTTTGTCTTGGTGTTTTGATCAAGGGCGGCACAATTCATTTTGAATTGATCGCAGGCGAAGCGAGCAAGGGCATCGCCAATACATCCTGGATCACCGGTGTGCCAGCGGCATTTGGTGTTATCACGACCGATACCATCGAGCAAGCCATTGAACGATCAGGAAGCAAGGCGGGTAACAAGGGCGAAGAAGCTGCTCTGGCTGCCATTGAAATGGCAAATTTGATGAAATTACTCTAGCGGAAGACTACCTTTCCTCTATTTTTCAAATGTTCAAAACCGACTTTACCTTGGGCAGACCTTACGAGAATCACGTTGCATGAAACCGTCTGCGATAATCCTGTGGTGATACTTTTAGCGCTCTGACAAAGGCTCGCCTCATACGTTCATCATCACCAAAACCACAGCATATAGCAATGGTTTTGAGCGTCGAAGAGCTTTTTTCCAACAATTGGCAAGCCGCCTCTACTCGCATCGCTTCCACCGACTTGGCAGGAGTTCTGCCAACCGATGATGCATATAACCGTGAAAAATTTCGAGTACTCATACGCATGTGATCCGCGAGGCGATCATTGCACAGATCCTGAGCAAGATGGCTTCGCATCCATTTATGCAGTTCATCAAATCGCCCAGCCCCATCGGCCGCTTGCAGTTCCAACGCCTCACTAAATTGCGATTGCCCACCCGGCCGTACAATATAGGTGACCAGTGACCTCGCCAATGACAGCGCAGTCGATCTACCAAGATCATCGGATACCATGGCAATCGCCATATCAATCCCTGCGGTGACACCTGCTGATGTCCAGATATCATGGTCGTTCAGGAAAATCGGATTCTTCTCGACACAGACGTCAGGGTATTCAACCGCCAGCCTGTCGCACGAGTCCCAGTGTGTTACGGCACGTCTACCTTGGAGCAATCCACAGAACGCGAGTATGAAAGCAGCATTGCATATGGAACCTACCCGCCTCGATCTCTGCGCCAGTTTCCTTATGCACGTCATCAATTTTTGATTCTCGATTGCCGCAAATACCCCCTGCCCGCCAACCACGATCAATGTATCAATACGACGCCGGTTCCATGCCGATAGACGTTCAGTGGAGATCGAAGCCGGGGTATCAGAAACCACCGATTTACCGTCAATCGACGCGATGGAACACCGATAAGCAGCATCTCCGTTTTCATCCAGGGCATCGTTGAATACTTGCAACGGTCCGGCTAAATCAAGAAGTTTAACGCCTGGATAAACCACAAAGACGACGGTTGCCTGACTAGCGGTGAGTCGAATCGTTTTGTCCTTAAATGAGGGCATATTGTCTTTTATGCCATAACAAGTTCCGTTAGTCTAGTTATCAATACACTAGCTAAGGGGAAACCATGCTCAAACTAAAACCAAATTGCGAGTGTTGCGGTATTGATTTGCCACCCAATGACACGCAAGCTCGTATATGCAGTTTCGAATGCACCTTTTGCGAGGATTGTTCGGAGCAGAACTTTACCGCGACCTGTCCAAATTGCACCGGTGAACTTATCAGACGTCCAATTCGCCCGGCGAAGCATCTGGCAAAATACCCAGTTTCAGATCAACGGTTTATCAATCAGGATCACGCGCAATGTCCAAACTTCAACAGCCGAAGTCCGATCTCTTGAATATCAATTTAGCCGAGTCAGCATTACTACTTATTGATGTTCAAATGGCTTTTGCCTTGCGTGACGAAACTGGCGTATCTCGATCAAACCCAGATGCAGAAGCTAACATCACAAAGTTGCTTCGCGATTGCCGAAAGCATGGTATGACCATCATGCATATCCATCATCATTCACTAGACCCAAACTCACCATTTCGAGCGACGTCACCGGGCTCACTTGTACAAGCTTTTGCCGCCCCACTGGCGGACGAAGCTGTTTTTATCAAACACGTCAACAGCGCCTTTATCGGAACGTCATTAGAAAAAAATTTACGCGAATCGAATATTCAAAACCTATTGTTATGCGGCGCAACAGCAAATCATTGCCTCGAGACCACAGCACGTATGGCGGGAAACCTCGGATTCAATACGCTTTTTCTATCGGACTGTGTCTGGG
>CAYUZB010000206.1:0-2519 GCA_964449565.1 uncultured Granulosicoccaceae bacterium | reverse complement strand
ACCTTCGGGTTATGAGCCCGACGAGCTGCCAGACTGCTCCACCCCGCACCTGACTGAGCCGACAAGTATACGGGCTAAAATCCTCAAGTACAACACCCGTGATAGTCTGATTACATGATGACACTGACTGCACGCGCCACACGGCTAATCGAACAGGTAGAGGCGCTAGGCGACGAAGCCTCACGCATCTTCACGCGTTTTGACAAAAGCGAGCTGATGGCGGAAGCACAAAGACTCGATCAGCTTGTCAGCCAGGCTGATGAGCTGCCGCTATATGGCCAACTGGTGTCGATCAAAGATCTCTACGACGAAGCCGGCAAACGCACGACTGCCGCCTCGCGCCTGTTGGCAGATCGTGAGCCCGCTGTTGAGGATTCTGATGTCGTGCATCGCTTGAAAGCTGCCGGCGCATTGATCATCGGCCGCACGTCCATGACCGAGTTCGCCTACTCCGGCACAGGACAAAACCCGCATTACGGCACGCCCGGCAATTTTTTCGATAAGTCACGCGTCCCGGGCGGGTCTTCATCCGGTGCTGCCTTAAGCGTCGCCTATGGTCTCTGCGACATCGCCATGGGTACCGACACCGGTGGCTCAGTACGATTGCCGGCGGCCGTCAATGGACTCTATGGTTACAAACCATCGCGACAAGTCGTATCACTCAAAGGCGTCCATCCACTGTCAAACACCTTCGACAGCGCGGGACCATTGACAAAAAGCTACGAACTCGCCGCGCGAACGTTTGATTTACTGCGTTCAAACTCCATCGATCAAAACGCAAGAGCAGCGTCGAATCAAACGCTGCGATTCGGCATACCTTCCGGGGCGTTCACCGACGGGCTGGACAACCGAATCCAGCGAGACTTCGAATCAACCCTGAGTAAGCTCGAAACCAAAGGGCATACATTGGTCACTGTCGACATGCGCTTTGCCAGCGAAAACCGCACGGCCATGATTGGTATCGTATCGAGTGAAGCACACAAGGTTTATCGGGACTCACTACAGCGACTCGAAAGCATCGGCGACCCTCAAGTGCTCCGACGCATGCGAGCCTCGGAATCGTTAAGCGAGCAAGATATTAGCGACGCCCACACTACCCGAGAAACATCGGTCACCCTGTTCGGGCAAGCACTTCGCGATGTCGACGTCATGCTGGCACCAACGGTTGCGATAGAGACGCCAACACTCGCCGAAGCCGAGCAAAATTTCGATGTCGTCAATCCGTCGCTACTCAGAAACACCACGATGATCAATCTAGTTGACGGTTGTGCGATGAGCATGCCGGTACCCGTTGACGGCGAAACTTCGCCAGCAGCCTTGATGGTTGCAGCAGCGAATGGCAACGATGACAAGGTACTGGGGGTGTCAGATCAAATCCGCCAAGATTTGGACCTTCCTGCCTGACGGTTGCGCCGCTAAACGAATCAACCAAACAAAGCAGCTTTTACAGCGATGACGTCAGCTGGCAAAGGCTGCAACGCAAGCGGCCATGATCACACCCGGCATGATGCCGAAAGCCAATACCGCCAAACCATTAATTGCGAGCCCCGCTGATACATCCAAGGCAGGTTGCACCTCTGTATGCTCAACTGGATCATCGAAGAACATCAGCTTGACGATACGCAGGTAATAGAAAGCACCAACCACTGACATGAAGACACCAATGATTGCCAGCCAAAGGTAGTCGGCACCGATGGCGCTTTTCAATACCAATAGCTTGGCGTAGAAACCAACAGTTGGCGGTACACCTGCCAGTGAGATCATCGCCAGCATCATGACCGAGGCCAGTAACATATTGCGTTTAGCAAGTCCGCGCAGATCATCAAGCATGACCGCCTCATGGCCTCTATGCGACAAGGCTAGTAGTACGCCGAATACCGCAAGCGTTGTAAAAGCATAGGTAATCGCATAGAACATCGAGGCGCTATAAGCCTCATTGGACGCACCGACAAAGCCAAGTAACAAGAAGCCGACATGAGAAATGGTGCTGTAACCGAGCATGCGTTTTATGTTGGTTTGCGCTATCGCGACAAGGTTGCCGACAACCATCGACAAAGCCGCCAGAATGGCAAGCATTTGCCGCCAATCTGCATCCAGAGATTCAAGGCCATCAACCAGCAAACGGACCAACATCGCGAAAGCCGCAATCTTGGGTGCAGTTGAAATGAACATGGTGACTGACGTCGGCGCACCGGCATAAACATCAGGGACCCACATATGAAACGGCACTGCACCGAGTTTGAAGGCGACACCGACGACAATGAAAGTGAGACCAAAACGGGCGCCTATGCTGCGCGCGTCGGCAAGATCGTCGCCCGTCCCTGCCACAACGTTCTTTATCGTCGCAAGGTCGAGCGAACCTGTCGCGCCATAGATCATGGACATGCCATAGAGCAACATGCCTGAGGCCAGTGCACCGAGTACGAAGTATTTCATCGCAGCTTCGGATGACTCGCCATTGTTACGATTCAGCGCAACCATGGCATATTGCGACAAGGCCAGAAGTTCCAGACCGAGAT
>CAYUZB010000205.1:0-2530 GCA_964449565.1 uncultured Granulosicoccaceae bacterium | reverse complement strand
GGCTACGCATGCGCTGTAGTCCAACCAAGGTACCAAAAACAACGTAAAGTGACAGAGTGATTGGCGCGGCTAAAAGGCGAATCTGGTAGTAGGCATAGGTCAGCTCGGTTAACCGTTCGCTCGAGGACATGAAATGCATGCCTGCACGAAACCATAACGCGCCACCCAGAATAATCATAATGCCGATGCCCGTGGACACGATCAAACTGCGTGTTATCGTTAACGCGATAGCATCTCTGTCGTCAGCGCCATTTGCCTGAGCAATCAGACCACCGGTTCCCATACGCAAGAAACCAAATGCCCAAAAGATCGAACTGAACAACACAGTGGCAATTGCGACAGCGTTTATATAGTCAGGGGATGCATATCGACCCATGATAGCGGTATCGACGATACCGACCATTGGTACACTGATATTGGCAAGCATCACCGGAATGGCGAGCGCAACCACTTGTCGGTAGGTGACGTTCATGGGGACGAGATCATACGGATCGTGAGATCGACGTGCGCGACTTTCTTGTATGCCGAAACAAAAAAGGGCAGCTTTAAGGCTGCCCTTTTTATTTCAATCCCGACGTAACGTAAGTTCAGCCAGAAGCTATATTTTGCCTGGATCAGCCAGTGACGGCTTTCAGCGCGACCCTTCGGTCAGGCTGTGGACGCCCAATGCAATCGTACACAAACCCGGCTTCCTGCATCGCCTCAGGCTCATACAAATTACGCCCATCAATCACGATCGCTTGCTTCAGCGCTTTTTTCACCGCATCGGTGTCAATGCTGCGGAATTCACGCCATTCAGTGTTGATCAACAAGGCATCGCAGCCCTCAAGCGTATCCATGGCCGTGCCTACGAGCTCCATGCGCTTCTCGTCGGGGTAGAAGTGACGCATTTCCTTCATGGCAACCGGGTCATAGGCGCGAACGGTGCCGCCGGCCTCAAGAATGGCTTCGATCAGCACACGTGAAGGTGCCTCACGCAGGTCATCGGTGTTCGGTTTGAACGACAGACCCCAGACCGCAAAACACTTGCCTTTGATGTCATTGTCAAACTGCTTCATGAGTTTTTCAAACAGAACATGCTTCTGACGGTCATTGACGCTGTCGACAGCTTGAAGAAGTTCAGCGGTGTAGCCGTTCTCACGCGATGTCGCGATCAGGGCTTTTACATCTTTTGGAAAGCACGAACCACCGTAACCACATCCAGGGTAGATGAAGTGGTAACCGATACGCGGATCCGAGCCGATGCCGACACGCACGTCTTCAATGTCAGCGCCAAGTCGATCAGCGATATTGGACAATTCGTTCATGAAACTGATTTTGGTTGCCAGCAATGAGTTGGCAGCATATTTGGTCAGCTCGGACGATTTTCGGCTCATGAAGATCAGGCGGTCACGACGATTACGGCAAAACGGTGCATAGAGTTCGCGCATGACCTCGATGGCGTGTTCATCATCGGTGCCAACAACAATGCGATCAGGCTTCATGAAATCTTCAATCGCCGCACCTTCTTTCAGGAATTCGGGGTTGGAAATGACGGAGTAGTGAATCTTTTCCTTGCGAGCGCTGAGGCCTTCAGCGATAACACGCTCAACCATGTCACCGGTACCGACTGGAACGGTCGACTTGGTGATGACTATTTTTTGCCCATCCATGCGATCAGCGATCGTCCTGGCAACAGCCGCCACGTATTGCATATCAGCGGAACCGTCTTCGTCCGGCGGTGTACCGACCGCGATAAACTGGACTTCGCTGTGCGCCACCGCGCGATCCATATCGGTGGTGAAATCGAGTCGCTCGGCTTCCACATTACGCTTGATGACGTCATCGAGGCCGGGTTCGAAAATCGGCACAATGCCTTTTTTCAAATTGGCCACCTTGGTTTCATCAACATCGACGCACAAGACATCATTGCCGACATCAGCGATCAATGCGCCGGTGACTAGACCGACATAGCCGGATCCGTAAATTGTTACTTTCATTATTCGTCCTGGTCTGAGCGGTTCGAAACCGCTTTTGCTGTGCAAAGGTAGCGCACGTCAACGTTCAATTTGGGAGAATGCTCTTATGAAGACTCTCGGCAAGTATCGGCATATTGACTATCGTTATTAGCGGAAAGTATTAGCGGAAAACATGCCATTTCTCCGCAATTTCTTGTTATTGGCCTTGATGGTCGCCCGATGAAGCGAATTATAAGCGCAGCGACCGGTACCCGTGTTGTGTGACAGTTAACATGATTGTGATGGGACAGTAATAATCAGTCAAACAATGTGAATCAACGGGAATATTCCCATGGCCTGAACGCAGTTGTCGCCTCAGCTTGTTCGGCTGGCGCTCAGTATCTCTCGTTTGCCAGGCGGTCCGGGGTGTCGGTGGACGACAAATCCCACGGCTTCCAGGCTCCTGCGTACGGCGCCTTTGGCGCAGTAAGTGACCAGCGTACCACCGTCTGGCCGAAGCGCCGCAAACAGCCGTGAGAGCATCTCCTTGGTCCAGCATTCGGCGTTCGCATCCGGACTGAAGGCATCGAGAT
>CAYUZB010000204.1:0-2573 GCA_964449565.1 uncultured Granulosicoccaceae bacterium | reverse complement strand
CAAGGCATACACATGGCGTCGTCACATTATCAGGGTTTGATCGAACGTTATCGCAACCGTCTACCGGTCGATAACAAAACCCCGATTGTCAGTTTGAACGAGGGTGATACACCACTGATCAAACTTAACAACATCCCACGTGAACTTGGCCTTGATGCCACAATTTACGTCAAGTTCGAAGGGCTTAACCCGACGGCTTCTTTCAAGGATCGTGGCATGACAATGGCGGTCAGCAAGGCGGCTGAAAAAGGTGCCAAGGCTATCGTGTGTGCTTCAACCGGTAATACCTCTGCCGCCGCTGCGGCTTATGCAGCGCGTGCGGGTATGACAGCTTTCGTGCTGATTCCGGAAGGCAAGATTGCGATGGGCAAGCTTGCCCAGGCCATTGCGCATGGCGCGGTCGTGTTGCAGATCAAGGGTAACTTTGATGATGGCATGCGCCTGGTTAAAGAGGTCGCTGAAGAGGCACCGGTAGAAATCGTCAACTCGATCAACCCTTATCGATTACAGGGGCAGAAAACCGCTGCCTTTGAAATCGTTGAAGCCTTGGGCACCGCGCCTGACTATCACTGTATACCGGTGGGCAATGCGGGCAATATATCGGGCTACTGGATTGGTTTCAGTGAAGCCTGCGGGCATAACACAGCTTCATGCACGCTTTGCAATGGCGATTGTCCCTACCTTGATGACAAGCTCACCGACAAGCGTCCCATCATGGTTGGTTATCAGGCTGCCGGTGCCGCACCTTTCATGCGCGGCGAACCCGTTCAGGATCCTGAAACACTGGCCACCGCCATTCGCATTGGTAATCCGCAAAGCTGGGATCTTGCAAAAGCTGCGGTCAATGAGTCCGGTGGGTGGTTTGATGAAGTGACCGATGATGAGTTGCTGGCCACGCAGTCTTTATTGGCGACACGTGAAGGGGTTTTTTGCGAACCGGCGTCGGCGGTTTCCGTCTGCGGTGCATTGCGAGATCTTAAAAGTGGCACCATCCCTGCGGGCAGTGTCCTGACGTGCACCTTGACCGGACATGGATTGAAGGATCCGGATATCGCCATTCGTGGCAAGGATGCGGTGACGACAGTCGAGGCGACCATGCCTGCGGTGAAGGCAGCGATTCTTTCCAATATCAGTTGATCGCCTGTCAGCGCCAGGACTCGGTGTCTTATCAAATTGCTGATACTTAGTTTATTTGCAACGCTACGTATCGACTAATGCAACGCCATACCTTGATGGTGCAAGGCACCACATCCGATGCTGGCAAGAGCACGATTGTTGCGGGGCTTGGTCGCTTGCTGCAACGACGCGGCAATCGTGTGGTGCCATTCAAGCCACAGAATATGGCGTTAAATAGTGCAGTTACTGCCGATGGTGGTGAAATCGGTCGCGCCCAAGCGGTACAAGCTGATGCTTGTCGTGTACCGACCAGTGTGCATATGAATCCGATACTGATCAAACCCAGCAGTGATACTGGCGCGCAGGTGATCGTGCAGGGCAAGGCTTTGGGTAATTTTGAAGCCGGTAGCTTTCATGACTACAAACCCAAAGCGATGGCCGCTGTGCTCGATTCTTATCAGACTTTGTTGCAGAGCCATGAATGCGTTCTGGTAGAAGGTGCAGGGAGCCCGGCTGAAATCAATCTTCGAGAAGGTGATATTGCCAATATGGGTTTCGCCGAAGCAGTGGATTGCCCGGTGGTTTTAGTCACCGACATTGATCGCGGTGGTTCTTTTGCCCATTTGGTCGGAACGCTTGAACTCCTGAGTGACAGTGAACAGCAGCGCATAAAAGGTTTTTTCATCAATCGGTTTCGCGGTGATCTGGCCTTGCTGCAACCGGGTATCGATTGGCTCGAAGAACGCACGGGTATTCCGGTGCTGGGTGTTATCCCCTGGATTCCAAAGTTTTATCTTGAAGCGGAAGATGCGATCGACACAGAGCAGGTGGCAGGTGAGACGAAAATGACCGTTTGTGTGCCGGTCTTTCCACGCATCAGTAATCACACCGACTTTGATCCCTTGCGATTACATCCAGATATCGATCTGCGCTTTATAGCACCGGGCAGCGCGATTCCTCCCTGTGATCTGATTGTGCTGCCGGGGTCCAAAGCCGTGCGTCAGGATCTTGAGTATCTACGCTCCGTTGCCTGGGATAAAGCAATTGATCGGCATCTTCGATATGGAGGAAAAGTAATGGGTATTTGTGGCGGGTTTCAAATGCTCGGTCGCTTGATTGATGATCCCGATGGTGTTGAAGGTGAGCCCGGCAAGATCGATGGCCTGAATTTAATCGACTGCACCACTGTATTGACGCAGTCGAAAGCTTTGCGCAATGTGAACGGATTTTTATGTGCCGACGAATCAGCTGTCACAGGGTATGAAATTCATATGGGGGTCAGCCAAAGTTCTGCCGAACTTGCGCCCTTTGCCATGTTGATCGACAGCGCAGGGCAGCAACGTGCCGAGGGTGTTTGCTCTGATGATGATCAGATTCGTGCGACCTATTTGCATGGTGTGTTTGATCATCCACAGGCGCTGGCATCACTGATACGTTGGGCAGGACTTGAACTTGAT
>CAYUZB010000203.1:0-2663 GCA_964449565.1 uncultured Granulosicoccaceae bacterium | reverse complement strand
CGTTAGCAAACCTACGCCGTATAACATTTTGTGACCGTCAAGCAAGGAGGATATTATTTGCTGACGTGAGACAAGCGAACTGTTAGTCGAAGCGCTCTGTTGGTAGTACTCGCGTAGCAGACTGCCACTGGAAAACGCCGCTTGCTCCAAGCGAGCCACTAATTGAAATCCATCAAAGCGATGCTGACCATTGAGCTTCAAGTAGTTACGCAAAGAATACATGGCATCGGCCAGCGCGCTGAATTTTTCCGGTTGACCGGCACTTGATCGCCATTGCTCGAGCATTGGCGTGAATTCAGTTGGAGCGAAATCAGCCAACTCACGTAGTGTGGCTTCAACGGTCCCCGGAGAAAATATCAAGTCGATGTTGTCAGCCAACTTGAGCATATCGTCATAGCGTTGAGACTGTTTATGCTTTTGCGCATATTCCCTTACTCGGTCTGCGTCATCGGCGCTCAGTTTTCCATGAATACTATTGCGTAAAGCGCCAAAGCCGCTGTCATCATCATTCAGGCTGGATGCGGTTGTGCGAACGGTATTGACAAGTGATTCATCCCCTGCAGTGAACGGAAGCCGTTTGAATGCTTCCAGTATTAAAAGATAACGCTCTTCAAAGGGTGCGTTTTCAGACGTCAAGGCCTGGAGTATTTGTGAGCCTACTTCCTGTTCGTTTTCAATCTGAAAAGCCCCTCGGTAGGAGCGCGCCTTTCTCAATATCCAACCATCATCAACATCGATCAGGAATTGTTCCAGCATGATCGCTTGTAGTTCGCCATCCGGGGAATAGTCATTGGCTACCTTCAGTGGATCAGTCGCTGCCAGAACATTGCCAACAATGAAGCCGTTTTCACGGAGCTCAACGGTATTGTCACTCCATTGCCCATGCTGTCGACCACCGCCATGTGGCTGACAGGCGTATGATTTGGGTGGGAGAATCGTGCCATCGTTGCAGAACCACCTGAGGCGCTTGAACGGGCCTCTCGGCTGATCTTTCATATCGACGATTGCCGCTCGAAAGTTGACCAAGGTCGCCGCATCGACGATGTCTGTTTTATCGCCTGCGCCAAGCGCAACACCGCTCCAAAGAAGAGTGGTAGCGAGAGCTACGGCTGTAACAGATTTCTGTTGCATACCGACACCGTTCGGTTTACAGATTGACATTCGCTACCCTCATTTTTATGTCCCTAGCAATTGCATCTGAAACTTTATGCCAATTTCTGGCCAAAAAACGCCTGTTGAATCCGACTTTACGAATCAAACGTTGAATTAGGTCCAACAATTTCAAGGCATTAGCGTAACTTCGACAGATTATAGTTGGCAAAATTCACTTAACATTTTGTCTGTGATGCCAATGTCATGTTTGCTCGTTCTGGGTCTGAGAATGCCTCCTGGCCCGGTGTCCGTCGAACAATAATGTTGTTAGCATACAAATCTGTCGCTTATCGCGAAAAACGTGCGAGTTACGAATGACAACACCAGTTCATGAATTGAAAAAGTTCGACAAGCCACTGGTCGAAGATCCGCAGGCATCATTTACATTGCCTTCGTATCTGTACACAGAACCAGCCATGTACGAAATCGAGAAAGAAAAAATCTTCTACCGCAGTTGGCAGTTCGTATCACCGGTTCATTACCTGAGTGAGCCAGGTGACTATGTCACGGTGCAGATTTGTGACCAGAACCTTTTTGTGATGCGCGGTGGAGATGGTGAACTGCGAGCTTTTTATAATGTTTGCCAGCACCGTGCTCACGAGTTACTGCCGCCCGGTATAGGTAATGTCAACAGCGTTATCGTATGCCCGTATCATGCGTGGGCCTTTTCACGCGAAGGTATGCTTCGAGGCGCACCTCGAGCCAGTACACGCCCGGGTTTCAACAAGGCTGACTTTTCCTTGAAGCAAGTAAAAATGGAAGTGTTTCTTGATCAGGTCTTCGTCAATCTTGATCCGCAAGCCGCTTCGTTGAATGACATAGCTGCCGATCTTGCAGCAGATATAAAAACGCGTGTGCCATTTCTGGAGCGCCTGTCAGTCCCGGCATTCAGTAATTTTGGCGTCACTCACATCAAGGCCGGCTGGAAAGTGGTGGTGGATAATTATGTTGAATGCTATCACTGCGATCATGCACACCGTGATTTTGCCAATTTGATCTCGATGGACTCCTACGAACATCAGACATTCGGTTTGTGGGCAAGGCAGCTGGGGCAGGATATCAGGCGAAACAATACCGCCTACAAACTAGACGAGGACGCACCATTCATGCAATCTGTTTTCTGGTATCTGTGGCCTAATACAACATTCAATATTCTTCCGGGTGCAGAAGAAATGAATGTCTCGGCAATTAGACCGCTTGGTCTGGAGGAATGCGATTTTAGCGGGTATACACTCAGCGTTACCGGTGAATTCAATCAGGCGCGAGCCGACTACACGACTGATGTCTTGATGCCAGAGGATGTTTCCTTGTGCGAAAGTGTACAGCGTGGGCTTAAATCAAAAGGCTACAGCCAAGGCCCCATGATAGTTGACGATGATAGAACCGGACGGGGTGAACATGCCATTCATCATTTTCATCGACTTGTCCAGAGTGCCTTGAGTCATGAATAAAGCGTTCGCTGGTAGGGGTAAACCGAGAGATACATATATATCGTGCGAGCGGTACATACA
>CAYUZB010000202.1:0-2755 GCA_964449565.1 uncultured Granulosicoccaceae bacterium | reverse complement strand
CCGCCTTCGAGCACCAGGGGAATCGCCTGATGTTGGATAGGAGTGGGGGTTGTGTAGCCGGTGTCTGCGATGGCTTGCAGTAGTGGTTCGGACAAGCCAAGCTCGGCAAAGCCGTTTTCGGCAGAATCTGTTGAGGACAAAGTTGTTTTCTCGGACGTCGGTGCGTCGTGGGCGGCAATGCTCCGACCGGTGGGTGGAGCAAAAAAGCGATATGCCTATGATGGCCGTAGTGGCTGGCGCGAAATATCCTTGGAACTTGGAATTATTCGGTGCTTCTATGGCGAGGAGTATAGGGAATTTAGATCGCCACTTGTTGCCTTAAACTTGTGAACAATGTGACTTGCTGGCGATTTGGCACTTAGGCAGGCATTATGACGCGAAGCACTGAGGTAAGTGCCCCCTGAAGAGCTATCCGCCAAGCCTGCGCAGCACCTCTCGACTAATCCGCCGACGCCCAAACCCGGTCATGCCATCCAAGACCTTAGCCAGCAACACACTTACACGCGCTCAGACCCAGCGTTTTTCCCGGCAGGTGTTGCGCTGGTTCGAAGAGCACGGGCGCAAGCATCTTCCGTGGCAACAGCAGCCGACGCCGTATCGTGTGTGGGTGTCCGAAATCATGCTGCAGCAAACGCAGGTGGCGACAGTCATTCCGTATTTCGAGCGTTTCATGCAGCGCTTCGCGTCTTTGGAGCTGCTGGCTGCCGCGCCGATCGATGAAGTGCTTGAGCATTGGTCCGGTCTTGGTTACTACGCGCGTGCGCGCAATCTTCACAAGTGCGCGATCATGGCCATGCACGAGCATGCGGGTGCCTTGCCGATGACGATGGATGCCTTGGTTGCGATGCCGGGTATCGGGCGATCAACGGCTGGCGCGATTTTAAGTTTGTCCGATGGGCAACCGCAGCCGATTCTCGATGGCAACGTCAAACGTGTGCTGGCACGTTGTCATGCCGTGGCTGGCTGGCCCGGCAAAAGCGATGTGCTTGCCGAACTTTGGTCTTTGTCCGAAGCGCTGACCCCAACGACCAACACCGGTCCGTTCAATCAGGCGATGATGGATCTCGGCGCGACGCTCTGTACGCGCACCAAACCTGCTTGTGAGCGTTGTCCTCTGAGCAAGGATTGTCAGGGCCTGGCCAGTGGTGATCCGACGGCATACCCAGGCAAGAAGCCGAAGAAGGTCATCCCGACTCGGCAGACGGTGATGTGGCTGCTGGAAAATGAAGCGGGCGATCTGCTACTTGAGCGTCGACCCCCCAGCGGCATCTGGGGTGGGCTGTGGAGTCTGCCGGAGACCGCCGCTGTGCAGGCGATCGCCGAGTGGCTGGAGGCTGCGGGACTCAAGTCGATGGGGGCGCCCGAGAGCCATGCGCAGCTGACCCACACCTTCAGTCATTTCCATCTTGAAATTGATGTGCAACGCTTGACGGTGGACACTGTTGAGCGCCGTTTGATGGAGAGCGGGCAGCGGGTCTGGTATAACGGTGACCAGCTACCCGGTGGTGTTCCAGCCCCGGTGTCCCGAATTCTGACTAGTTTGATTGGAGAGTTATTGTGAGTCGCATGGTGCAGTGCGTTAAGTTGAATAAAGAAGGCGAAGGCTTAGAGCGTCCAACCTACCCGGGTGATCTGGGCAAGCGCATCTACCTGAACATCAGTCAGGAAGCGTGGCAAATGTGGGTAGGTCACCAGACCATGCTCATCAATGAGTACCGTTTGACACCGGTTGACCCCAAGGCGCGCAAGTTTCTTGAAGAAGAAATGGAAAAATTTCTCTTCAGTGACAATGTAACAATGCCTGAAGGGTACGTGCCCGAAGGCGATTAATCCGCCTTGCAGTACTCGATGTTATCGACACATCATTCAATGAAGGACGTTTGATCATGCAAAAGTTATCTGGCCGTCATTCTCTCGCTTTGTCGATGGGATTATTCCTTATGTTGACCCTCGGTGCTTGTTCATCGAGCTCCGATCCGGTTGTCGAAGACAACGATGATATCGGAGATGAGTTTGGTGATGAGGGTGATGAGGGTGATGACGAGCCCAGTTTCAGACTGGCGAGAATTGATATCGATGTGGGTAATGACGGCACTGTCGATGAACAATTCATCGAGGTCTATGACAGTCAAGGTTTGTTAATAAGTGAATTCCTTGATTCCGATTTTGATGGTATTGCTGATAGAGAATTCAGCTTCGTCTATCAGGGTGGAAACCTGTTCAATGTGGCGGAGGACTCGAATCTGGACGGTACGCGGGATTTTTTCACGTTCTTCAGCTATGACAACAACGGTGTTCTGCTTAATGAGACGGCAATGGAAGGGCTCAACGGCCCTGAGATACAGCGTATTGATTATCTACAGGACACGTCAGGACAGTTGACTGGTGCAAACTTTGACTTCAATGCTGATGGTGCAGTTGATGAGGTGGCTAGCTACACCTTCAATAGTGCGGGTACAGTCGACGAGATCGAATTCGATCAGAATCTGGATAACGTCACGGATCTCGTGATTTCTTTTGAATACGGTGAGGTTGGAGAAGTATTGACGCGTACTACTCAACTTGCGGATTCCACCATTACCTCGGTTTGGACATATGTGTACGAGGAAGGGGCATGTGATCCCTTATCAGAGCGTCAACCGAGAATAGCTACCTGTGTAAACGGGCTCTTTTTGCCGCCCTTGAACTGAACATCATTGACGTGACGTGACGTGACGTGACGTGACGTGACGTGACGTGACGTGACGTGACGTGA
>CAYUZB010000201.1:0-2756 GCA_964449565.1 uncultured Granulosicoccaceae bacterium | reverse complement strand
TCACCGAGTGGTGAGGCAAACAGTGAATCGCGTGTCGGTTGTTGGCTCATGCGTATAATTTACCTGATGAGAGCTCCATCATGAGTAAAGAAGTTGCCACGCAGGGACGGGAGTTCCTGCTTGGCATGCGCGATACCTTGCCGCTTCTCGTTGGCGCGATTCCCTTTGGCATATTGTATGGTGCGCTGGCGGTGACCGCGGGTCTGTCGTTGCCAGCGACCTTGGCCATGAGTCTGATCGTATTTGCAGGCTCTTCACAATTCATTGCCGCAGGTCTTGTCGCGCAGGGCGCGGGTGTGCTGATCATTATCCTGACGACCTTTGTCGTCAATTTGCGTCATGCGCTTTATGGTGCTTCGCTCGGACCCTATCTTCGAGGTTTGTCGCAACGATGGCTGTTGCCGCTTGCTTTTTGGTTGACGGACGAAGCCTATGCTGTGGTCATTCAGCGTTATGAGCGGGCCGACGCTTCCCCTTATAAACACTGGTATTACCTGGGCTCCTGCATAGCCATGTACGTTAACTGGCAGATCTGTACGCTGATCGGCGTGATGGCCGGGACACGACTGGCGGGGATCAATGAGTGGGGGCTTGAATTCGCGATGGTGGTCACGTTCATTGGCATTGTCGTTCCACTGCTGAAAAACATTCCAATGCTACTCGCTGCCCTGGTCGCCGGAGGCGTCGCGCTGTGGTTACGCGAGCTACCGCATCAAATGGGGCTGATGCTGGGATCGCTTGCCGGTATCGTCGCCGGTTATCTGTGCAGTATGGGCTCTGCCCGCACAATGGATTCAGAGACTAGTCACCCATGAGCGCTTTTGAAGAAGCTTTGATGATTCTGGGCATGATGGTAGTGACCTTTGGCGTACGCTATCCGACCCTCGCCTTGAGCGGCCGTTTTCAATTTCCTCTGGCGGTAAAACAGGCGCTGCGGTTTGTCCCGGTTGCTGTTCTGACAGCTTTTGTTGTGCCGCTCATCATCGCCCCAGCGGGTGATATTGCGCTCAACGCCAGCAACGAATATCTCGTTGCTGGCGTTGCCTCTATCGCTATAGCCTGGTTCAGCCGTCATTTATTGCTGACGATTGTGCTGGGTATGGCCTTGTTTTTGATACTCCGGTTTTTGACCTGAGATCAACCGCCGAAGATCAACCGCCGATCAGAACCGACAGGCCAGCGTACCGTGTAACTCGTGAAGTAATGATGCGGTCGTATCCCAGTCAATACAGGCATCGGTGATCGAAACACCGTAAGCCATGTCAGCTGGCGCTTGGAGTTTCTGATTACCGGCATGTAGATGTGATTCGAGCATGATGCCGATAATTGACTCATTTCCGGCAGCCAGCTGTTCGGCAACATTACGTGTTACCAGTGGTTGTCGCTTGTGATCCTTGTTGGCATTGGCATGCGTGCAATCGATCATGATGCGCTTCGGTAGATTCGCCTTGTCGAGCGCTTCTTCTGTCAATGCCACATGCACGGAGTCATAATTCGGCTCACGACCGCCGCGCAGAATGATGTGTCCGTGGGCATTACCGCGAGTGTTCAGGACGGTTGCCGCGCCATCGATATTGATACCAAGAAAGGCGTGCGGATTTGCCGCCGATTGCATGGCGTTGATAGCCACTTCGAGGTTGCCGTCAGTACCATTTTTGAATCCGACTGCGGTTGAGAGTCCACTGGCGAGTTCGCGATGCGTTTGTGACTCGGTGGTGCGTGCACCAATGGCTGCCCAGCTGAACAGATCAGCCAGGTACTGCGGACTGATCGGATCAAGCGCTTCGGTCGCCGTAGGCATTCCGAGCTCGGCGAGCCAGACCAGCAACTCCCGTGCATGGCCCAGACCGGTCTCGATATCGAAGCTGCCATCGAGATGCGGGTCGTTGATCAAGCCCTTCCAGCCGACCGTTGTGCGCGGCTTCTCGAAGTACACGCGCATGACGAGATTGATGCGATCGGCAACCGCTTCACGCAGTTCAAGTAGCCGATTTGCATATTCCTTGGCCGCCCTTATGTCGTGAATGGAGCAGGGTCCGACGACCGCCAACAGACGCTTGTCTTCGTGATCGAGGATTGCGTTGATTTCGGCGCGGCCTTTTTCGACCGTTTGTGAAGCCGCCTCAGAGCGTGGATAACGCTGGCGCAATTCCACCGGTGACACGAGCTTTTTCTCGGACAGGATATTGGTATTCGACAGCGGACGATTGAGTTCGGTGATGTTGTTGGCGCTGGACATGATGAGTTTTGATTAAAAAATTTGATTAAAAAGAAGTCGAGACTACACGCAGTGGTGATTGATTATCAAGCCAGCTTGTTTTTTGTCAGACCTTTTTTCGTCGCTGCGAGGTACATTTCCCCTGCGAGCAAGGCGCGCAAGTCCTCACCGAGCAGTGATTCCCGCCAGCCTGCCAGTTGATGTTGGCCGTCGCTGATGGTCAGTTGTTCCAGCTCCTTGAGAGGTGCCAGCAGCCCAGCGGTAATATCGAGTTCGCTGGCGCGCTGATGAACCCAGGCATTCAGTAGTTGTACACGGGCCAGGCTTGCCGCATCGAGCTTCTTCTTTTTCGTAAAGGGTGGCAGCGGCTCAGGTTCTTGCGCGCGTGCGCCGTCAATGATTGCCAGCAGATCTTTCCCATGTCGTTCTCGCGTTTTTCGATCGAGGCTTCGGATATGCGCAAGTTCAGCGTCGCTATCGGGCAACTGTTGTGCGAGAGATAACAGTACGTCATCTTTCATCAGCCAGTTGCGTGGCA
>CAYUZB010000200.1:0-2787 GCA_964449565.1 uncultured Granulosicoccaceae bacterium | reverse complement strand
GTTGACTACACCTGCAATACCTCGATAAAGCAAACCAAGCCCTACCACCATAAAAATCACCGGCAACAGCTTAATACCGCCCGAGCTGAGAAATAAGAATATCATCACATTCCAGAAACAAGCGAAGCCCAGCAAAACAATGGACGAGGCGCTGAGCCAGGACCAGGAAACCACAAGTTGTTGACCCTCCCCCGAAACGCTAAAACCCTCTGGCATTGAGGCAACCGCCCGTGAACTCACCTCATGCATTGAGACACCATTATCGCTCTCTGCAATGTGCTGTCCGTCAGCCGTCAGTTTTATACCTGTACCAGCGATAGCAGCATCACCAGCTACTTCCGCTTCACTGACATTAGCCGTATTTCGCGGCTTGGTCAGATCATACATCACGCCACAATGAGAACAATGAACAACAGCCAGACGGCGATCAAACCCATCTACCTCAAGCGCAGAGCCACAGGAATTACAGCTAAGTTGGTTCATAGTTATAAGCGCTCACAATATGACTGATGTCTGCTCTGGAATACAGTTTATCAAGCTATCCTATAGCCGCGGATCCACAGGTTCACTTTCCAACGCAAGAACGCCCAAAACACAAGCATGCACATCAGCCAGAGGCCGCTCCTCGACAAATCGGTGCAAGCCCTCGAGCCCAAGCTCATACTCACGCTCTGCCATGGAGAACTTCTTACCAAGTCCCCGTTCACGAAGACGTTCGATATTCTCGTCCAGATCGTAATCAGGTCCGTAGATAATTCGCAGGTATTCCTTGCCTCGCACTTTCATGGCGGGCTGTATCAAGCCCTTGTTGCCGCGAACCGTGAATGCCAAGGGTTTTAGCACCATACCCTCACCGCCGCTATTGGTATGGTCAGTCCACCAGTTGATCAAGGACTTACAGTCACCCGCATTGTTCGGATCAATTTCACGCCAGGTAGTCGTGGTGAGTACTGTATCTTCCGCGGCCAATCTCTCCAGGTGTTGCATATGCCACGAATGTGGCTTATCCACAAATACCTGACCTTCAGCGGCCAGGATGTGAAAAGGCGCAATACGGTAGTCCTCTATACCGTTGACCGGCCAACAATAACCACTAACGACTTTCTCCAAGCCTTCGGCATTCGACTTCTGACGCCGGGCTTTCTCCTTTAGTGGTAACAGTTCATCAGGTGTTGAACATTTACTCAAGGCGTTCAATAACATATCTGCAGAATTTGCAGCGGCGATTGCTGTTGTAAGGTACTGCTCATTAATCATCGCGAACGCTTTAGCCGACCAAGGCATTAACTCAGCATCCAGCAAAACCCAATCAGTTTTTAGTTCCTCCCACAACCCCGATGCATCAATAGCCGCAGATACTCGATTAATGATCTGTGCCTCAAGCGCATCATCGTTGAAATACGCTTTTCCTGTCCGGGTGTACACAACACCTACTTTTCCGTCATCAGTTCCAAATCGACGTTTGGCAACCTCAGCGCTACGAGCGACAAGCAACAGAGCTCGGGAACCCATGTGCTTCTCTTGAGCGACAAGCTGCTTGATACCCCGACTTCGATAGTGCTCAAGCGCTTGATCAGGATGCTCCAGAAAACTGCCAGACGGCGCTGTCGGGCAAGCCGCCATGGTAGGAGGCAGGTAAATCAACCACCGTGGATCTATCCCAAACCGACTCATCGACTCTAAAGCTGCCAATGCATTTTGCTCAGGTATTGTCACTGCACGCCCTGATCGGCACTCGATTCGCTGTTTGTGAATGAAGTCGTCGAAATACAGAAGCGAATCATGATCCTGTTGTGCACTGACCCCTTGTACAGAAGACATGGGTTTTGACGGTGGAACATACTCCTTGTAGGCTTGTACCTCGACCAGCTCTTTCTCGGGCCAGCGAAGTGCGGTCAACTTGCCACCAAATACGCAACCGGTATCCAGACATAGTGTGTTGTTCAACCATTGCGCATCGAGTACTGGCGTATGCCCGAATATCACCGCTGCTTTACCGCGGTAGTCTCGTGCCCATTCCAGCCTGACCGGTAATCCAAATTCATCTACTGCACCGGTAGTCTCACCATACATGGCAAAATTTCGAACCTCGCCAGAACCACGGCCATGCATCGATTCTTTCAATCCCGCATGAGCCACCACCAGTTTTCCATCATCGAGCCATTGATGTGAACGAGTATCGTAAATAAAGTCGCTGACCAAACGCCTGAATTCCTCGCTACACGCTTGCAGCTCAACTGCAGTGCCTTCTAGCCCGTGATTCATATTGACTTTTTTGCCACGTAAATATTGCAAAAGCCTATAGTCGTGATTACCGACCACTGCTCTAGCCGAACCACTTGCGCACATCCCCATCACAAGGCGCAGACAATCTCGATTGCGAGGCCCGCGATCGGTTAGATCACCAACGAAAAACGCTTGTCGACCCGCTGAATGACGAGCATTGATCAGTCTTTCCGAATCCTCGTATTCAGAATCGAATATATATCCCAGATCACGTAAAAGCTCTGCTAGTTCGTCATAACATCCATGTATGTCGCCAATGATGTCAAAAGGACCACGCTCCTGTCGTTGATCAGTCCATAAAGGTTCACGAGAGAAAGAAGCCGACTCGACCTCCTGGAGCGAACGCAGAACATGCACCTGCCGGAAACCTTCTTTTTGCAGCCCTTTAAGATTCTTGCGTAAAGTTTGAGAATGACGACGCGCAACGTTTGACTCAACGTTGCGATCAGTTCGTGAGGCGTTTCTGTCTTCGCAAATTGACGGATCCAGATCCAGAACGAT
>CAYUZB010000199.1:0-3294 GCA_964449565.1 uncultured Granulosicoccaceae bacterium | reverse complement strand
GAACACACCAGAATCGCACCGTCCATCTGCGCCGCTCCCGTGATCATGTTCTTCACATAATCCGCGTGGCCCGGGCAATCAACGTGCGCATAGTGGCGGTTGTCGCTCTCATATTCCACGTGTGCTGTCGCGATCGTGATCCCGCGCGCTTTCTCTTCCGGCGCATTGTCTATCTGGTCGTAGGCTCTCGCCTCGCCGCCCATCTTCTCCGCCTGGCAGATCGTCAGCGCTGCGGTCAGCGTCGTCTTGCCATGATCGACATGACCAATGGTTCCCACGTTCACATGGGGTTTCGTTCGTTCGAATTTTTCCTTGGACACTGCTTTGGCCTCTTTACTCTTGATCTTTGGTTAGGACGTTTGTGGCGCCCGGTCATTCAGGATGCGAATAATACAGTAGTTTACGGCTTTAACGATGCAATAAGGCATCAACGACTGCCTTTGGTGGCGCTTCATACGTTTCAAATTCCATCGAATACACCGCCCGGCCCTGCGTAGCCGAACGTAAATCTGTTGAATAGCCGAACATTTCGGCCAACGGGACTTGTGCTCGAATGACCTTGCCGCCTGGCTGTTCGTCCATCCCGTGAACCACACCACGACGCCTGTTGAGATCACCCATCACGTCACCCATATACTCCTCAGGTGTTACCACCTCAACCTTCATCATGGGCTCAAGCAAGGCCGGCGTCGCTTCCATCGCACCATTTCGGAACCCCATGGATCCGGCAATCTTGAAGGCGTTCTCATTCGAGTCCACATCGTGATAAGAGCCATCGTAGAGCGTGACCCTGATATCCACCATAGGATAGCCACCAAGAACACCGTTGGCCAATGCATCGGCTACACCTTTCTCGACGGCCGGGATGAACTCTTTCGGCACAGTACCACCGACGATCTCGCTGATAAATTCAAAGCCGTCTCCGCGCTCAAGTGGTTCAATGCGCAGCCAGACATGGCCATATTGACCCGTCCCCCCTGTCTGGCGAATGAATTTTCCTTCAGCTTCAACCGATTTGCCTATCGTTTCTCGATAGGACACTTGTGGCTTGCCGACATTTGCCGCGACCCCGAATTCTCGCTTGAGCCGATCAACAATGATATCGAGGTGCAATTCACCCATACCGCTAATAATGGTCTGACCCGAGTCTTCATCGGTACGCACTCGAAAGGATGGATCTTCGCGTGCCAGACGACCTAGTGACGATGCCATTTTTTCCTGGTCAGCAAGCGTTTTAGGCTCAACCGCTACCGAGATCACCGGTTCCGGGAACTCCATTCGCTCAAGTGCGATGGCAGACTTCTGCGCACACAGGGTATCGCCAGTGGTGACGTCCTTCAGACCGACGGCCGCAGCAATATCTCCAGCGCACACTTCCTTGATTTCTTCGCGATTGTTCGCGTGCATCTGCAACAATCGACCGATTCGCTCTTTTTTGTTGCGCACCGGATTGAACACCATGTCGCCGGTTTTCACGACCCCGGAATACACACGTAAAAAGGCCAGCGATCCGACGTAACTGTCATTCGCTATTTTAAATACCAGCGCAGCAAACGGCTCATTATCTTTTGGCGCTCGCTGTCCTGTCGAATCATCAGGCAATATGCCTTCAACCGGAGGTACATCGTCAGGCGCAGGCATGTAGTCAATAATAGCGTCGAGAAGTGACTGTACACCCTTGTTCTTGAAAGCTGAGCCACACAGAACCGGAACAATATCGTTGGACAAGGTTCGGGTACGCAATCCGCGTCGTATACCGGCCTCATCCAGTTCACCCGCCTCCAGGTAGGCATCCATCAGATCCTCACCACCTTCCGCCGCAGCTTCGACCAGTTGTTCCCGGTACAGTGCCGCATCGTCGGCAAGCTCATCCGGCACATCACCGATGGTAAATGTCAGGCCTTGATCATCTTCGTTCCAGATGACTGATTTCATGCTGATCAGATCCACAACACCGATGAAATCTTCTTCTGTACCGATGGGTATCTGTACCGGCACCGGGTTTGCCCCGAGACGTGTACGTATTTGTTCGACAACACGGAAAAAGTCGGCGCCGACTCGATCCATCTTGTTAACGAAAGCGACGCGTGGGACCGAGTATTTGTTCGCCTGACGCCAGACGGTTTCTGATTGAGGCTCAACACCGCCGACCGAGTCAAATACGGCTACTGCGCCGTCAAGCACTCTCAGGGAACGTTCAACCTCGATCGTGAAATCGACATGCCCGGGCGTATCAATGATGTTGATGCGGTGTTCGGCACGCGAGCCATCCATGCCTTTCCAAAAACAGGTTGTGGCAGCCGAGGTAATCGTAATGCCTCGCTCTTGCTCCTGTGCCATCCAGTCCATGGTGGCTGAGCCGTGGTGAACTTCGCCAATCTTGTGCGAAACACCCGTGTAAAACAGGATACGCTCTGTTGTCGTGGTCTTGCCGGCATCGATGTGCGCCATGATGCCGACATTACGGTATAACGAAAGAGGTGTGGTACGAGCCACCGTTAAGCCTTGATACGTGCTCGAACCCCTACCGCGTTACCAGCGGTAGTGAGAGAACGCCTTGTTCGCCTCAGCCATACGATGAACATCGTCGCGTTTCTTGACCGCTGATCCGCGCTTTTCAGCAGCATCATTCAATTCGCCGGCGAGTTTCAGCATCATGGACTTCTCACCACGCTTTCTGGCGGCATCAATGATCCAGCGCATGGCCAATGCACTACGACGAACCGGACGCACTTCGACAGGCACCTGATAAGTAGCACCACCGACACGTCGGGATTTGACTTCAACAGCCGGACTGACATTTTCAAGCGCCAACTCAAGCACTTCGACCGGCTCTGCGGCTCCTTTTTCCTTGATGACATCAAGGGCGCCATAGATAACACGCTCGGCAACCGCCTTTTTGCCGTCCAGCATCAGGATATTGATGAATTTGGCCAGACGAACACTACCGTACTTGGGATCCGGCAGGATTTCGCGCTTGGGTGCTTGTACTCTTCTTGACATCGTTTAATCCTAACCCTTTGGCCGCTTGGCGCCGTACTTGGAACGGCCTTGACGGCGAGAATCCACGCCCTGTGTATCGAGGCTGCCACGTACTGTGTGGTAACGAACACCCGGTAAATCCTTGACACGACCACCGCGAATCAGCACAACCGAGTGCTCCTGCAGGTTATGCCCTTCACCACCGATATAGGAGGTGACCTCATACCCATTGGTGAGGCGGACACGAGCCACCTTACGCATGGCCGAATTCGGCTTTTTGGGAGTGGTGGTGTACACGCGTGTACACACGCC
>CAYUZB010000198.1:0-3465 GCA_964449565.1 uncultured Granulosicoccaceae bacterium | reverse complement strand
TCAGTGCGGAATCAAGTAGTGGCATTAAGCGATGAATTTGGTACTGTTCAGGCGATGAAAGATTTCAGTAGTTCTTTCGAGGCATTGGCCGATGACTTTGAAAATCCAAGTGAGCTACGCAAAGCCAAAACGAAGCTGGGTCGATATCTGGACAGGAATTTTCTAACCACGCTGGAAGACAGCTCTGGATTAAGCCTGTCAACTGATCATGTTGTGCCAAAATCTGATGCTGGCGTTGTAGCACAACACTATTATCTAGCAGAGAACGATAACCCGGTCGGTAGCAAGCATCATCTTGTGTCACCTGAGGTTGTCAACCCTTACAATGAATTTCATGCTACCTATCATGATGGCTTTCGCCATTTTCTTGAGCTGTTTGAGTACTACGATATATTTTTAGTCGAGCCAGAGCGTGGCGATATCGTGTATTCGGTTTTCAAAGAGGTTGACTACGGGACCAGCTTGTTTACAGGACCCTATAGTGATTCTGGACTGGCTGACGTTGTACGGGAGGCGATGACCCTTCGCTGGAATGAAGTCGCGTCAACTGATTTTGGAAATTACACGCCTTCCTATGGAGCTGCCGCTTCGTTTTTCGCATCACCGATTTATGACGGTGAAACAATGATAGGTGTACTGGCTTTTCAACTCCCTGTCGATCGATTGAATCAGATCATGGCACTGAGTGACGGGCTCGGAGAGACGGGTGAGTCCATGCTTCTCGGACGCGATGGTTTGATGCGTTCACAGTCGCGTTTCAGTGATGAACCGACAATTCTTCGAGAAACTGTCGAGACAGAGACAGTGGCACTCGCGTTGGCCGGTAAATCTGGTTCATTGGTAGAACAAACTGGTGATACCGAGTATATGTACGCCTACTCACCACTTGAGGTTGAGGGTTTTGATTGGGCTATAACCTCGCGCATGCATGCAGAAGAAGCATTTGCATCTATTAATGCGCTGCGTAAAACAGGAATCTGGATTGTGGCAATTGCTGCAATTGCGGTCGCCTTGTTCTCCTTGTTCCTGGGTCGGTACTTTTATCGTCAGCTCGGCGGTGATCCACGCGACATGATTCGTATCGCCAAAGCAATTGGTGGTGGTGATTTAAACGATGCACCAGGTGATGAAAATTCGCGTGGCGCTTACGCGGAATTGGTGGATATGCGCACGAGACTACGTTCGATTCTGAACGAGGCCAATGAGATTGCCGGTTCGGTACGTATCGGTGCCAAGGAATTATCGGAAGGTAACGTGGGGCTCAGCGATCGAACCGATCAGCAGGCCGCCAACCTTGAGGAGACGGGTTCAAGTACCGAAGAATTGACCAGTACCGTCAAGCAGAATGCTGAAAATGCGAAAGCGGCAAACGAGCTGGCGTTAACGACTCGCAAGCGGGCGACTTCAAGCGGCGAGGTTTCATCCAACGCTATTACGGCAATGGAAGAGATCAGCTCTGCCAGTGAGAAAATTGCCGATATCATCAGTGTGATTGATGAGATTGCCTTTCAGACCAACTTGCTGGCATTGAACGCAGCAGTTGAGGCAGCGAGAGCCGGTGAGCAGGGTCGCGGCTTTGCCGTAGTAGCCAGTGAGGTACGACAACTGGCCGGGCGTAGTGCATCGGCTGCGAAGGAAATCAAAGATCTTATCGAAGACAGTGTCAACAAGGTCAAGGATGGAACGCAGCTGGTAACAGAGTCTGGCGATGAGCTCAAGATCATTGTTGATTCCGTATCGCAACTGACTGACCTGGTCGGGCAGATCGCGATTGCTACCGATGAACAGGCTGTGGGTATTGAGCAAATCAATCATGCCCTTGTGCATATGGATAGCGTTACGCAGCAAAACGCCGCTATGGTTCAGGTCGCCGCATCGACCAGTCGCAAGATGAGCGATCAGGCCAATGAGTTGAGCTCGCACATCGGTTATTTCACCGACAGTGCCGACGGTGATATCAGCACACTGACAAGATCTCTGGACATGCAGCCAGCCCCCGGCGAACGAGCGCCAGCAAACTTGCCCACAGCGGCAGTGAAGGAATCGAACTGGCAGTCATCAAAATCGAATACCGCACCACCGGTACTCGACGCCGCGAACAGTGCTGATGTCGAAGCACCAAAGGTTGAAAGGGCGTCAGGTTCTGGTGAAGTGTGGGATGAGTTCTAGGTAGTAGCCCCCATCAGATCAGGGGCGGGTTCTCCAGACGCCCCCTGGTTTTCTGGATTGATGTGTAGAGATATGAAGGCCTGAACACGGTGGTGTTTGGGCCTTTTTTGTGGGCGGTGGGGTGGTTCTGGTGTTTGGCTGTGGAGATTTTGAAATTGGCCGATATTGTTCGTACAGGCTTTTTAAGATTTTTAGGACGTCGCGTCCTACAAGAGCGGTGCTCAACCAACTGCCTGGCATAAATTGAGTTGTTTTTACACGCTATAAAATTAAATAGAAAGGATTCGAGAAGATGGATGTTAACCAAATATTTTTTAAAGCACTGATTCAGGTCTGGTGGCTTATCCCACTGTTTTTGCTTGTCACAGCATTTCGGCTCCCTGTTGTAAAAGGATATTTGGGTGAGCTGGTTGTCCGAATTGCTGGAAAGATCATGCTACATCGCGATGTATACCATCCACACCATAACGTCACATTGATGATGGAAGATGGCACCACGCAAATTGATCATTTGTATGTATCAAAATTTGGTGTCTTTGTCGTTGAGACCAAAAATATGAAAGGTTGGATATTTGGGACTGAAAAGCAATCGACATGGACGCAGCAGATTTACAAGAACAAATATAAATTTCAAAATCCACTAAGACAGAATTACAGACACACTCAGGCGGTTAAGGAAATTCTACAGGTAGAGGACAATGCAGTTCATTCTGTTATAGCCTTTGTTGGAGGCTGCCAGTTAAAATCTAAAGTACCATCGAATGTCACCAAAGGAATTGACTTCATAAAGTATATAAAGAAAACGGATGTACAGCTGCTGAGCGACGATGATGTGGTGCGTATTAATTCTGAAATTCAATCAAAAAAATTGGCGTCCACAATCAAGACTCATCGCACGCACGTGGCTAGTTTGAAGAAAAGACATCAGTCCGAGGATGCTGCTACCGAATGCCCTCGGTGTAAGGTTGCACTGGTGCGGAGGGAACGTAAGAAGGGTGCGCAGGCAGGCACGTTTTTCTGGGGTTGCTCGTCATTCCCGAAGTGTCGATTCACTAAAGAGATATAGAGTCGTCTGATTATCTAGGCGCTCCCATCCACCAGTAGCATCTGGGGATCAATGAAGTGGGTGTATGTTGATTGATAAAAGAGCGACTCGGGCGGGATTATTTAGCCCGGGTTGCTCTTGATGGTTATGACGCGGGCATCTCAAGGGTTTTTCTGACACCACTGCCACGCACTGATCAGTTCCGAGATCAGTAGGTCTACGTCGCTTTCGTGCATCGCGTACCCGATGAC
>CAYUZB010000197.1:0-3470 GCA_964449565.1 uncultured Granulosicoccaceae bacterium | reverse complement strand
TCTGTACTGATTTCCAGTACTGACCTCAGGATCAAACAAAAGCCGACTACTGTCAGCTTTTGTGTAGAAGCGGACGATTGCGGGCGATACCCGTCGCCCGATGACTGATGCTCTGGATAACGCTCGGACCATCGTCGTCGGATACCAGTTGATGAGCCCATGCCATGAGCACGACCAAAGACCAAATACTCGCTGATATCAAGGCAGCCATGAAGGCCGGCGACAAGTCACGCCTGGCAACCTTGCGTCTCATCAGTGCTGCGATCAAGCAAAAGGAAGTGGACGAGCGCATCGACGTCGATGAAGCGCAGACCATGGCCATTCTTGACAAACTGATGAAGCAACGTCGCGAATCCATCGTGCAGTATGAAAAGGCAGGTCGCGACGATCTCGTTGCCGTCGAGCAAGCCGAATCAACCATCATTCAGACCTACCTGCCCGCAGCATTGGATCAGAGCGAAATCGACAAGATCGTCGGCGATGCGATCACCACCACCGGTGCAGCTTCTATCAAGGACATGGGCAAGGTCATGGGTCTTGTCAAGCCGGCCCTACAAGGCCGAGCTGACATGGCTGCCGTCAGCAAGCTCATCAAGGAACGTCTGGGATAATCACATAGCAACACAATGAGCGACCTGATCTTTCAATTTCTCGATGCCCCGCGCAAGGATCCCAAGAAACTTAAAGCGCCTGTGCGCATAAAGCACTTCAAGGAAATCTACGGGCAATTCAATCCGGAAAAAGCCGCCCGCCAGGCAGGTCGATGCCTGAGCTGTGGCAACCCTTATTGTGAATGGAAATGCCCGGTTCATAACTACATCCCGAACTGGTTGAAACTGATTGCCGAAGGCAATCTCCTGGAAGCGGCCGAAATGTCGCACCGCACCAATTCGCTACCTGAAATGTGTGGACGCGTCTGCCCCCAGGATCGTCTGTGTGAAGGTGCATGTACCTTGAACGACGGTTTTGGTGCGGTAACCATTGGCTCCATTGAAAAATACATCACCGACGAAGCCTTGAAACAAGGCTGGCGACCAGATCTGTCCAATGTCGTCAAGACCGGTCGTCGTGTCGCTATTGTCGGTGCGGGACCTGCGGGTCTTGCCTGCGCAGACGTGCTGGTTCGCCACGGCGTTGATGCTGTGGTCTACGACAAGTACAACGAAATCGGCGGCTTGCTCACCTACGGCATCCCACCATTCAAACTTGAAAAAGAAGTTGTCTTCACCCGTCGCGAGATCATGGAAGGCATGGGCATCGAGTTTCGATTAAACACCGAGATCGGCAAGGACATTCCGTTACAGCAATTACTGGATGATTACGACGCTGTTTTCCTTGGCATGGGTACCTATACATCGATGCGCGGCGGCTTCCCCGGCGAATCACACACGGGTGTTCACGAAGCGCTGCCGTACCTGATTTCCAACGTGAATTACCAATACGGTTGGGACAAAGATGAGAACAACTTCGTCGATATGAAAGACAAGCGAGTGGTCGTTCTCGGTGGTGGTGACACAGCGATGGACTGTAACCGCACGGCGATTCGCCAAGGTGCCGTGTCCGTTAGCTGCGCGTACCGACGTGACGAAAAGAACATGCCCGGCTCACGCAAGGAAGTCAAAAACGCCAAGGAAGAAGGCGTGAATTTCTTGTGGAATCGCCAACCCGTAGAAATTATCGCCGACGATAACGGCGACGTCACCGGCGTCAAGGTGATAACCACCAAGCTCGGCAAGCCGGATTCACGCGGACGGCGTATGCCTGAAGAAATGCCCGGCACCGAAGAAATCATTCCCGCAGATGCCGTACTGATAGCCTTTGGCTTTCGCCCCAACCCGGCAAACTGGTTCAACGAATTCAATATCGACACGGATGACCGTGGGCGCGTCGTCGCACCGGAGCAATCAAGCTTTATGCACCAGACCAGTAACCCACGAATATTCGCTGGAGGCGATATGGTACGCGGCTCGGATCTTGTCGTGACCGCAGTGTTCGAAGGTAGAAACGCGGCTACCGGCATCATCAATTACTTGAAAGGCGATACAACAACACAGTCGGCCGACAATACCAGTAGTCTGTCGCAATCATCCGCTCAGGTTTGATCGTCAGCAACATGGCAACACCACTCAAGAACGATATTTATCTTCGCGCACTCAATCGCGAAGAAACATCACGCACGCCGGTATGGGTTATGCGCCAGGCGGGCCGTTATCTTCCCGAGTATTTGAAAGTGCGCGCCCAAGCTGGCGACTTCATGACCTTGTGCAGCACGCCAGAGCTTGCCTGTGAAGTGACCTTGCAACCGCTCGATCGCTTCGACCTCGATGCCGCCATACTGTTCTCCGACATCTTGACCATCCCCGATGCGATGGGACTTGGTTTGTACTTCGCGGCCGGTGAAGGTCCAAAGTTTTCCCAGCCGGTTAGAACTCGCGCTGATGTTGAAGCCTTGCCCATTCCTGATCCTGCCGACAAGTTACGTTATGTCACCGACGCGGTAAGCCTTATCAGAAAAGAACTCGATGGCCGCGTGCCACTGATCGGTTTCTCCGGTAGCCCCTGGACCCTGGCCACTTATATGATCGAAGGCGGTGGCAGTAAAGACTTCGCCAAGGTCAAAGGCATGTTGTTCAGTGACCCCGACAGCCTGCACGAACTACTTAAACGCACCGCGCAATCAGTCATCCTGTACTTGAATGCACAAGTCGAAGCCGGCGCTCAATCACTCATGATCTTCGACACCTGGGGCGGCGTTTTGTCTCCAGCCAACTATCAGACGTTCTCCTTGCAATACATGCAAATGATCGTCGATGGCCTGACCCGACAAGCTGACGGACGCAAGGTACCTGTTGTGCTATTCACCAAGAACGGTGGACAGTGGCTGGATCTAATGGCTGACACCGGATGCGATGGCCTTGGCGTTGACTGGACGACGAATCTGGCCGATGCGCGACAACGCACGGGCAACCGTGTTGCCTTGCAGGGCAATCTCGACCCATCCGTACTGTATGGCTCAGCCGAAACCATCGAAACGGAAGTGCAACGTGTGCTCGACAGTTACGGCAACGGACCCGGGCATGTTTTCAATCTTGGGCACGGCATTCACCAGCATGTGAACCCCGAGCACTTGAAGATCATGGTCGACGCGGTGCGCACACGCAGCGCACGCTAAACTAATCAAACTAGACCGATTAAATAGCGCGCCGACTATTCTCCGCTGAGAATATCGGCATTCGCTGATCAACATCATCCCCTGCGACACGCTGTTCAACAAGATCCTTCAAGCTATCGCAAGCTCGCTTGAGCTCGATCTCATCCAACACCGAATCGTAGACATATGATTCAGCGTCTGTTCCTCGGCGAAGCAGCGCATCGATCTTGTCCTTACTATCCTGCAAATTAAAGACAAGCTGATTCAACCGGTATATCTGTCTAATAAATAGAGCAATATATTTTGGCTAGGTATCATG
>CAYUZB010000196.1:0-3558 GCA_964449565.1 uncultured Granulosicoccaceae bacterium | reverse complement strand
TGCCCGGGTCTACGGGATAAATGAGCAACCAGGAGCTGATTTCTCACAAGGTACGGTTACGCAAACGGGCAACCCACTGGATGTCGCCATTGATGGTCCAGGCTTCATAGCCATCCAGGACGTCGATGGCCGTGAGGCTTACACCCGAGCAGGAAACATGCAGGTTAACTCAAGTGGTGTCCTACAAACTGCATCCGGTTATCCGGTTATGGGAAATGGCGGCCCGATTGTTCTTTCCCCTTTCGAAAAGGTGATGATAGGTAGTGATGGAACCATCACAATCAAGCCGCTCGGTCAAACTACTGGTGAACTGGCGGTTATTGATCGAATTAAATTGGTTAACCCTGATGTTGGTACATTGAAACGAAATGATCGTGGATTTTTCACACTCGAAGAAGGTAACGAACCAGCTGATGGCAGTGTTCGATTGGCAACCGAATCGATAGAAGCGAGTAACGTCAACTCAGTTGAAGCGCTGGTGACGATGATCGAGCTGTCCCGTCAATTCGAAACTCAGGTCAAATTGATGAAAGCTGCAGAAGATAACGATGCAGCTGCCGGCCGCCTGCTACAGGCTGGCTAAACCCTAACAAGAATAAGGTAAAAAAATGAACGGTGCACTTTGGACGGCGAAGACTGGACTGGACGCGCAGCAAACGCGCATGCAGGTAATATCAAACAATCTCGCTAACACGAACACAACAGGCTTCAAACGAGATCGGGCGGTCTTTCAAGATCTGCTTTACCAAACTGTTCGCCAGGCAGGCGCACAAAGTTCGCAGAACACCCAACTTCCATCAGGTCTGAGCACCGGAACTGGCGTAAGAGTAGTTTCCACAGAAAAGTTGCACAGTCAGGGTAATTTAACGCAGACAGAAGACCCACTCGATCTGGCTATTCAAGGACGCGGCTTTTTCGAAGTACTTACCCCGGATGGGACTTTGGCATATACCCGAGACGGGTCATTTCAAATGGATTCGAGCGGTCAGGTAGTTAACGCCACTGGCTATGTGCTACAGCCAGGCATTACCGTTCCACCAAATGCCAGCGATATAACGATTGGTATGGATGGAACTGTAAGCGCTTCAATTCCTGGCAGCGCTGCACCGGTACAACTTGGTGTGGTGAACCTTACTGACTTCGTCAATCCAGCAGGCCTTCAAGCAAAAGGCGGCAATCTATTCCACGAGACCGCATCTAGTGGAGCCCCTATACAAGGGACACCTGGCACAGGTGGCTTTGGAAGCTTGATACAGGGCTCAGTTGAGACGTCAAACGTCAATGTCGTTGAAGAGCTTGTCAGTATGATCGAGACGCAACGAGCGTATGAGATAAATTCGAAAGCTATCTCCACAACAGACGGTATGCTGCAGTACATAAACAACAACCTTTGATAACCGGATTGCACCCTGCATATTAAACGCGATGAATAAGCTGATGACATACTTACGACTTTGCATAGTGCTGGGGTGTTTGACCCTTTCAGCTTGTGTTGCACCCGGACATGTCGAACCAGACCCTACTCCATCAGTCGGCAGCCAGACACCCAAGCATATTGAAAAGAACGGTGCAATCTATCAGGTTAGTACCAATACACTTTTCTTCGAAGACATCCGTGCAAGAAGAGCAGGCGATGTTATAAATGTCATTCTCGATGAGCGTACCGATGCGACCAAATCGGCTTCGACCAATGCAAACAAAGGAACTTCCATCTCATTGCCATCGCCAACGCTCTTTGGTGGCAAGCTAACGGGTCGAGGGCGTGAACTTCTGGAAAATGAAATTTCCGCCAACAGTGACTTCGCTGGATCTGCTGACAGCAGTCAGAGTAATAGACTAAACGGCAGCGTGGCGGTGACGGTCGACCGTATCCTGGAAAATGGAAATCTATGGATTCGAGGACAGAAGCTATTGACGCTTAACCAAGGTAGCGAAATTGTTCGCGTCGTTGGTCAAATTCGCCCCCAGGACATCACGCCAAGCAACACGATCCTGTCATCTCAAATCGCGGACGCCAGCATCACCTATGGGGGCAGCGGCTTGTTAGCAGATAGTAACCGAGCAGGATGGCTTACAAGAATTCTTAACGGCCCACTATGGCCATTCTGACAAGGCACCTTCCAATGCTTCATTCAAAATTGAAACACACTGACACCGCACCAGTGCGACGAACAACTCTGTCGAGACTGGCGACCGTGTTCATCTGGTTTCTATTGATCGGGGCAACTGAACCTGTCTTTGCCGAAAGAGTGAAGGACATCGCCAGTATTGCGGGCGTGCGAGACAACCCACTGCTCGGATACGGCCTGGTTGTAGGCCTGGATGGTACCGGTGATCAGACCAACCAAGTGTCATTCACCGAACAGAGCCTTCGAAGCTTGCTTGTGCAAAATGGCGTTACGATTCCACCGAATATCACGTTGCAACCAAAGAACGTCGCTGCTGTGTCAATCCACGCTGTTCTGCCGCCATTTTCCAAACCGGGACAAAAAATAGATATCACTGTGTCCTCCTTGGGTAACTCGAAGTCGCTACGCGGCGGTACCTTGCTTATGTCCCCGCTTAAAGGCGCTGATGGTCAAATATATGCGGTTGCACAAGGCAATCTGGCAGTAGGTGGTCTTGGCGTGTCAGGTGCTGATGGTTCGTCAATCGCAATCAATGTGCCCAGTGTGGGGCGAATTCCACTAGGTGCATCCGTTGAGCGCAGTGTACCTAATTCGTTCGCCAAATCAGAAAGCATAATCGTCAACCTCCACGAGCCGGACTTTACAACAGCGCGACGTTTGGTTGATGCGATTAACGTCGCTCTCGGGTCTGATCTGGCGCAAGCACTTGATGCTGTATCGGTCAAGATCAAAGCGCCTGAAGAACTATCCAAACGAGTTGCCTTCGTAGGGTATCTGGAAGAAATCGAAATTAATCCAGGAACATCTGCTGGAAAGATAATTGTCAATTCTCGTACTGGAACGATTGTCATAGGAAGTCATGTCACGGTTGGCCCTGCTGCTGTGACTCACGGTAGCCTTACCGTCACAATCAATGAGAACCCGGAAATCGTTCAGCCGGCTCCATTTACAGATGGCGAAACCGCTGTAGAACCTGATACTGGTATTCAGATAAGCGAAAAAGACAGCCGTATGTTTGAAATCAAGCGAGGTACCACGCTTGCAGACATCGTAACCGCTATCAATAGTGTTGGCGCAGCACCCGGCGATCTGGTTGCCATTCTCGAAGCGCTTAAGCAAGCAGGTGCGCTCCGGGCTCAACTGATAATTATCTAATGGATACTCTCGCCGTCAATCAAAACTCTGTAAATCTCAAACCCCAGGATACGCGGGTTGAGACTACGAGCGATCGCGAGAAAAACATACGCGATACAGCACAGCAGTTCGAATCGCTTCTGGTTCATACCATGCTCAAGTCCATGCGGCGTACAACCATGGATGACGGGGCATCGAACGAAAAATCCATTTATAACGACATGATGGATAAACACCTCGCATCCGTCATCAGTAAATCAGGAAAATTTGGTGTCGCTCAGGCAATAGAAAGACA
>CAYUZB010000195.1:0-3562 GCA_964449565.1 uncultured Granulosicoccaceae bacterium | reverse complement strand
TGGCGCGGCATGCTTGCATCGAAAAATACCCTGGGATTCTGGGCAACGATAAGCGTCCTGCTTTTCGCAACCTTGGCCAGTTGGTCTCAGCCACTACTGAATCGATGCATCTATTTTGCGCTTCTGATAGTTTCTGCTGTCTGTCTGGCTTTTAGTGTGTCGGCCACATCAGCACTGTCGCTGCTGATCGCTGCCATGGTGATGATCTACCTGCACCTCGCCTTCAGTTTACGTTTAGGACTGATCGCCATGATTGTGCTCGGTGTCTTGGTCTGCGCACTCGCTGGCATCGCTTTCTACTACATCGATACAGCCGAGCTGATCGGCCGTTCCGGCGACTTGACCGGTCGCGGCGAGGTCTGGAAGCAGACCTGGGAACTCATACTTGAAAAACCTTTGACCGGTTACGGCTACGGCACCATCTGGTACCCGGTAGACGAAAGCGTCTGGATTCAGAAGCAACTCACCGACTTTACCTGGATTGTCTTTCACGCCCATAACGGACTTCTACAGGTAGCCTCTGAAATCGGTTTGCCGCTCACCATACTGACTTTGTTCATGATCTTTCAACAGCTTATCGAGATTGTCTACTGTCAGTATCAAAGACAACAACAGGGCGTACTGTTTGTACTCGGATTTACAGTAGCATTGTTGGTCAGTAATTACTCCGAAGCGCGTCTGCTCGTCAATCGAGAATTATTCTGGATATTTTTTGTCGCACTGCCGATCAGCATGTTGCAACAGGTAACCGTGATTTCCAGTCAAGCGGGATTCAATCCGGTACCCAAACCAATATCATCGCGGACGCTGGAAAAGGTCAATATAGGCCGATCCAAAGTCATGCAACGCCGAGCGCTGAAAGACCGGCTAAAGCAACGACGAAGTAACGTCATTATCGAAAATGAAGCGGTTGGTGAAATAAAGCCCAACCAAAGAACAGGTGGAAATTCATGACTGTCAAGGTTCTTGTAACCGGTGGTGCAGGCTATATTGGCTCGCATATGGTTCGCTTGCTATTGCAACGTGGTTACGATGTCGTGGTGTATGACAACTTGAGTCGTGGTAATGCCGATGCGGTCATTGGCGCGCCATTGGAAGTTGGCGACCTGCATGACCGAGCCGCTCTGGATGCCGTATTCAGCAAATACAAGCCAGCTGCCGTCATGCACTTTGCCGCACTTGCCTACGTCGGCGAATCAGTTGACGAACCCGGTATGTATTACCACAACAACGTCAGCGGAACCCAGGCACTGCTTGATTGCATGCGTGCGCACGGTGTCAACAAGCTCGTATTCTCATCAACCTGTGCGACATACGGTATACCTCAGTCACTCCCCATCACGGAGGAGACACCGCAAAATCCCATCAATCCTTATGGTCATTCGAAACTGATGGTGGAGCAGATACTCAAGGACTACGCGATTGCCTTTGGCCTGCGCAGCATTGCCTTGCGATACTTCAATGCTGCGGGATGCGCTGAAGATGGTAGCCTCGGCGAACGTCATGACCCGGAGACTCATCTCCTGCCACTGATTCTATTCGAGGCGATGCGTGTTCAGGCTGGTGGTGACCCTACAGACACCCAATTAAAGGTATTTGGCAATGATTTTCCAACGCGCGATGGCACCTGTATTCGTGACTACATTCATGTCAATGATTTGTGCGCCGCCCACATACAGGCATTGACTCGCATGATCGACTTGCCTGACGAAGGTGCGGAACAATACAACCTCGGCGTAAATCAGGGTTTCACGGTACTTGAAGTCATTGACGCTTGCCGTAAGGTCACTGGCGTCAACATTGGATTCCAAAGTGTTGATCGACGCGCCGGTGATCCACCTGAACTCGTTGCTGACGCGTCTCGCGCCATGACTGACCTGCAATGGTCACCAACGTTTCCGGATGTCACCATGAGCATTCAGCATGCTTGGAACTGGTTCACGCAGAACCCACCTACTAAGAATTGATGATTAAACCCTCGACCTTTTCGTCAACGTTCATTTCGGCCTGTCTGAGCTTCGTTGTTCTGACTCTGCCGACGTCGCCCTACGCCGCAGATAAAACACCGCTGAACGATGCCTGCTGGGATCTGAGCTTCAGCGAAGAATTTGATGAGTTGTCCCTTTGGGATGAAACAACTGGCAACGGTCGCTGGAAGACGAGTTACATCTGGGGCAGCGATATTGTCATTAACAATGAATTGCAGTACTACATCGATCCAGACGAACATGGACAGAGTCCGTTTGCCGTCAAAGATGGCGTACTGCAAATCATCGCTGATCATACGCCGGATTCCCTACTCGATAAGGTCGACTACCGCCCCTATATTTCGGGCGTACTGACTACCGAGAATGAGTTCAGCCAACGGCATGGCCGCTTCGAGGTGTTTGCCAAGGTACCTGAAGGCCGTGGTCTCTGGTCCGCGTTCTGGTTGCTTCCCAGTTTTGATCAATGGCCCGAAGGCGTCGCGGTGTTACCCGAAATCGATGTCATGGAGCACCTCGGTCATCAATCCCGAACCTATCACACCACCCTGCACACCAATCAGACGGGCAAATTGAGCTCTCATCCCTATGATCATACTGGGCGTCAGGATCTGACCAAGGACTTCCATCTATACAGCGTCGTGTGGACGCCTGAGCGTGTTGACTGGTATCTGGACAAACAGTGGAAAGCCAGCCACCCCACGCCATCGGATTTCACTCGCCCTGTGCACTTTTTGCTGAACCTTGCGGTCGGTGGCAATTGGCCCGGTGAGCCAGATCGCCGTACGCGATTTCCCGCGCACTATTCAGTCGACTACGTTCGCGCCTGGACCGCGCATCCAGACTGCGACTAAACGATTATTTTTCGAACGGGAAACCTTCGTCCAGGAAAAATTTTCTTAAGACCCGTCGTTGTCGCCGTCGTCACCTCTTGCGAAATCTGGCAGCGACTTATCCAGGTATGGCTGGGCAGCCGAGAACAGTATCTTCCAGGCGCTGTTCATGGCCAAATCGTTTACCTTTGCGTTGGCGCTAATCAGGGCATCACCGTTAGAGAGCATCGGTTTACGCAGATCCGGGGTTGACCAGATAGCCACCAGACAGGCCAATGCGCCGACAATCGACATTAGCAAAGCCTGCGGGACCGACAACCTGTAGTGCAGCAATCGAGGGAGTTCCAGTCTAGACAAGAATGCTAGTGTGATAAGCAGCATAAGAACTGCTGCAATGGCGAGCGGTATCTGACTATTAGGTGACAAAGCAGTGGCGGCCTCAAGAGCCGACGCGACTGGATTTTCTGCACTTTTTAACATGTCGAAATCTGGACGCACTCCCGAGCCTTGCAAAAACCACGGTGTGACAAACTCGGCAATCATGATGAACAGCAAGCCCGCCAACATTGTTACCACCAGGAAGATCTTGGCAAGCGGCCGTAATGGGCCAATCATGCCTAGAAGATAACCGATTACCAAAGGCACAAGGCACAAGGCGCCAACGATGGCAAGATCGAAGCGTAATCCCTGTAAAAATAGCGGTATCAGCGCATCTGCCTGCTGCACATCCTGAAACAGCCAAAG
>CAYUZB010000194.1:1808-3602 GCA_964449565.1 uncultured Granulosicoccaceae bacterium | reverse complement strand
ATTCGCCGGCAGCACCGTTCAACACATCAACAACAGCCAAATGAGCCAGTTAGGAACGGATGATGATCGCGTCCGAGAAGTTGCGAAACCCGTCACACCGGGATTAAGAACCACGTCTGCGTTGCGAATACCTTGGACATTTATCATGCAGACAATAAATCAGAGCCCACGTGTGACTACCTTGATAAAACCAAATTACACCCCGTTTGCAGCCTGTCTCCTGACAGTAATGCTGACAGCCTGTTCATCAGGCAGCAGTGATTCACCAACACTTAGTAACGACGACGGGACTCCCGGCGGACCTGCTGATCCGGATACACCGACGCCGCTTGCACCGCCGACGCCAGCGCCAACCACCCCGCCCGACTTTGGCGATTTACCTCCACCGACGATTCCGGAAGTGGATCTGACAGCAACGCCCATCCCAGGGCCCCCTGTGTCTGACTTCTTTGGTGCATCACTGGAAGTCGATAACGAGGTAGCGGTTGCAGGTGGACCACCAACAACGCCGAAAAATCTGCGTATCGATCTTGTCTCGAATGACTGGGCAGAGTTCAGCTGGGCGCCAGCAAACGATGACGGAGAAGTTGTTGCTTACCGTATTCAACGCAGCGACGGTCATGTCTACACAGTAGGTCGTGATCAGACTGACAGAAATCCGGGAACGCAGGGCGAGATAGATAAATTCTGGAGTACTACATCCTTTATCGACTGCAACTACACACGATTCTTTGATCGTTTGCATGAATGCGGCACCTTCGGACCGGAGCCTGGCGATATCTTCAGCTATCAGGTCACGGCGATCGATGATGAAGGTCAGGAGTCATCACCTTCAAACAGCATCACGATCAACTACCACGAGGATCAGGGCGCACCAGTTCCCTTGTACGCAGACCCCTACCTCGACGAATCACGTTTTGCGCAGAATCATGATCTGACCAACAAGAATTACTTCCTGCACCAGTTCAATCTGGTCTTCGAAGATGAGTTCGATGGCAATGAGATCGATAGCGAGTTGTGGAATACCAACCTGCTTTGGGGAGACACGCGCATCATCAACGGTGAGCAGCAGTACTTTGTCAGCCCTCAGGTCAATCCCGATTTCGGCTACGACCCTTTCAAGCTCGACAATTCAATCCTGACCATCGAAGCAATTCCAACTCCCGCTGAGCTGGAGTCGTCATTGCCTGATATTTGCCGTGAAGAAGATCCAACCGGCAATGATCGCTGCGTGTTTCTCTCTGGCGCCCTGTCATCACATGACAAATTCGATTTTACCTACGGTTATGTCGAAGGTCGCATGCGCACCAGCGATATCTCAGGTGCACTATCGAGCTTCTATTTGTACAACCGCTTCCCGGGTTCAGGTAACCAGGTCCATACACCGGAAATCGACATTGTCGAATACCTGGGTGAGAATCCGTTTGGCGATGAAGATGCTTTCCAAACGTATCATTTCACCGACGTGAATACAGGTGAAATTCGTTCTGCACCAACGATGTCTTACAAGAATCCAGAAGGCGAACTGTTTAGCGACGAATTCCATACCTACGGCGTACTGTGGGAGCCGCAACTGGTTATCTGGTATATCGATGACGTAGAAATCAAACGTCTGACTGGGCCACAGGTATCACGCCAGGCAATGAACATCGTGACGTATCTGGTCGCTGGAAGCGCCTGGGCACCGACACCCGCTGCTGAGGGAACGTTTCCGATCCAGTACGAGATTGACTACATTCGTGCCTATCAGCGAGAAGCCTACGACCGCACTGGCGACGAATAGCGTTTAATAAG
>CAYUZB010000194.1:0-1708 GCA_964449565.1 uncultured Granulosicoccaceae bacterium | reverse complement strand
GCCTGCATTCGCACTGCCCAAAGTATCCTACGCAGGACTGCCTAACCTGGGCCGAGTTGTTCGAGCAACACTCGCGCCTGTGGTGAGTCGGCACTCAATTGTTTGAGTGCCGCCTTGCCACCCGCTGCATACACGGCTACCGCATTGAGCAAGCGTCCAAGTTCCTCGGCTGATGATTCATCAAATCGGCAGTGAGCGCCGCCCGAGAGTTTAGCGATGCTCTTGAATGCCATTGTTGCTTCCAGGTTATAGCCTTCCTGAAAGATGAACACCGGTAAACCAATGATGCGCAACTGGCCTGCCAGATCGCCCAGTACATCAATATTTTCCTCAACACAGTCACCGACAAAAACCAGCGCTTGAACGGGTGTCGTTTTTGATTCTGCCAGTGCATGTTTGAGAACGCGCTCGATCTGTGTCCGGCCCGCTTCACAACTGACCTTCTGCATCATGGACAACAGACGATCTGCGCGATTGATCCATTTTGATGCCCGGCATTCCCGATAGCCGCGGTAATAGACCAGCTGCACGTCAAGCGCACCTAAACCGCGTGTCTTGACGAACATGTCACCTTGCAATGACATCGCACGATCCCAAGTTGCCTGACGACTCGCCGTTGCATCGAGTGAAAAGATCAAACGACCCCGCCCATCGGGACTCGCAACAGGTGTAGTTTCCTTGATTGATTCCAGAAAAGCATCAATCTCACTGGTAGCACTTACCGCCTTCGCTGATTTCGCCGATGCAGAGAGCGGTGATTGACCTTCACTGGCAACACTCGGTGTAGCGCCAATGCGGTCGGTCTTGTCTTTCGTCGGTTTCTGCGAATCATTCACGTTGGTTTTCCACTGATCTGTTCGATCAGTTTATCGATTAATGGTCCGCCATCTTCAAGGTTCTCAAGCACATGCCCTTGCATTCCGAGCGCTTGTGCCGCTTCAATATTCTCTGGCATGTCATCAATAAACACACACGACTCAGGGTTCAAGGAGAACGTCTCGAACAGATAGCGATAAATACCTTCCTCAGGTTTTATATGGCCAGTATCGCAAGATACAACCACACCGGTACATAATGCAAAGCACTCATGGTGAGCCTCGAGGTAGTGCCACGAGTGTCGGTGCATATTGGACAATATGTACATGGGAACATTGGCGGCACTGGCGCGGCGCATGGCAGCTGTGGTGGTCACGATTTCACTGAGTGAACGCGGCAGATTTTCGTAGACCTTGCGGACGGATTCAGGATCAAAACGCGAACGCTGCTGCGCCCGGGCAATGGCCTCCTCCAGTTCCAACGTGCCTCGGTCGAGTGCCAGCCAGTCTGCATGGCCTGCGGTGTCCTGAATGATCTCGGATATCTTCTCTGGATCATTGAACACGCTCGCACCGAGCTTACCCGGATTCCATTCGCAAATGACATTACCGATGTCTAGGATGATGTTTTGCAGCATTTTCAGGTTTTCTCCTAACTGGTTCACTTCGCTGTTGTTGTGTATTGATTGCTACTTCATAGTTTCGATGCGTTGATTTTTTCGATCACGATATAGTCGACTCAGGTAATGAGTCGGCTATTATGGAAGTGCACATAGATGGCAATGATATCCTCTAGGGCGCGCTGCTGCTTCGTTGTACACCACGTTCGACGCGCCAATCGCTTGATGTTGTCACGCAGCATCGCCAGCGTATGGTTGATGGTGAACAACGGA
>CAYUZB010000193.1:0-3624 GCA_964449565.1 uncultured Granulosicoccaceae bacterium | reverse complement strand
GCCTTGTGAGCCAGCATTGGTTGACCGACGATGTCGCCAATAGCGAATATATTCGGCACATTGGTGTGTTGCTGCGAGTCGACCTTGATGAAACCCCGTTCGTCGACTTCCACGCCGGCGGCTTCTGCGTTGATCGATTTTCCATTGGGGCTTCTGCCTACAGCGAGCAGCACGCGATCAAATGTGTCTGTGGCTGGCGCCTTGCCGCCCTCGAAGCTGACTTTCAGACCGTCTTTGGCAGATTCGACGGCGGTAACCCCAGAGCCGATGAAGATATTCTCAAAATCATTTTCAAGACGCTTCTGTAACGGACGTACCAGATCACGATCACACCCGGGCACCAAACCGTCTGATAACTCGACGACGGTAACCTGACTGCCCAGAGCTGAATAAACACAGCCCATTTCCAATCCAATGATACCGCCACCGATTACCAGAAGGCGTTTTGGTATATCAGTCAATTCCAACGCACCGGTTGAATCGATCAAACGTTCGTCATCATAGGGAAAGCCAGGAATGCGAATACTGGATGAACCTGCGGCAATAACGGCTTGTTTGAAATGTACTGTCTCGTCACCAACAGCAAGGCTGGTCGGTGATGAGAATTCAGCAAGTCCGTGCATAACGGTCACTTTGCGTTGTTTGGCCAGGCCAGCCAGTCCTCCGGTCAGTTTGCCAATGACCTCTTCCTTGAATCCGCGAAGTTTGTTGATATCGATGTCGGGTTTGCCAAAGCTGATGCCGTGTGCCGCCAAGGACGAAGCCTCGGTAATGACAGCGGCAGTATGTAACAGGGCTTTTGACGGAATGCAGCCAACGTTCAGACAAACACCACCGAGATCAGGATAGCGCTCGATCAATGCTACGTTCAAACCAAGATCAGCTGCTCGAAATGCTGCCGTGTAACCACCGGGACCGGCACCAAGTACAACGAGATCATAGGCATCGGGATGCGCATCAATGGCAGGCGCTGCTGCGTTGCCAGTTGACGCGGCGCTACTCGCAGATTCGCTTGCTTTGCTGGTGGCATCCGCCGTTGATTCAGATGCCGTTTGAACAGCAGCCTCCGAACTCGACGCATCATTGCTAGCTGCACTATCGTCAGTTGCGCCGTCGCTAGCAGCGTCGCTAGCGGCAACATCAACAACCAGAATATCGCTACCCGTGGATACCTTGTCGCCGGTATTGATCAGTACCGAGGTAACAACGCCCGCAACCGGAGAGGGGATCTCCATGCTTGCCTTGTCACTCTCAACCGTGATCAATGACGTTTCAGGTGCGATGGTGTCGCCGGTGCTGACCAACACCTCAATAACTTCAACATCGTCGATATCACCGATATCGGGTATTTTGATGGTCTGTAGTTCACTCATGATGTTTGTGTAGTCTGGTGAGTGTGTAGCTTGACGAAAGTTGAGTGTGTAGCTTGACGTAAAAGTCGCTTACAAAATAAGGCGTCTGACATCGCCGACTTCTTGTACGTATTGAGCCATGAAGCGAGCGGCATCCGCACCATCAACTACCCGGTGATCGTAGGTCAGATCTAGTGGGCACATCAGACGCGGTATGAATTCGCTACCGTTCCATACAGGTTGCATGCGCGCTCGCGTAATACCGAGAATTGCCACCTCTGGCGGATTCACAATGGGTGTGAACGCCGTACCACCAATGCCACCGAGACTTGAAATGGTCATGCTGGCACCTTGCATTTCATCGGGCTTGAGTTTCTTGGCGCGAGCGCGGGCGCTGACGTCTGCCATCTCGACAGCCAGTTCGCTAATGCTCTTTTTATCGACATCCCGAAACACCGGTACAACGAGACCATTCGGCGTATCGACAGCAATACCGATGTGGTAGTACTTTTTGTAAAACAGTGCCTGTCCGTCAGCGGATATTGATGAGTTTAATTTTGGAAATGCCTTGAGTGTCTTGGCCAGTGCTTTCATGTGAAAGGCAAGGCCGGTGACTTTCGCATCACCTTCCTTCCATTCGCTCTTGAGTTCCTTACGAAAGGTTTCCATCTCGGTGATGTCTGCCTCGTCGTGATGCGTGACCATGGGTAGATTGAGCCAGGCGCGGTGCAGGTTTTGCGCACTGAGCTTGTTGATGCGGCCAAGTTCGACTCTTTCAACCTCACCAAATTTCGTGAAGTCAACTTCTGGGATCGGTGGAATGCCCGCGCCGCCACCCGCCAAGCCAGGCCCACCTGCGCCGTAGCTTGAATTCATACTTTCCATGGATTGCTTGATAAAGCCAATCACATCGGATTTGAGTATGCGTCCTTTGGGTCCGGTGCCAGTGATCAGTGAGAGATCGCTGCCATGTTCGCGAGCGTAGCGACGTACGCCGGGGCTTGCGTGAGCCTTGCGCATGGATTCGTCGCTGATGTGAGCAGTCGGCGATTTGGACCGGGATGCGTCAGCCTGGGGTGCCGCGGCTTCTGGCGCTGGAGCGCTTGCTACTTCAGGTGTTACCGCCGCGTCGCTTGTCGCTGCAGATTCGGCTGCTGCTGGCTCAGGCTCTGCTTCCGCTGTCTCAGCAGCGGCAGGCTCAGGCGCTGTACCAGTCGCAGCTGCACTCATCTTGCCGATGACATCGCCGCTGCTGACTTTGTCGCCAACCGAAACCGTCAATGACTCGATGGTACCAGCAGCGCTTGCCGGCACTTCCATGCTGGCCTTGTCGCTTTCAAGGGTAATCAGTGAGTCGTCGACAGCGACCTCGTCACCTACGGCAACCAGTAGTTCGATGACTTCGACACTTTCGGAATCACCAATGTCAGGCACGGTGATATCAATACTTGCGGTGTTATCGCTCATTTGTTGTCCCCTCAAGCCGTCGCTGGATTCGGTTTGTCGGGATCGATCGTGTACTGCTGTAAGGCTTTGGCGACCGTTGCCGAATCGATTTTTCCATCAAGCGATAAGGAATACAAAGCGGCGACAGTTACGTAGCGTCGATCGACTTCAAAGAACTCGCGAAGTTTTTCGCGGGTATCGGATCGGCCAAACCCATCGGTACCGAGTGCGGTGAATGTAGCGGGCACATACTTACGTACTTGATCCGAATAAGATTTCATGTAGTCGGTCGAGCTGATCACAGGGCTGTCATCATCGCCTAAAACTTGAGTGATATAAGGCACCCGTGGCGTGTCATTAGGATGCAACATATTCCAGCGTTCCACCTCAAGGCCATCACGAGCCAATTCGTTGAAACTGGTAATGCTGTAGATCTCGGCGCCGATGTTCCAATCCTTCTCAAGTATCTCTGCGGCCTCCATGACTTCACGCAAGATTGTGCCACCACCGAGCAGGCGAACCTTGTGGTCAAATTTCATTTTGGACGATTGTGCGCCGCCAGCTTCGCGCAAGCGGTAGATGCCTTTGATAATGCCTTCCTCAACACCATCAGGCATGGCAGGGTGCACGTAGTTCTCGTTCATCGCGGTGAGGTAGTAGTACACGCTTTCTTTCTTCTCGAGCATGCGTGTCATACCGTGGTGAATGATCACCGCCATTTCGTAACCGAAGCAGGGGTCGTAACTGATACAGTTCGGAATCGTGCTCGACAGTATCAGTGAATGACCGTCCTCGTGCTGCAGGCCTTCGCCGTTCAGCGTGGTTC
>CAYUZB010000192.1:0-3836 GCA_964449565.1 uncultured Granulosicoccaceae bacterium | reverse complement strand
CCCACGGCGCCACATGCATTGTATCGAGAGACTGGATCGCTCAATGTCAGCGAACAAACCCGCGCATTCAGAGCGTCTCTTGATGCGGATCAATTAAGGAAAAAAATAGGTTCAAGCAGAGCCGATGCCTTGTTAGCTGTGCCGGACTTGCAGTTACAGGCTGCTATAAGCTTGTTGGGCTATGAGATGAAGCTCGATTGACATCCATTCCGAGAGGCGGTGGAGCAAACTCAATTGTTTGGTTCGTTGGAAACAATTTGCGTTCTCGTTAGTTTGGTATTTTCACTTTGTGTCATCGCCTCGTGATAACCGACACTCTTGCCAACGAAGAAGCTCGCTCCAAGTACAAGGACAGTAAAAAGAGAAATCGCGATTGGTTCGTAAATCTTCATAATTTTGTCTGTCAATACTAAAGCCGGTTCGCTACTTAAATGACAGATTAGCATATGGATTAGTGCTCTCTCAATACCTTAATTTTGACGCAAAAAAAATGGCTATCGATGAGATACACATCATGTTTTGGATAATATCCTCGTGATAACTATTTGATAATTGCACGCGTGACGGCCGACGCAATATTGTCATCATCAAGAACATTAAAGCCTAGCCGCTAAAGGATGCTAGGTATTGTTGGAGAATCCATCGTGGGCGCAGGAACCCTATTCTTGATTTTGGCAGTTGCCGTTGCAGCGCTTGTCGTGCTGATTTACAACCGTCTGATCACCTTGAGAAATCGCTTTCTCAACAGCTTCTCTCAGATAGAAGTTCAACTGCAACGACGTTACGAATTGATTCCAAATCTGGTCGAGACGGCCCGCGCCTACATGAAACATGAGGCCGATACACTGACAGCCGTTACGCAGGCGCGTAATACCGCGCATCAGCGCTGTGCCGAAGCGTCCGATTCTCCAGGCGATGCCGGTGCCATTGGTGCGTTGGCGGTCGCCGAAGGTGCTCTGGATTCCGCAATTGGCCGATTGAATATGGTCATGGAAAATTACCCCGATCTGAAAGCGGATCAGCAGATGATTGCTCTACACGAAGAGCTTGCTTCCACCGAGAATCGTATCTCCTTTGCACGGCAGGCTTATAGTGATTCGGTGATGATGTACAACATCGCACGTGAACAATTCCCAGCATTGTTGATCGCAATAGCTTTCTCATTTGAAGAAGCAGACCTGTTTGAAGTTGTTGAGCCGGCTGCTCGTGAAAAACTGAACGTATCATTCGCCTGATACCAGGATGAGAAGTCATGCCAGTTTGTTGCAAGGCATCGTTTTTCGGTTAACCATTAAATGAATTTCTTTGATCATCAGGACAGTCGCCGACGCCAGTCTAATTGGTTGCTGGTGGGTTTCGTGTTGGCTTTGTTGGCAATGGCGTTGGTCATCCACGTGAGCATCGCCCTGTTCTCCATGTTGCTTGGCGAATCAAACAGCTTGCTCTATCTGTCAACGCCTGCGATGGTATTGATAGGAATTGTCTGGCTTACTGTTTTAGCGGGCTGCTTTTTTCGAGCGCTTGATGTCAGAGCCGGCGGTGAAGTTCTTGCCAGGCGTTTCGGCGCAACCCTCGCAGCTGACCGGTCTCGATTCGAAGCTGAGCAGCAATTTCTCAATATCGTCGCCGAAATGGCAATCGCCTCTCGAACGCCGCAACCGGCTGCATACGTAATGCGCAATGAATCGAGCATCAACGCATTTGTTGTTGGTATGCATTCTGGCAAATTCGCGATTGTGGTGACCCAGGGCGCTCTGGACACGTTTGATCGGGATCAGCTCCAGGGCGTTGTCGCGCATGAGTTTGGACATATCACCAGTGGAGATTTGCCGCTGAACATGCGCTTGCTGATTGCTTTGGGTGGTTTGATGGCGATAGATGAAGTGGGTCGGGTGTTGTTGTACAAATCTCCCGATTTGCAGTTTCATCCTGCCATGATCGTCGGTTATCTTTTACGCGGGTTTGGCAGTATCGGTGTTTTCGCGGGGCGTTTGATTCGATCAGCCTTTACGCGCCAGCGAGAATATCTGGCAGATGCATCTGCGGTGCAGTTCACGCGTAACCCGTATGCCTTGGCCTCAGCGTTGGCGACTATTCGTGATGCAGACGAGGAAGTACCGCTGCATTCTTCGCATGCGGAGGAACTTGCTCATCTATGTTTTCAAAGTGGTGATGTCCGCAATATTTTCGCCAGAATAATTGCTACGCACCCGCCAGTGCAAAAGCGCATCGATGTTGTCGAGCCTCATTTTGAAGTCAAGCAGCGGCAAGTAATCCGTGACGCTGAAAAATTCAAGAAACTTCGTAGTAGTGCATCAAGTGCAATTGCAGGGGCGCACTTGTTAAGTGGCGGCGTTGGCGAATCGAATGGTGGGTTGTCCATATTCGCATCAACGGATCAGGATTCACATCAGATCATTACGATGGATATCAACGAATCGGTACTGTCTGATCGGGTGCTGTTGATGTTGCCTGATGAAGCGAGTTGCCTAGCAGCTATCTTCGCAGTTTTCGCACCCGAAGAGGCATTCAGGCGTCACGCTTTCCTGAGTTCGCTGGCCTTCAGTTTCAATCAGGGTTTCGCTGATCGTGTCAAGGAATCTGTCGCAAACCTTAAGAGTGAACTCAGCGAGAGCCAATTGGGCATAATCGATCATTGCGCGGCGATCTTGCGCTCGGCGATCAAAGTCGATAATCGACGGCTGATCATGTTGAAGCTTGAAAAGCTGCTCGCAACAGATGATCAACACGATTTGATAAGCTATGCAACCTTGCAGTTGGTACGACGCAAGCTTGATGTGGAATTCCCGATTGTGGAAACACTGGCAGACGAATCAGGTAGGTGTGCCGAAGCTCGCCGCGCGAAAAATTTTGACAGCATGGGGGAAGAGTTTGCGCTGTTGCTCTCACTGATGGTCGAAACCTCTGGAGCTTCCCCGGAAGAACTTGAAATACAGTTCAAACGTTTGTTGACATGCTATACACAAGACGAATACCCGCGTAGAACGGCATCTGAAACGGGTATCGTCAAAGAGCTGGAGGAAGCCTTTCAGACTTTGTATGTCCAACCTAAACCAATTCGTTTGGCCTTTGTTCAGCACTGCGTTGAAATTGTACGCAGTGACGGACATATTGCACAAGCCGAGGTAGCGATACTTGAGTTGTTCGCAGCGTCTCTCGGTTGCGAAGAAATGACGCGTCTTGCAGCCTGATCCTGAAGCTGTTCCAACCCCAATCAATTGCCGGAATACTATAGGGCTTCGTATTTGGCCTGTATCAGTGGCGCTGCAATATCCGGTCGATCAGTGACGATACCCTGTGCGCCCGCATCGAGCGTGGCTTGTATCAGTTGTGCATCATTTAGAGTCCAGTAAACCGTTTTGATTGATCGGCGTTTGGCGAAGTTGATGAACGCTGAAGTTGCCAGTGGTAGACCGATGTAGCGAACGGGGATTTGCAAGTATTGATAGGGTAGTGGCGATTCATCTGTGCGCCCATGCGGTGACCATCGCGAAAAATACAAGGCAGCCACTTCTCGTTGCGTTGCTGCGGTGGTAACCAGCGGTGCCCGATTGCGGAAATGCTGCAATGGCACTGAATTGAAACTGCCGACATTTACCCGCTGAGCACAGTCATGTTTATCGATGCAGTTTGCCACCGCGTCAGCCGCGTCCAAAGCGTTGTCCTTGATGTCGATATTGATCCGCTTCGTTGGATACTGTTCGAGTAGCTCGTCAAGGGACAACAGGCTGATTTTGTCGCTACGGTAGGACCGACCATCAGGGTTAACGAATCGATAGCCTGCATTGAGCCTTTTGAGCGCATCATACGTATAG
>CAYUZB010000191.1:0-3921 GCA_964449565.1 uncultured Granulosicoccaceae bacterium | reverse complement strand
GTTGAATTGACGCGTTTTAACGTCGCATTAAAAGTGGCTGTCCAACCATTTCCATGTCCAAAATTGAAATCAGTATTTCGGCTGTTGTAGTGTCGATGGAATGCGAGTCGAGATCCTTTGAGATCGTAGTCTGTTTCATGCTGGTATTTGTTACCAGTAATAAGGCTGATTGGGTTTCCTACTCGAGTGCCTGCTCTATTGCGGACTTGTGTAGACGTGGCATCAGTTTCGGCACTACCGGCACAGTTGTTATCTGAACCGACGGTACAGGCTGTTGCTGTGCTTGTGTAGTTAATACTTGCTAGCAAGGTGAGCGTTAACATCACACATCGCGCACCTCTTGATAATATTGCTCGTGGCTCGGTTAGCTCACTGTGGCTGGATGAAAAACCGGACATCCTTGGCGGGTGCTCTCAAGTGGGAAAAGACGTAGTCAGGAGAGTACGTTAGTCGCCATTTCTGCACGAGACACTTTGTCTTATTAGCTGGGATGCATCGCAAAAAATATGGCGCTGAAAATCCAGCTCATGAAAAGTACCTAGTGCGTCATAAAATAAATGTAGACAGGTAGTGATGGATATCAAATTGTGCCTGTATTGTACCTGTACTGTGGTTTCACGCCAAAAGATGAAAAAATTAAAGGGTACAAAGCAAAACACAGTAAGTATGCAATCGCTGCAAAAGACTGAATTCGTTGAGCCAAAAAATTAATCAACCTGATTGAAAATCGCCGTGTCAGCATTCTGGTTTTGTGAGTTTGATTCTACCCCGAGTCGGAAAAAGGTGACTCAATATTCTCACGTTAAAGCACTCTGATACTTTTGTGAATCATGGCACGAAAACACACTGCTAACACCTTGTGTCCATGCCGAGGTATGTGAGTACTTTTCGAAAGCACAGCATTCTTAGAAGAAACTCTACGTTGATCATTATAAAACCTTGAAAAATACCAACGTGGTGCTTTATATTTTTCGCCATTGATGCAAGGTGCCAGAGGCGTCTGTCAACCAGGCACGACTAGCATTTCCTGTGACAAGCAGGTCTTCCGCATTTCGTTTGGGAGACGCCGCAATGGCCGTGGATAGTGCATCAGCGCGCCAGGCCTCATGCGCCTCTACTGTCACAGAGGTCCAGCGCTCGCCTGTTCGTCCAAGTGGGTCGATGATATGTTGGTGCCCCTTAATAAGCGTGCCGTTTGGTTCCGAGGTTGCAATGGCGCCGGCAGTCGCCTCGATTTCAGTGACTATGTGTCCTGTCATCGGTTCACGTAACCCTATAAGCCAGGGTCTTCCCCACTTAGTGCCATGCGCTGCAAACTCGCCGAGATCTACCAGTGTGTTATCAAAACCGTGCTGTGCAAGGATGCTCGACACTCGATCAGCTGCGAAACCTTGCGCGATGCCGTTAAAGCTTGCTGCCATTCTCGGGCGTGAAAAGTGAGCCCTACCTGGCTTTAGCATCAAACTGCGCCAATCAATCAGCTTTCGAGCTTGGTTGAGATCGCTATCGGTTGCAAGTGCTTGCCACACTGGCTGAATAGTGGGGTCGAAAGCACCACCTGTAGCTTTTGCCATCTCCCGTGCATGCGTCACCAGCGTGGAAAAAATTGTATTGGGTTTAACGTATCCGTCGCGGTTGAGCCTCGACAACAGCGAGTCAGAGTCATAGAGGCTAAAGGCGGCTTCGATGGCGGTGACTTCTTTTCGGCATGCCTTTAAGGCCGCTTCCGCCTGTGTGCGCCTGCCAACCAGTGTGATTTGCGCTTCAGTTCCCAGAGCGTAAAAGCGCTGACGAGTCATCTGCTCTTTGCGAGACGTGGCGGTAGTTAGTGTGGCGCTGGCAAACACTGCAAGGAATCGGCGGCGTGTCGCTTTCATACCTTTACCTCGCGTTTTTCGTTTATCTCATGCATCACGCGTAACTCGCGGCGATCATGCAGTATCAGCGGCACGCATTGTTTTGAATCATCATGAATGGACACACAATCGAGGCATTGAAAGCACTCGCTGTAAACGATACGACCACTCTTTTCAATTGCATTATAGTTGCACTGCACCTTGCATAATTGGCACGGACTGCCGCACTCGGTACGGCGCGGTATCCAGCGGCGCAGTCGCAAGAATCCACCTATCGCCATGAATGCACCCAGCGGGCAGACATAACGGCAGAAGGGTTTGAACCAGAGCAGTCCCAATACCAGCCAGCCCAGTGCGTAGGCAACGTACCACCACTCACGCATAAAGCCCACCGTAATCGCAGTCTTGAACGGCTCGATCTCAACGAGTAGATCGTTCAGTACCGGAGCGATAAAGCCGGTGACGATCAACAATGCAAGCAGAAGATATTTCACTCCTTTCAGCCAGCGGTCTATACGTTCTGGTACTCGCCTTCGTTTGATACCAAGTAGCCGACCTAACCGATCGGTAAATTCCTGCAGCGCACCGTAAGGGCAAAGCCAGCCGCAGAACAATCCACGCCCCCACACAAAAAAACCAATGATGGCCGCTGCCCATACCAGCAATGAAAATGGGTCATACAATAAAAATAAAAATCCCGTGTCCTCGACCGTCGCGCGCAATGTACCGATCACAGTGACAATGGAAAGCTGTCCCTGTCCCCACCAACCGATGAAAATCACCATGAAGCCGAGGATGCCCAGTCGGTATGGACGCAACCGCTGCGCTGCGGCAAGCCAGCTCTGGCGAAACAATAACGCGCCCATTAATAGAGTTAGAAACACGCCTAGAATGGCCAGATCGATGCGTCGAGCCAGCAAACTTTCAACCCAAACGGGGCGTGTCACTGAGGCTGTTGGTTCAATAAAAAAATCAGCGGACGTTGATTGCGTTGCACGAAATTCCTGCACACCGAGCTCCGGCATAAACGAACCATGTCGGCGAATGGCGCGGATGATGAGGTCCCATTCACGGGTAGGATTAAAACCCAATCGCCGGTCAGTACGAATCATCAAGCGATGCTCGAAATCCGGCAGACCCGGTGCGGTCGCAACTTCAATATCTGCATGACGCAGGGCGATGGGCAGCCCGCTTTGCTCGGCCAGCAGCAGATCAGGTGAGGTGTTGCGAACAAACTCTTCCGAAACCAGGCCATGGCGACCATTAGCGAGTAACAGAATCGGCTCGGCATGCTCAGAAATTGACATAAATTGATCGCGCGCGGCCAGCGTGTCGGCGTCCAAGACCGCCCGGGCAATGGCATCGGGTCCGATATCGATGACCCAGAGATCTAGGTAGTTGCCTTCTGGTTCTGCTAATGCCACTTCATCGTCGTCCTCCCACAGTGAATTGGCAAAGGCTGCTTGTAGCTTGGCGTTAGAGATGACGTGGCGCTGTGCAATACCCTGTTCGACAAGGGCGCTCCAGTCGAGCGTTGGTCCGTTTTCACCGCGCTTCGGGCTAGGCGAGGGGCCACCTGCCAGTCCCTGCATTCGCTCACGCGCGACAGCAAGACTGGCTGCAAGGATGGATTCGTGCGCAATGCGAACCGAGGCCGTCGCCTTGGTAACGCCGTCGAGATAGATTTGCCCCGAGCCATCGCGGTCGCCTGAGCCATAGGGAACACCGACAGTAATGGTGTCAAAGATTGACAGCCCACTGTATTGCAGCATGAATTCATGAAAGGATGCTTCACCTAATCCAGAGACAAAAATTGGCTCGTTATGCTCAATCAAGTCAGCTCGGAGAAATTGACCTTCAGGGTTCAATGTCACCAGCACATTGATCGCTGCGCCAGAAAAACCGGGTAAAGGCGCGAGCGGTTCCGTTTCGAAAATATATCCGGCCTCAGTACCTGTACGATCAATAATCGACCAGACCCCGGTGTCGTTCAATTTTTCACCCAGCTCGTTGGGTGGTTCGACATAGCTTGCGAGTGTGTCCCGGTCCAGTGTGTCGGCCCAGC
>CAYUZB010000190.1:1253-4000 GCA_964449565.1 uncultured Granulosicoccaceae bacterium | reverse complement strand
AACCCGCTCAGGGTTTGGCGATGATATACCCCAGCCAACAGGCATAATCTTCCGCTTCATCGGTAGCGATGTACTCATCAAGCGCTTCGTCGGTTTTCTCATCAAATTCCTGACGATAGACAATGGATTCGCTGAAACCGGCCTCAGCCAGAATTTCTCTGAGTTCGCGCGCGCCCCAGACCCGCCAGGTATAGCTGAAGGCTTTTTTAAGCTTTGACTTGTCAGGGAAGTGAAAGTGAATATGGCATTTCAGCTCATTGGTAATCGCATTGAATTCAGCCTGCTCCCAGATGTACTTGAAGCCATCGACCTTGCGCTTTTCCTTTTGCGTCTGGTAACACTCCGAACCGCCGAACACGTCCAGAAACAACAAGCCATCTTCTTTTAATCCCTTATGACACTGCTTGAAGTAATGCAGCAATGTCGCCCGCTCTTGAAAGAACCAGTAACTGAAATTATAGGCTTGCAGGATATCCACCCTCTCGGTGACCACATCCAGTACGTCTTCCTGAATCAGTTCAATACGCTGCTTCTGATTATCGTTAAGTTTGGCGACATTGTTACGTCGTCCCCAGTCCAGTACTTCAGGATCAAAGTCGACGGCTATCGCGGTGTTTTCTTTACGTCGCTTGACAAACTCTACCGAGGAAATTGCCGTACCGGCAAAATCTTCACGCATGGACAAGGGTTTGCGACCACGAATTTCCTTGAAAGTATCGTCAATGAAATCAAGCTCAAACTCAGGGTTCTGAACGGACTCCTGATACAGATGATGACGATCGGCCGTTTCAGCCATTGTCGGTTCGCGGGTTTTTGTCGCAGTTGCCATGCTGGTGTTGCCTTTAGGCGAAATGGAATGTGTGAAAATAAAAAAAGTCTAATGCTTGATACCAACGCCGCGGCTGAGCAAGCGGTAAGCGATCGCTCCAAGCACCAGAATAAACGAGATTATAACGCCAAAGCTTGTCCATATTGGTATATCACTGACGCCCAATATGCCGTAACGAAATCCGTTGACGATATATAGCACCGGATTGAACAAAGATACGGTTTGCCATAGCGGTGAAAGCAGCGCAATCGAGTAAAAAACTCCACCCAGGTAGGTTAGCGGTGTCAGCACGAAATTCGGCACGATCGATATTTCATCAAAGGACTTGGCGAACACAGCATTGATCAGACCACCGAGGGCAAACATGATTGATGTCAATACTGCAACACTGATCGTGATGATCGGGTTTTGCGGCCTGATATCGCTGAAGAACAAAGACACGCCAGCGACCAGAGAGCCGACCAAGAGGCCCCGCGCCATGCCGCCAGTCAGGTAACCGGCAATGATGGTGAGATTACCGACGGGGGACACCAGAAGCTCCTCGATGTAATTCTGCATCTTCGCACTGAAGAAAGAGGACACAACGTTCGAATACGAATTGATGATCACCGACATCATGATCAACCCCGGTACAATGAAATCGATATACCGAAAGCCACCCATTTCGCTGATTTTCGAGCCAATCAAGCTGCCGAAGATAACCATGTACAACAGCGCATTCACAGCCGGGGGTACAATCGTCTGTACCCAGATTCGAGCAAAACGCCGAATTTCCTTGCGCACAATTGTCTGGTAGGCAATCCGGTTCATCCTGAAAAGATCATGCCGATCAGTGACAACTGAATCAGTGTCAGGTGATAAACCCACCCCTTCGCGCATTCGATTCATGACGCCTTCCCGTTCTGCGAGGATTGCACAAGACGCAAAAAGAACTCTTCGAGTCGATTCGACTTGTTACGCAAGCTTGTGACCTCGATAGCCGACTCGGTGAGGCCGTCAAACAGGCGATTGAGGCTCTGCCCTTTGGGTATATCGACCTCGATACTGCCATCGGCACGCGCCCTGAACATAAACGGTTCAATCTCGGGAAGTTCAGGGTACGGATTTGCCAGATCAAGTACGAATGTCTCCAGCATAGACTGACTGAGGAGCTCAGTGACATTGCCTTTTTCAATAATGTTGCCACCGTCAATGATCGCCACATTTCGACATAGCGCTTCGGCTTCTTCGAGATAGTGCGTGGTCAAGATGATTGTGGTCCCCTGCTCCTCATTGAGTTCGGTCAGGAACTCCCACATTGTGCGACGAATCTCGATGTCCACACCCGCCGTAGGCTCATCCAGAATCAACAACCGAGGTTCATGAACCAGTGCTCTGGCAATCATCAGGCGACGCTTCATGCCTCCAGACAAGGCGCGGGCTGGTAATTTACGCTTGTCCCAGAGATCAAGCTGTTTCAAATAATGCTCTGCACGAACACGTGCGACCTTGCGCGGGATGCCATTGAAACCTGCCACATTCATGAGGGTTGGCAACACGGGTTCAAACACATTGAAGTTAAATTCCTGCGGTACCAAGCCAATACAGGCCTTGGCCGCTTCCAGTTCCTTGTCAATATCATGACCAAATACCGATACCGTCCCTGAGGTTTTGTTAACCAGTGAGGTCACGATGCCGATAGCGGTGGACTTGCCGGCGCCATTAGGTCCGAGTAAAGCAAAGAAGTCGCCGACTGGAACATCGAGATCGATTCCGCGCAAGGCAACGGTATCGGAGCCGTAGGTTTTGGTCAGATTATGGATGGACAGCGCGTGCATTGTGCGGGTGTCATGAGTAACGCTGGTTCAGCGCGCAGAGTTTACCAGCTCATTGCCGCGAAAATCATGAATTACCGTCGCCGGAGCGGGTCCCGATAAGA
>CAYUZB010000190.1:0-1153 GCA_964449565.1 uncultured Granulosicoccaceae bacterium | reverse complement strand
GCCGAGTAACGTCGATAGAAACCAAGCACGGTCTTGACATACGATTGGGTTTCGCGAAACGGCGGAATTCCGCCATAGCGACGAACATTGCCCGGTCCGGCGTTGTAAGCCGCCAGAGCAAGTTCCAGCGTCCCGAACTCTTTATGCAAGGAAGCAAAATACCTAACGCCTCCCGAAAGGTTTGCCTCAGCCTTCGCCGGGTTCTTGACCTTGAGCCAGCGCGCAGTCTCCGGCATCAATTGCATGAGTCCAATCGCGCCAACATGAGAGACTGCTGACTGATCGAAGCAGGATTCTCGCGTAATGATGGCTTTGACGAGATTAGGGTCAACCTCGTACTTTCGTGCAAATTGATTGATCAAAACATCAAACCTGTCTACACGCCGGGCAACCGCCTGAGGAGACAAACCCCCACAACGGACTCTAGCGACGGGTAAAAAAGATTCGCCATTGGATGTTTTGCGCCAACTGATCATCGGTTTCCAGTCGTCCGAATATGTCTTGTGCATATCCGGGGCTATCATTTGCGGGAACGACACTTTCGGCATTGACCACTGGTCGCCTTGTACTTCATTGAACACCATGGCCGGCAAGTTCGCGACCTTGAAGCTCGTTGGGGGCCTTGGTGCAGGAGTAAACTGTTGTTCCAGTGACGGATTCAAGGGCGAATTTATAGCCGAGTTGCGCTGTAAACCCTTGCCTAGTTTTTCCAGGGATGCGACAAGGTTTGCAAATCTGGACGGAGGCGCGGTCAAAGTGACGAGATTATCGAATTCGATCACCGAAGCAGACGTTGTCACCGGTACTTCCTTCCAGTGGTTCAACCCAAGTACCGCGAAAATAACGGCGGCAAGGCACAATACTGCCGCTGGGGCTATGGGCGGCTGCTCTTCCGGCGTCTCAACATCCGGAGTCTGCCGACCCTGCAAAATTGGCCCATCGACACTCTGTTCGGTTTTCGCTACACCACCAGTCACTTCAAACCTTCCAGGTTCGGGGTTGCTCGGAGGCCAGTTTACCCGGTAACTTGCAAGCTACCGAGCGCCTGACGGAACTCGTCTGGAATACGTATCGGCCGCTCAGTAGAAGCATCAACGAATACATCGATGATATGTCCCATTGCCCGAATTGGTTCACGTTCCGCGACGAAAAT
>CAYUZB010000189.1:0-4071 GCA_964449565.1 uncultured Granulosicoccaceae bacterium | reverse complement strand
GCGCCGACAATACCATCACTTCCTTTTTCCGCCAGCACCTCCCAATAATTGGTGTCGGTGGGAACTTGCAAACCGGTTGTTGCTTGAATGGCGATATAACTACGGCCATCGAACGACACAGCGTCGCTCACGATATAGTTGGTATTACTTGCCCAGGGACCTTGCCAATTTATCCCCGGAGCTCCAGGCGGTCCCGGTGGTCCGATTTCTCCGTCATTACCCGTAAGTTTGGAAAACTCTTGAACAGTTTCGTTTTCGTCAGGGACAGAAGGGCTCGCTTGGGAAGATGAAGTAACCAGTGCCCAATGCGATGAATCAGACGAGGGAGGCTCTGAACCCACGGTCGCTTGTACATTGATATAGATTTGGCCATCGTAGACGACGGTATCGTTCACCAGGTAACTAGTGTTTGGACTCCATGGGCTATGCGAAGTGGGAGTTGCACTGCCCAAGTCAGGTGATGCGTCTTCGGGGGTACTATTGCCGCAGCCTGCTATTATTGCTAAAAAATAAATTCCAACTACAAACTTGAAATATCTTGAAGACATCGTTTTATACCGCGTTACATACGTTATCTCTGTTACTTGATGTAATCGGTAAAAATGTAGACACAATGAAGTGGATGTAACATGCTGAAATCGCAGGGTAATGCACACTTCAGAAAATGCAGAACTGCATGGCTGGTCTGAATCAAACGGATCAGGGTGATTTCAATGACCACTGCTGAGAAAGAACACATCAACCGTTAAACAGCGTCTCAAGCCAAACCAACGTCAAATTTCGCGTATAGCGGGATTGAAAATAGCGATATTAAAACGTGGTCAGCGGGGTTGGAAGCTGGAGTTTGACTTACTGTAAACTTAGGCCTGAAAGAACCGCCTGGCGGGTATGCCACGTTATTTCACTGCGTTATAATTCCACTGCTAACGAGTATCTTCAATATCATGTCCAATACATCTTCTGAAAAAAGCTCCTATCGCTCACCAACCATTCGGACCACCGCGATGCCCGCAGATACCAATCCCGCTGGCGATATTTTTGGTGGCTGGGTATTGTCACAAATGGATATGGCTGCCGGTATTTGCGCAGGTCAACGAGCGCAAGGGCGAGTCGTGACTGCCGCAATTGCCAGCATGGAGTTTTACCGCCCAGTCAAGGTCGGTGACATTCTGGGTGTATATACCACCTTGACCAGAGTCGGAAAATCATCAATGGATATTCTGGTCGAGGCCTGGGTGCGCCGTGAACGAATTGGCCAGAGAGAGAAGGTGACAGCCGCGACCTTTACTTTCGTGTCCGTCGATGCAAACGGTAAAGCCGTACCCTTGCCGCCGAAAGATCAGTTGCCGGAGTATGTGCAAGGTGAGTTTGGCGATCTGTAGTATTTTGCGTCGACTAGTATCGAGCTAGCATCCAAACCTGATGAGCCGGTATCGTCCACCACAGCCAAAATCCTCTCCTTATATTACTCAGAGCGGATTTGACAAACTGCAAAGTGAACAAAAAGCGTTGTGGCAACGACGCAAAGAGGTCACCGCGGCGGTCACTGCAGCAGCTGCAGAAGGTGACCGGTCCGAAAACGCCGAGTATATCTATCGTAAAAAGGAACTACGAGAAATAGATCGGCGTATTCGTTACTTGCAAAAGCGCCTGCCGGATCTGACCATCGTTGAGCGAAAGGATGCAGCAGATGCGATCTATTTCGGCTGTGTCGTCACACTTGAGTCAGAGGGTGAAACCAAAACGGTTCGTCTGGTCGGTGCTGATGAAATAGATACGGCGAAGAAATACATCAGCATCGATTCGCCGCTGTCACAGGCACTGTTGAAAAAGCGAGTGGATGATAGTGTCACGATTACTGTCGATGGTCGTGTTATTCACTACGACATTGTTGAATTGTCTTATCCGGGCTTTGATTAGAAACGAGAAAGCGAAAACCCCCAAGCAAGCCACAAATCAGCAATACCCAAAAACCCGCACCACCTTTACTCTCAGTACTACCCACCGTCCAGACGAGCTCCTGCTGATCGCTCGCCAGATCATCACTGACAACTACATTGACGCGATATACACCGGCTGTGGTGGGGCTGCCGTTAAAGTGTCCGCGTACATCGAAAGTGATGCCGGGTGGTAGTCCGCTTGCGGTATACGTCAGTACATCATTGTCAGCATCGTCTGCTGACATATGCGTGTGCACGTGTTCGCCTGGGTTGTGGTTGAACGATGTTGGTCCGGTCAAGACCGGTGGTGAATTGTCCGCCTGTGACAGCTCATTGGTGCCTGGCAGCATATTGATTGGGTCCAGCACAAAGCCATCCCAGTGCGTATGCATATTGCGTTGATCTTCACTGCGCGGTACATGGTGGAAGGCAACTCGATACCAGGCGACCAGGTCAGCGTTGTCGAGCGATTGTTCGTTGGTGTATTGCAGAACATCATCGGCGCACTCGGGGTTAAAGCGTGAGTTCTGACTGGCATAGCGTTCGCAGTCGCTGGCAACGGTGACAAAGAAATCATAGTCAGTGAAGGGTTCGACCTCCTTTCGCTCGAAATTGTGTCCATGGCGTACGGGCTCGATACGATAGCCAAAGGCATCGTCGGCATCATGTTCGTACACGGTCCAGAACAGTTGTGATTCGGGATCAATACGGCGTGCGACTTCGTGGTCAAATTGAGTTTCAATTGTCTGACGTAATCCGGACGCATCGGCTCGATGACTGGTCTCTACGACATGATCATCATCAGACTGGCTGCCAAGATCAAAGTCCAGGCGCCAGTAGTAATTATGTGTATGGGATAACCAGAGGTTTTCAGAATCCCCCTGCAGCAAACGTCCATAGGGTGTATTCGTTTCCTCGGAACTCCGCTGCAAGGCACCGGTTGCACCGATACTCGGCTCAATGGCTCCATTGGCATAGAACGACCAACTGGAGATATAGGCATAAGCACCGACTTGCGATATTGAAAAGAGGTTCAGACTGGCGGCTTTGACGGAACGCCCTGGGGTTCGGTAGCCCTGCTTGTTGTCATTGCGCCATTTGCAAATGCCATAGCGTGTTTGTACGCGAAGGCGTTCGCCAAAGGGGCAATCCGCCTCGGTCAGTTCGGTCAGAAAATCACCGCCAAGCCCGAACTGCGTAACATCATTATAGGTAACGATATTGTCGTCATAGGCAACGTGCAGCTGCCCTAAACGTGCAGAGCTCAGAACCCGCTGTGGTAGCCCATCCGGTGGCGTATAGAACACATCGCTCAATACCAGATTTTCGCGTACGCGAGATTCCCAGCAAAAATCCCAGACAGCGCCATTGTCAAAATGCTCGGTGATGCGCTCGTCGCCACTGCAACGCGGCGCGGTTATCTCTTGTGCATGGGACCAGGAGATCAAGCCGTTAAACAATAGCAAGGAGAAGAGCAACCTCAGCATGGGTGTCAGCATCAGGGTTGCCCCACATTGAAAGGAGACTGCGCAGTCCATTCAAACGGCAACAAATCGAAATTCAAGGAGATCGATGAAATAACTGGTGAATCTTCCTGTCGCGGTTGCCAGACTCGGCTCTGTTGATGCCACAAGGTGACAGATTCGCCAAGGTTTTCGCCATTGATAAAGTTATCAAGCGAGCGGCCACACGTTTGATCATTGTGCAGGGCATGTTGTTCGCAGTCCTTGCTACGGGTGAACGCTACATCAAACTGTGGCCAGTTCAAGGTGCGGCTGGTATAGGCATAACCGCTATTGGCCGGATCAAGGTAATAGCCTCTGCCACTGTCGGAATCGCGTACACGCCAACCACGAAATGCTTTACGGTCAACTTTGCGTAGCGTCTCGGTTGCCAGTGTTGCAACCTGCAAGGGGCGTCTGTTACCGAGATCGTTCCTTAAGGCAAAATCAAATTCTTCAGCCTGATCGCCTGCCTCTGCGTCGAGCGCAAACACGGTTCGCCAACTAGTGACGATGGTTGCAGGAACAAGATTATTGTCAGCATCGAATACGCCGCCGACACCGGATAGATTGATTTCCGGTGTAATGACGCCATGTTCGTGCAGACTGATGGCGGTTGACCATACCAG
>CAYUZB010000188.1:0-4299 GCA_964449565.1 uncultured Granulosicoccaceae bacterium | reverse complement strand
AACAATGATTTCAGATCAGCGAACGGTTGGTGCTTCGCGAGCTCTGCTTGCTCTTGATCGCTGGACGTCGGCTGTTCAACAAGACGTTGGTGTTCGTTGTCATGGCAGTAGACGCACAGCAATTCCCAGTTGCTGCCATCGGTCGGGTTATTGTCGTGGTTGTGGTCGCGGTGGTGTACGGTGAGTTCCTGCACATTGGCGCGGGTGAATTCCCGCGCACAGCGCCCGCAAATCCACGGATAGAGTTTTAATGCTTGCTGGCGATAACCATTTTCGCGACTGGCGTAGTCGGCCCTCGCGGTAGCGACCAGTTTTTCGAGTTTGTCCGGGTCAGAATTCTTCATGGGTCTAAAATGATGTTAGCAAGTCCACAAAAAACGCCGAAGGCAAGTTGACAACTTACTAGTAGGTAGATAATATTGAATCATGGTAAAGCAATCGACACGAGATCATATTCTGGATAGTGCCCAGGCTCTGGCGCAAACGCGAGGGTTCAATGCCTACAGCTATGCCGATATTGCTTCCGAATTGGGTGTTAGAAAAGCCAGTATCCATTATCACTTCCCATCCAAGCACGATCTGGAGACGGAACTGCTTGAACGCTACAGGTCAGGGTTTATCGCCGCCATTGGCACCATAGAGTCGAGTGTGGATAGCAGTATGGAGCGGCTAAAACGCTATACGCAGTTGTATGCAAACACCTTGAAGAAAAATCAGATTTGTCTGGGCGGGATGATGGCATCAGATGTCGGTGCCTTGCCTGACGACTTGGCGCCGTCTCTGAAGTCTTTTTTCAAAGAGCACGTGGATTGGTTAGCCAAAGTAATGGGTGCCGGTAAAAGTGCGGGCGAATTAAATTTTGAAGGTTCCGCCCAGGCGCAAGCCAGTGTGTTTTTAGCCGCATTGCAGGGCGGTTTATTGATCGCCAACGGAATGGGTGATGAGGCTGTTTTCAAGCGCTTGGGGGATTCACTCCTGGCTCAACTTCAGTAGATCTTAGTAGTCCTTTTTTTTAACTTCGAAGCCTACCAACTAGTAGGTAATTAAAGCAAGTAGCAACGTTCTTTTAACGAGATAGAGGTAATGAGACGCATGAAAGATCTAAAAATGAGCCGACGAGGTTTTGTACAAGGTGCGGTAGCAAGCTCCCTAATTGTGGGTGCTCCGGCCATTGTGAAAGCCGGAACACTCGGAGGCGGTCCACTCGGTCAGGGCAGAGCGCCGGTCGTGAATGGGTCCATGACAGTAACCGAGTTCAAGAACACGAAAATACATAGCTATGTCAGTCCTGATCTGACAGGTTGTGTCACCACGCATATCATTGAAACGCCAGAGCGCCTGATCATTGTCGATGGGCAGCGTTCGGTTATCTATGGACAAGAGATACGCGACTACGCAGAAAAACTGGACAAGCCAATTGATCGAATGATTGTGTCGCATCTGCATCCGGACCATTGGTTCGGCGCGTTTCAGTTCCGCGATGTGCCACTCTATTCACTGAAAAGCACGCAAGGCGAAATTGACCAACTGGGTGAGTTCTTTATCGAAATCAGCATACCTTCACTTGGCGAACATGTACCTACCGAAAAAGTTGTTCCAAACTCCATTATTGCAGATGGATCTAAGGAGACGATAGATGGAGTTACCTTGGAATATCGGCATGTAACCGATGCTGAGTCGGACAATATGCTGACTATTTTCCTGCCTGAAGAAAAGGTATTGATTGCTCAGGATTTGCTATATAACAACTGTCACCTCTTCTGCGGTCACGGTAATTTCCAAGGTTGGCAGAAGAGCCTTCAAGAGATGAGAAACGACACATCCTTTGATCTCGTATTGCCAGGGCATGGAGAAAACACAGGTTCGAGACAAGCCATTGATGATGCGCTGGTTTATCTTGAATTTGTCGAAGATGCTTACGCGAAGGTTGAATCAGGCGATGAGTTGAAGGCTGCCATCATGGAGCGATATCCTTCCTATTTGGCGTCCTCACTGGTCGATATTCAGAATCTCTTCTTGTTTCCAAAGAAATAGAGACAAAAAAATGAAGCAGAACAAACATCCGGAAAGTGCACCCACGGTCTATACCTGTGGAAATTGTGGAACGCAGATAACCGCCGAGTCTACGAAGCCGTCTGATGCGGCTCTTGATGTTTGTTCAAACTGCCACCCGGCATACACAGGCAAGGTGTTGAAAGATGTGTCCGGCAGCAGAGTAGATGCTTTTAATAAACGGTTCAAATCCGAGTAGTGCAAGTCTGCGGCAGGTCTTCTCTCAAGACCTGCCGCTTTCATTTCACCCTGTGCAAGTAACGATTGTATTTGCCGGGAAAATTGTAAAAACTGCGCCGGCCCTTTAGGCGGGCAATGGATTTAGCTCTCCTTTTGTGGTTCACTAGGCCGCGTTGACTTCCAGTAAATTGACGGTGCCACGCTAACCGGCAAGCTGACAAGTTCTCGCCCCGGGTCCATTCTCATCTTGCTTGGGCGGCTTGGATGTTTTGTCTTTAATGCTCAGGGCATCAGGAGATGATGACTTGAGTAAATCCACGGCCTATGTCGCAGGCACCTTCGATACGAAATCTGCTGAACTTGAATTTATGGCAGAGCGTATCGCATCATCCGGTGTGAGCGTCTCGACAATCGATTTATCTACGTCTGAAAAGGCAACCAAGACAGATGTATCTGCCGCTGAGGTAGCTGCCTTTCATCCCGATGGAGCGGCCAGTGTCTTTACGGGTGATCGCGGTACGGCGGTTGCCGGGATGGCGAAAGCGTTCGAACTTTGGGTCATTGCAAACCAGCAGAAGATTGGCGGCTTGATTTCCGCAGGTGGAACCGGAGGCACATCGCTGTCAACGCCTGCGATGCGCGCATTGCCCATTGGTACACCAAAGGTGATGGTGTCGACTGTGGCTTCTGGCGACGTTAGTCCTTATGTGGGGCCTGCCGACATCACCATGGTGTATTCGGTAACTGATGTACAAGGGCTGAACAGGATATCTCGTGAAGTGTTGGGAAATGCCGCCAGTGCGCTAGCCGGCATGGTGAAATTCAAGCCAGAAGGTGCGGCGAGTGCCGATGCCAAACCGGGCCTCGGTCTGATGATGTTCGGTGTGACCACACCGGCGGTACAAGCCATCTCTGCGCACCTGGCCGATGAGTACGAGTGTTTTGTTTTCCACGCGACCGGCGTGGGTGGACGATCGATGGAGAAATTGGTTGATGGTGGGTTTCTTGAAGCGGTTGTCGATTTAACGACAACAGAAGTTTGCGACATGCTGTTTGGCGGCATACTCGCAGCTGACGAGGACCGCTTCGGCGCTGTTATTCGGCAAAAAGTACCTTATATAGGTTCTGTCGGCGCATTGGATATGGTGAACTTCGGCGCGCCGGAAACCTTGCCTGAACGCTATAAGGATCGTCTCTTTTATGAGCACAATCCAATGACGACCTTGATGCGCACAACCGTTGAAGAAAACGTGAAAATGGGTGAATGGATTGCGTCTCGTCTGAATCAAATGCAAGGGCCTGTACGTTTCCTGTTACCTGAAGGTGGAGTATCTGCATTGGATGCCCCCGGCCAGGCGTTTCATGACCCTGATGCGCGTAATGCACTCTATGCGTCTATTGAAAAGGTATTTGAAGCGGGCGATAATCGGCAGCTTGTTCGACTACCTCACCATATTAACGATCCTGAGTTTGCCGCCCAAGCCGTAGAACTCCTGCGTCAAATTGCCCGCTAAGGAAAAAGACATGCCGAGATTTTCAAAAGAAGAATTAAAAACAAAATTTGCTCAAATGAAGTCAGCGGGTGTGCCGATTGTTGGCGGTGGTGCCGGAACCGGGCTCTCTGCCAAGTGTGAGGAAGAGGGCGGTATTGATCTGATCGTTATTTATAACTCCGGGCGCTACAGAATGGCTGGGCGTGGATCCTTATCCGGCCTGTTGGCTTATGGCAATGCCAATGAAATTGTCAAAGAGATGGCTTCCGAAGTTATACCGGTGACAAAAAGCACGCCGGTACTGGCTGGTGTCAACGGCACTGATCCGTTTTGCAACTTTGATATGTTTCTGGACGATCTTGTTCGTCTTGGGTTCTCAGGTATTCAAAACTTCCCGACAGTAGGTTTGATCGACGGAAAATTTCGTGCAAATCTTGAAGAGACAGGTATGTCATATGCGCTGGAAGTCGACGTGATTAGGCTTGCGTCAGAAAAAGGCATGTTTACAACACCCTATGTTTTTTCATCCGAAGATGCCACAGCCATGGCTGAAGCCGGTGCCGATATTGTTGTG
>CAYUZB010000187.1:2654-4399 GCA_964449565.1 uncultured Granulosicoccaceae bacterium | reverse complement strand
AAATTACTGCCTTCCAGTGAAGATCCATCGATCGCAAAGGCCGTTGTAGGTAGTTCAGGTTTGCTAGGGCGGGGAATAGCGCCCTGGTTATCGAGCGGCAGGTATTTTAGCCGGGGGTGGGATTCGAAGCTGATATTGTCGGTATCGTCGCCGATCCAGATACCCGAGTCGTCGGCCAACACCTCATAGGTGCCGATGCCTCGCGGTGATCGATCGGCTCGCCATGTAAGTGGTAAGCCATTCAATGGATCAAGCGCAGCGAAGCCTCGACGCGGGACGGCGCCTTCTGCCTGTTGCCCGGCTTCGAACGGATTATTTAGCCAGCGGAAATGCCCGCCGACATAAACGACTTCACCGGAAATAGCCAAACCCAGATAAGTATCTCCACCACTATAGTTTGTCCAGGCGGGCTGCACATCACCACCGACATCAGCAAAGTTGAATCGGTGTGCCGTATCGCAAGCGAGGTTACCACCGCCATAGCCACCTGAGGATGCGACGACGAAATAGCTGTCATCAGGTGAAATATCGATGTCGCTGACATACTGCGGTTTAAGGGTGCCACATTGGAACGAGTAGATGGTGGTCATCCACGGCGACAGGGTTGCAGTGGGGCCTGAAAGATCGAACACGGCAAGACGATTACGTGTTTGTCCGTCGATAGTGCCAAAGTTGCCAATAGCGACGAGCGTTGAGCCGTCGGATGTCACATCTATTTCATCGACGCTCAATGTGCCGTTGGTTCGGGTGGTTGAGAATTCACCGGCAAAGTCGAAGTCTACTGTGGATAAGGGCTGGCCGGTTGTGGCATCAGCGGCGATGAGCACATCGGCCGGAAACGAGATGTACTTGCTGAAAGTGCCCGCAACATAAAGAACATCATTGACCAAAGCGATGTCTTTGACGCGAGCATCGGTTCGCCCCTTGAATTCGGTTATTCGGTCGCCTGCGAGATCGAGTTTGGTCAACCCCTTTTTGTTTGATTGGCCATTCACATCGGTGAAGTAACCGCCAACGTAAACGGATGCGCCGTCTGTTCCAGCGGCAAGACTACTCACAACGTTATTCAACACGGGATTGAATGTCGACTCGATCAAGCCTGTTGAGCGACGAAAGGCGAAAATGTAGGGCAGGTTTCGGACTATGCCGGATGCATCGCGCACCTGGGTGAAGTCGCCGCCCACCACCACGAGGTCGTCGTCGATCGGCGCTACAGCCAACACCATGCCGTCGAGTACAGCAGGTGTGAACTCAGCAGGGTCGGTGGAGACGATTTCGTCATGGCTGGAGAAGCTGTCGGCCGTGGCAGAAGCTGTAAACAGTACAAATATCGCCAGCGTAGTGGCGATCCAAATTGAAGGGGTCAAAGAATTCTTACGTCGGTTTCGCACGTGTACCTCCCTATAGGGTTATTGCCTTATCCAATCGGTACAACTGATCCTGGCGCTAGTATAAGTAGTTAAATACTGCTTGTCAGGGTGTCCACAGTGGCGTAAATAGCCGTCTGGTTGAGAGAACTGCGCGGAAGGTTACCCCTATTTATCGATGTTAAAGTGAGAAATCGGTCTCATATCGTCTTGGTGGACTGCTCCGAACCGGAAAGCGACATCGGGGCGCTCGCCAGAAAGCCTGAGTTTTCTCCGCTACTGCCTCAATTCGACTGATAGGAATGTATGTATTCATTCACGAGATAATGGTGTGATGAAGATCGGCGCGAGGACGAAAATATCAGTAGCGATGCAATG
>CAYUZB010000187.1:0-2554 GCA_964449565.1 uncultured Granulosicoccaceae bacterium | reverse complement strand
GTCACGAATGTGCTAGAGAGGTTTCTAATCTTGCGCACTCATGCCCAGGATGCGGTGCACCCATCGGTGATGATGTAAAACAGTTGGATACTAACGAATCAGAACTGTGTGGATTTTGTAGAACACGTGTTGATCCTGATGCTTCTATTTGTCCAAATTGCCAAGCAAGGAAGGGATATCTGAATGTAATATGGCCACTTGGAATTGGTGTTGTTGGTAAAGTGGGAATCTCTGTCGTGATAGGTCTGTTTTTGATTCTCTTCCTTAGGTCATTAGCTCTTTTTGTGATAGAGCTGTTGTTAATTTCCATGTTGGCGCTAGCTTATCTTTTCTACAAATATAAGAAGGGGCCAATGTGGTACCAATCGAGAAATCCACGAACCTGAAATAGTGACAAAGCTTTGCGGACACTACGCGTTCTGGCAAGATTGATCTGTTATGTAAAACTCTGGACCATGCCTTAGGTGTACACTCAAGACATACTTTCAACAGATCTTCCTACGCAGTAAGTGTCTGGCGACTTACACGAATCTCTTACTGAGTTGCCACACCATTTCGCTTGGCGTAGGGTCTGAATAAAACTCAAATATTTATGGTTTTATGGTCAAAATATCTGTATGTCAGACCCATTAAGTGATGTTTTAAACCTGATCGGTGTGGAAAGCTCGGTATATTTCCAGAAAGACTTTCGTGGTTCCTGGTGTATGGATGTATCCAATACCGGCTATGCGCAATTCCATATTCTGGTTCGGGGCTCGGCCAGTGTGACGCACGCAGGTCAGGTGATGCAGGTATCAGCAGGGGATATCGTGTTGTTTCCCAGGGGTGCTTCTCACTTCATTGGCGACACGCCGGAGAGCAAGCCGATGTCAGGTGCCGATGTTGTTCAGGCGATGAGTGAAGGTCGAGAGCCATTTTCTCAAGGCAGCAATGTCACGCGTATGATTTGCGGTCACTTCGAGTACGACTTTGCTTATTCTCATCCGCTTCTCGAAGAATTACCCGAAATGGTTCTGATTCACTCCGCCGATTTACCTGCGCTTGATCATCTTTTCGGTCTTGTACAACTAATTGTCAGGGAATCTGCCAGCGATGAACCTGGTAGCGAAGTTGTGGCTCGTCGACTCTCGGACGGGTTACTAGTCACTATTCTGCGTAGTTTTTTTAAGCGAGAAAAGGGTCGTACAGGATTTTTTTCGGGTCTGTCTGACAAACGAATTGCGCTTGCCATAAGCGCAATTCATAGTGATCTTAACAATGAACTGAGCGTCGATGATATGGCAGTCCAGGCAGGGATGTCCCGCTCATCTTTCTCACAGCGCTTCAAAGAACTTGTCGGGCAATCTGCAGGTTCTTACGCCACGCGTTGGAAATTGCTAAAAGCCCGCTTAGCATTGAAGAGCACTAACGATCCAATTGAACAGATCGCCCATAAAAATGGCTATGTCTCCGCGACTGCATTCTCACGTGCGTTCAATACAACTTTTGGAGAAACGCCGACACAGTGTAGACAGAATGCGCGGCGTAACTCCAAATAGAATTTGCCAATCGGGTGTTTAATTGGCTGCTATAAAATCAAAATTTCTATCACCCCACATCAAGAACTCGCAAGGCGTTTCTGAAACACAGGCAGTTGTGTGGGACTCACCAGCTGCGACTGACCAGAATGATCCAGGTTTCATGATTGGCGCATTGGCTTCACCGTTGAAAGGATTGGTCATTTCGCCTTTGAGTACAAGAGCTCTGTATCCGTGTGAGTGAGTATGCACCGGAGTTTCGAATGCAGCCGGGAATTTGCCAAACGTGCCATGTGGGCCAGTTTTACGGCTGCCAAATGCATCAGCAAATTCAACGGGTCCAAACTGTGGAGTAAAAGCTTTGTCAGACTCGCGCAATGTCACAGAGGTGACAGAGTCTTCGACAACCGAGGATGTATTACCATCAGCAATAAAATCAAACTTTTCGGCGCCCCACATCATGAATTCACAGGGTGTGTCCGAAACACAGGCGGTTGTATGGTTGTCACCTGCGGCAACCGACCAGTAAGAGCCCGGTGACATCACGGGTGGATTAGTTTCACCGTCAAACGGATTAGTCATTTCGCCGCTGAGAACCACCGCTCGATATCCATGGGAGTGAACGTGTGCTGGTGTTTCAAAGCCTGCCGGGAACTTGCCAAACGTACCATGAGGCCCGGTTTTGCGGCTGCCGAACGCGTCGGCGAATTCAACCGGTCCAAATTGAGGTGTGAACGATTTGTCCTCAACACGTAGCGTTTTGGAATCGACGTTGTCTGCTTTCTGACTAGTTAGCGTTTTTGAAACCGAATCGTTAACTGTTGCTACCTGTGCGCAGGAAGCCAACATCGTCAAGGAGGTACAAACCAATATGCGCTTTACACTCATTGCCGTTCTCTCTCTGATCAAAGCATGGGAGGGTAGGGTATCAGTGTGTTTTCGGATGTTTTGTGCTATTAATCTTTATATCTGTGCATTTTATCCAAAATCACTGCGAGCTATTGTGTTTCTTGGTTTTAGTCTTGTGTGGTCGTGTG
>CAYUZB010000186.1:2414-4405 GCA_964449565.1 uncultured Granulosicoccaceae bacterium | reverse complement strand
CACGCAGATGAGCGCGCAGCTGAACTCGAGCAGCTGGCACACCTGAATCGCTTGCTGAGCGAAGAGGGTTTATATGCTGATACCGAACTCAACCTGATGCGACTGGCTCGCAAAAGTGGTATCCCGGCTCGCACAGTGTCCAGGATCATCAACACCCACACTGGACAAAACATGTCTCAATGGGTGAATAGTGTACGCATTGAAAAGGCTTGTGAGCGACTTATGGACGGGAGTACAACGGTCACGCAGGCGATGCATGATGCGGGCTTTTTGACCAAGTCCAATTTCAATCGTGAGTTTCGGCGGATCAAGGGTTGCAGCCCTAGTGAATGGCGGGCTCGTCATTGTTGAGCTGCTAGCCGGCACGAGAGTCGCCTGAACCCTTATACTCGCCACCATGGCAGGAAATTCCATCGGACAGTTGTTCAAGGTCACGAGTTTTGGCGAAAGTCACGGCCCGGCGTTAGGGTGTACTGTGGACGGCTGTCCACCTGGCTTGCCGCTGACCACCGCCGACTTGCAACGCGATCTTGATAGGCGCAAGCCCGGGCAGAGTCGCTACACCACCCAGCGACGTGAGGCCGACGAGGTTGAAATCCTGTCCGGCGTTTTCGAAGACAAGACCACGGGCACGCCCATCGGTTTGTTGATCCGCAATACCGATCAACGTTCGCGAGACTACGACAAGATCAAGGATCGTTTCCGGCCCGCTCATGCGGATTACACCTATCAGCAAAAATTCGGCTTTCGCGATTATCGCGGTGGTGGTCGATCATCAGCGCGCGAGACCGCCATGCGGGTTGCGGCAGGCTCGATTGCCAAGATTGCACTGGCGACTCCCGCCTTTGGTGGCGTGAAGGTGCGCGGCTATCTGTCGCAACTCGGGCCCATCGTGCTCGATGAATCTGCATTCGATTGGGATGAAATAGAGCGCAATGCCTTCTTCTGGCCCAATGCAGCTCAGGTATCGGAACTCGAGACCTATATGCAGCGTTTGAGCAAGGAGGGTGACTCCATCGGGGCCAAGGTGACAGTCGTTGCCGAAAACGTACCGCCCGGCTGGGGTGAGCCAGTGTTCGATCGCCTGGATGCAGACATCGCGCATGCCTTGATGAGTATCAATGCCGTCAAAGGTGTTGAAATCGGCGCAGGGTTCGACGCCGTGTCGCAGCGTGGTACCGAGCATCGTGATGAGATCACCAGTCAGGGATTTTTGTCCAATCAAGCCGGTGGTGTACTCGGTGGCATTTCCTCCGGTCAGAACATCGTTGCATCCCTGGCGCTCAAACCGACCTCAAGCATTCGTTTGCCGGGGCAAAGTGTTGATGTCAATGGCAATGACATTGAAGTCATCACCACGGGTCGTCACGACCCCTGCGTCGGTATTCGCGCAACGCCAATCGCCGAAGCCATGCTGGCGCTGACCTTGATCGATCATGCCATGCGTCATCGTGCGCAGAACAATGACGTGCAATGCAGCACGCCCATCATTCCGGGTTCGCGATCCTGATCGGGTCGCGCATCGCAAAACAAACAGACATTCAGGAACAAGACTTATGGGTTACAAGGCAAGTGGCAAGATCGTCAAGATCTTCGATACCGAACAGAAAAGCGCATCGTTCCAGGCGCGCGAATTCGTCATTGAAGTGGCTGACGGCCAGTACCCTCAGATGGTCAAGTTTCAACTGGTGCAGGACAAGTGCAATCTTGTTGACGAATACGCCGAAGGCGATGTTGTCACCGTGGAGTTTGACTTGCGTGGCCGTGAGTGGAATGGCAAATACTTCACGAATCTACAAGCCTGGCGAATGAATCGTGGCGAAGATGGCGGTGAGGGTGATAATGCAGGTGCTGCGGCATCAGGTGCCAACGCGGGTAACGCCAAGTCAGCCGCTCCCGCGCCGGTCAGTCAGGCAAGTGCTGACTTTGATGATGACATTCCATTTTAGAATTAGCGCGAGCGCCGCAAGTACTTTAAGCACGTTAAGCAC
>CAYUZB010000186.1:0-2314 GCA_964449565.1 uncultured Granulosicoccaceae bacterium | reverse complement strand
TTAAGCACGTTAAGCACTGTAAGCGGACTGCGTCTACTTGCCTGACGTATCACCAGTGCTCTTAGCGGCGCTTTTAGCAGCGCTTTCAGCAGTACTTTTACCAGCGCCTTCAGCAGCGCTTGGCTCAGGCATGTCGTCCTGCTGCAACATCTTTACAAACGCTTTTGCGGCGCGCCCGAGGGTTCGGTTCTTCAACTGAACAGCACCGAGTTGGCGTTGCATATGCAGGCCTTTGATCGGCACTTCGACAATACTGTTGTCGATCATGCTTGAGGGTAAAGCGCTCCAGCCTAAGCCAACGGATACCATCATCTTGATGGTTTCCAGGTAGTTGGTTTCCAATGCAGTCTCGAGTTTGATATCGAATGGGCGAAGCGCATCGAACAGAATTTTTCTAGTCACCGTTCCAACAGCGGGCAACACGGCGGCATGATCACTCAACACATCTGGTGTAACGCTAGACCTTAAATGGGTAGCGTTTGTTGTTTGTGTAACGCTTGTCTTTAAACCAGCTTTGTTAGCCAGAGGATGGTCGGGTGCTGTCACGATGACAAGCGGGTCCGGCCAAATCAGTTCGGTCAGGAGGTTTGCATCCGCCTCATCGGGTAGTGTCACCACCGCCAATTCCAGCGTGCCATTGGCAACATCATGACAGGCGAGTTCGGAATCCATGAACAGCAGATCGAGTTCTACATCGGGATAAGCTTGGGTAAATGTCTTGAGCACCGGGGGCAGGCGATGGATGCCCACATGGTGGCTGGTCGCCATGCGGAGTTTGCCGCCAATGGTGGCCGAGAGCGCGCGAACCTCATCGGTTGATACGCTGAGATCGGACAGGATACGGCGGCTACTTTGCAGAAAGGTCGTACCCGCTTCGGTCAACTGAACCTGTCTGCCGAGTCGATCAAACAAAGAGACACCCAACTCTGATTCCAGGCTTGCAACGCGTTTACTGATCGCGGGCTGGGTCATGAACAAGGACTCGGCCGCCAGCGAAAAGGACTTGTACTCGGCGACCGCGACAAAGGCTTTGAGATTAGGGATATCCATGGATGAATCCTACGAAAATCCCGTCAAATATTCCATGCCGGAATATAAATTATTTAAAATATGAATTTGAGTAATTGCTCAGGCGTCGATATCATTAGATATATCTTGCGACGACAGGAGGCTTTTCGATGGCTGGCAAAACACTTTACGACAAGGTCTGGGATGCCCATTTGGTGCGTCAACAGGATGATGGCACCGTGCTCTTGTATATCGACCGACATCTGGTGCATGAGGTGACGTCCCCTCAAGCCTTTGAGGGGCTTGCACTGGCAGGGCGTAAACCGTGGCGAACCGCATCGATGCTGGCTGTGGCTGATCACAATGTGCCGACCAGTGATCGCGCCGACGGTATCGAAGATCCGGTGTCTCGTTTGCAGGTTGAAACTCTCGATGCCAATTGCGAGACCTTTGGTGTCACCGAATTCAAGATGAATGATTTGCGTCAGGGCATCGTCCATGTCATTGGGCCTGAACAAGGTGCCACCCTACCGGGCATGACGGTTGTCTGCGGTGATTCACATACCTCGACGCATGGTGCCTTTGGTGCCTTGGCATTTGGTATCGGCACTTCGGAAGTCGAACACGTTATGGCCACCCAATGTTTGTTGCAGAAAAAGTCACGCAATATGCTGATCAGTGTCGATGGTGAAGTGGGCCCTGGTGTGACGGCCAAGGACATCGTACTAGCCATTATTGGTCGTATCGGAACAGCCGGTGGTACCGGCTGCACCATTGAGTTTGGTGGCGATGCCATTCGAGCGCTGTCAATGGAAGGGCGTATGACGGTCTGCAATATGGCGATCGAAGCAGGTGCGCGTGCCGGCATGATCGCCGTTGACGATACAACTATCGAATATCTCAAGTCACGACCATTCGCGCCCGGAGATGATCATTGGGCCGCGGCAACAGCTGCCTGGCGTGAACTCAAGAGTGATGATGATGCAACATTTGATGAAGTCGTTCGTCTTGATGCCAGTACTATCGAGCCACAAGTATCATGGGGTACATCGCCTGAGATGGTCACATCGGTTAATGGCGAGGTGCCAAACCCTGACGCGGATGACAACGCCAACAAGCGTGAAGGCATGTTACGCGCGTTGGAATATATGGACCTTGAAGCGCAAACGCCCATCAGCGATATCAAACTTGATCGTGTGTTTATCGGTTCCTGCACCAACTCACGTATCGAAGATTTACGTGCGGCAGCGGCGGTGATCAAGGATCGCAAAGTGGCTGAGTCGGTCAAGCAGGCGATGGTCGTGCC
>CAYUZB010000185.1:0-4648 GCA_964449565.1 uncultured Granulosicoccaceae bacterium | reverse complement strand
AGACTTCATCAGCAAGACCGACAATCCGATAATCCGGTACGGCAAGTTCACAAATACTGGCAGCAATATGCAATGCTGATTGCACTTGATCGGATGGCGTGTCCTGAGCAAACAGGCCGGTTATTCGGAGGCTCTCCCAGAGACGAACCTCACCCGGTACCGGTTCAAGCACTGCATGAGAGAGATCACCGTCGTTCAGTCGATCCTGCAGAGTAACCGACAAGGCACCGGCCTCGAACAACCATTGCTCAATGGCATCAACGCCCTCTGCCGATGTCTCGACATGTACCTCTGGCCACTGTTCAGACACGATAACCGCAACTATTGCAGACCAAGTTTCTTTTCCAGGTAGTGAATATTGGTACCACCTTCCTGAAAGTGTGGATCGTTGAAAATATCGATGTGCAAGGGGATATTCGTCTTGATGCCGTCGATGAACACCTCGCTCAAGGCACCACGCATACGCGACAAGGCTGATTCGCGCGTATTCGCCGATACCACGAGCTTGGCAATCATCGAATCATAGTTTGGCGGTACGGAGTAACCATTGTAGATGTGCGTCTCGACTCGCACCCCCAAACCACCAGGCGAATGGTATTGCTTGATGGTGCCGGGTGACGGCATGAAAGTCACTGGGTCCTCAGCGTTCAGTCGACATTCAAAGGCATGACCACTGATGCGAATATCATCCTGACTCCATCGCAGTTCACGACCTTCAGCGGCGTAAATCTGTTCCTTGATGATGTCAACGCCAGTTATCATTTCAGTAACCGGGTGCTCTACCTGAACACGTGTGTTCATTTCAATGAAATAGAAGCGGCCGTCTTCATATAAAAATTCAAATGTACCAGCACCCCGATAACCAAGACGCTTGCAGGCATCAACACAACGCTTGCCCATATCGGCTCGTGTCGCTTCGTCTATGCCCGGCGCTGGCGCCTCTTCAACGACTTTCTGATGGCGACGCTGCATCGAGCAATCACGCTCACCCAAATGAATGGCATTGCCATGCTCATCCGCGATCACCTGAAATTCGATATGACGTGGTTTTTCCAGAAATTTTTCCATGTACACCATCGGATTACCAAAGGCGGTACCCGCTTCATTTTGTGTCATGGCAATCGATTCGACGAGTTCGCTGTCGCTTCGCACAACTCGCATGCCTCGTCCGCCACCACCGCCAGCGGCCTTGATGATGATCGGGTAACCAATCTCGTTGGCCAACTCCCGATTACGCGCCGGGTTATCGCCGAGTGGTCCGTCACTACCCGGGACACAGGGCACACCCGCCGCCTTCATCTCGGCAATGGCACTGACCTTGTCACCCATCAGTCGGATAACCTCTGCCGTGGGGCCAATGAATCGAAAGCCGCTATATTCGACGCGCTCGGCAAAATCGGCGTTCTCAGCCAGGAACCCATAGCCCGGATGTATCGCTTCAGCGCGCGTGATTTCCGCTGCGCTGATGATGGCCGGTACGTTCAGATAACTGTCGGTCGATGCGGGCGGACCGATACACACAGCTTCATCAGCAAGACGAACATGTTTCAAATCTCGGTCAGCGGTCGAATAGACAGCAACGGTTTCAATGCCTAGATCTCGACAACAACGCATGATGCGCAGCGCAATCTCGCCGCGATTGGCGATCAGTATTTTCTTTAACGGTTTAACCATGATCGCAAGTCTCAGTCGATAACAATCAGTGGTTCGCCGAACTCCACCGGCTGACCATCCTCGATCAGAATGGCGCGTACCGTGCCACTGACATCAGCTTCGATCTGATTCATGATTTTCATCGCTTCAATGATGCACAGGGTATCGCCTTTATTCACGGACTGACCCACTTCGACAAACGGCTTGGTTGTCGGCGACGAAGAACGATAAAAGGTGCCGACCATAGGCGATTCAACAACGTTGCCCGGTGGTAGCAAATCCGCCCCCGGGTCAGCAGCAGGTGCCATGGGGCTGGGCGCCGCACTCGGTGCCGCGGCGGCCGGCGCAGGAGGTGGATAATTTACCGGAGCCGCTACGGGCATTGCCGCTACGCTACCACCGCGTGCTATACGCACGGACTCCTCGCCTTCGACAATTTCGATTTCCGCGACGTCTGAGTCTTCGAGTAGCTCAATCAATTTTTTGATCTTGCGAATATCCATTAGTCTGTCTTCCGATATGTTTTTGGTTTTATTGCTGTTTCAGAAACCTGACTGCTGCATCGAAAGCCATCAGATAGCCATCGACACCGAAGCCGGCCAGGCTGCCGACCGAAATATCAGTAAAGTATGAGTGATGCCGGAACGATTCACGGGCGTAGATATTGGAAACATGCACTTCAATCAACGGCATTTGGCTGCCCAAAAAAGCATCGCGCAATGCAACACTGGTATGTGAATAACCGCCGGGGTTGACAATGGTGATACCGACACCCTCGCGCGCGGCAGACTGCACCCGGTCTATCAGCGCACCCTCGCTATTGCTCTGAAAGAACGTCACGCCCACTGAGAATCCATCTTGCTCGGTGGCGCGAACCGCGGCAGCCTCTACACGTTTCTGCATGTCTGTGAGGGTTGTAGTACCGTATTTTTCAGGCTCTCGACTCCCCAACAGGTTGAGGTTCGGACCATTCAGTACCAACACCTGTGACATACTCGGTCCGCTCCACACGCTCATTAGGTCGAAAGTTGAAAGATAGCACCAATTTCCGCATATTTGCAGACATTTGCCGACAAATTCAGGCAAATAATCGAGATTTGTCGCGATGAGCCAGGACGCTACTCTGGCGTTCCAGCATTTGGATCCCAATCAGATTCTGGATGCCATTGATGCGGCCGGCTGGCAGACCGATGGTCGCGTCAGCGCGCTCAATAGCTACGAGAACCGGGTCTATACGATCGGCCTCGCCGACGGCAACAGCATCATTGCCAAATTCTATCGTCCAGAACGCTGGACTGACGCAGCAATACTCGAGGAACATGCGTTCTGCAAGGTCCTGAAAGAACACGATTTACCGGTCATCGCACCCTTGTCGAACAAATCCGATGACACCCTGTTGCATAGCGAGCCGTTTCGGTTTTGCCTGTTTCCCCGTGCGGGAGGTCGACCACCGGAACTCGACAACAGCGAACAGTTGAAGGTCATCGGCCGTACCTTGGGGCGCCTGCATTTGCTCGGAGACCTGCATCCATTCCAGTCGCGACCCGTCATTTCGGTCGAACGTCTGGGCGACGATTCAGCGAACTTCCTGCTCGACGCGAAACTGATGCCGGACGAACTGAAGCAGACCTATGAATCGATTGTCGATGATTTGATTCCACTGCTGTATGAGGCCTTTGATGCAGCGGGAGATGCGAAATACTTGAGCATTCATGGCGATTTCCATCCAGGCAATATTCTGTGGGGTGGCGACGAGACGCCGCATCTACTCGATTTTGATGACACGGCAACAGGCCCCGCTGTGCAGGATCTATGGATGTTTATCTCGGGTGATCGACATTACGCGCAGGCACGCCTTGGCGATCTTCTCGATGGCTACCATGAGTTTCGCGAATTCGACGAACGAGAACTCGCCTTGATCGAACCCTTGCGCACACTAAGAATCATTCACTATGCCGCCTGGATTGGCAAACGCTGGGAAGATCCGGCCTTCAAACAAGCCTTCCCGTTCTTTGCCGGCGAACGATTCTGGGATGAACATCTACTGTCACTACGTGAACAACGGGCGGCACTGGACGAACCACCCTTGGTATATTGATCGGTACAATGGTGCTCAAGCAATTTGTTTTCATCTTTTACCAAAAGGACATTCAATGGCAGAGTCACGATGCGCATTCGTCAAGGCTGACTGGCACGCAGAGATTGTTGATAATGCGCTTGTCGGATTTCAACAGGTGATTACCGATATTCCAATCGACGTGTTCAGTGTTCCTGGTGCATTTGAAATGCCGTTATTTGCCCGCGATCTGGCTCGCACCGGAAAATATGATGCCATCGTCGCGGCAGCTCTGGTCGTCGATGGCGGTATCTATCGTCACGAATTTGTTGCGCAGGCTGTTGTCAACGGTTTGATGCAAGCCGGACTTGAAACTGGCGTACCTGTCTATTCGGTTTCCCTGACGCCACATAACTATCAAGAAACCGATCATCACAATAAAATTTACCGTGAGCACTTCGTTCAAAAAGGCAAAGAGGCTGGCAATGCTGTGCTTCGCATGGCGCAGCTACGAGAAACCATAGCCAGTTAAGCGCTGAGTACATACCTGAAGCCAGCTGCGTTTCAGCTTTTGATGACACAAGCCTTGTATCCGTAAATAATACCCCTGCACTTTGATGACGAGCTTCACTGCACCTGTCATCAAGAGCTCAGTCTAGGGCACCGGTTTTTCTTCACTTGCCGCCAAGGCTGCAGCTCCGATTGCACGTTTATCAGATTCTGACAGCTCAGAGTCGCCAGCTGCAGCGTTGTCGAGCTTGACCCGTACCTCCTTTCTCGCAAACTGAATGCCGTTCTTGTCGAATTCTTTTTGCACACGTTGAAAAATTTCTTTACGAATCATGAACTGCTTACCGGGCTTTACCATGAACTTACCGCGTATAACGATACCCACATCATCGACCTGAATAACGCCTTGCGATTTGAACGGACTGAAAA
>CAYUZB010000184.1:0-4799 GCA_964449565.1 uncultured Granulosicoccaceae bacterium | reverse complement strand
TTGAACCGGTGACCTCTTCCTTACCAAGGAAGTGCTCTACCGACTGAGCTATATGGGCGACGGAAACCTTAATTTACTGCTGCTTGCTCTTGACCTTCTGCTACAACTTGCCAATCCATTAAACCCTGGTACAAAACTACTTGCGTAAGGCGCTTGCCAACCGACCTGTGGAGCGGGTGAAGGGATTCGAACCCTCGTCATCAGCTTGGAAGGCTGAGGTTCTACCATTGAACTACACCCGCCATACAGAGATCGATGTCATCGCCTGACAAACATGCCGAAATGGTGGAGGGAGGAGGATTCGAACCTCCGAAGGCTGAGCCAGCAGATTTACAGTCTGCCCCCTTTGACCGCTCGGGAATCCCTCCATCAAGGCAAGCCGACAATTATCGAACGAATTGCTCGCTCTGTCAACCAGATGAGACGTGTTTCACTAGCAAACGGAAGGCCGACATTCATGTTCTAGCCAGATGGCTGATCGGTCGATCAGGGTCCGATGACGCAACTTGCTTTATCACACCATCCGGTATCGTCGACGTATCACCGGAAAAACTCTGGCGACAAACAATTTCAACCACAGAACCGCAAATCGCCGACAACCATAATATGCAATATAATTCCATACAGGAATTCAATTGCATATTTTTGTGACTTGCAGAACAATAGTCTGTGAGCAAAGGGATCGAATCGCGCGCTTCAGGTTATTATCCTTCCAGTTAGCATGGGCGAGGGACAACCGGACGTCGCACGGCAACTAACTAACCATAAGGACGGCGCCCTGCCGACCAAACATCAACATATTCGGAGATTTATTAATGAAAGCAACTTTACTCTCAGCCGCAGCAACTGCTGCGCTGCTAGCCGCTGGGACAACACAGGCAGCCACGCTAGCTGACGTTCAGGATCGTGGCGAGCTAAACTGTGTCGTGACCACCGGCCTAGTCGGTTTTGCGGCCCCGGATGCCAACGGCCAATGGGCTGGCTTCGACGTCGACTTTTGCCGTGCAGTGGCTGCAGCTGTGCTCGGTGATGGCAGCAAAGTCAAGTTCGTTCCTTCTACAGGCAAGACTCGATTTACCCTTCTGAATTCGGGTGAAGGCGACATACTGTTCCGCAACACCACTGAAACCATGAGTCGTGATGCTGACCTGAAGATGAACTTCCTGCCTGTGAACTACTACGATGGTCAAGGTTTCCTGGTCCCCACAGAGCTGGGTGTCAGTTCTGCCAAAGAGCTCGATGGCGCCTCTGTCTGCATTCAGACTGGTACCACCACCGAATTGAACCTTGCTGACTACTTCCGTGCCAACGGCATCTCTTACGAGCCAGTGCCGATCGAAACCAATGAAGAAGCCCGCAGCAACTACCTCGCAGGTCGTTGTGACGTTTACACCACTGATGCTTCCGGTCTTGCGTCAACTCGTGCAGCGTTTGAAGCCCCTGATGATCACATGCTTCTGCCAGAAATCATTTCCAAAGAACCGCTTGGTGGCGCAGTTCGTCACGGTGACGATGAGTGGCTGGACATTGGCAAGTGGGTCGTCAATGCGCTGATTAATGCTGAAGAAGCAGGCATCACGTCTGACAACGTTGCCGAGCTGGCGAAAACAGCAGGTGACAACCCGAACATCAACCGCATGCTCGGCACAGAAGGCGATTTCGGCGCGATGATCGGCCTCGATAAAGATTGGGCAGTTCGCGCAATTGCCGCTGGTGGCAACTACGGCGAAATCTTCGAGCGCAATATCGGGCCAAGCACTCCTATCGCTCTTGAGCGTGGTCTCAATGCGCAATGGAGAGACGGCGGAATTCTGTACGCAGCGCCTATTCGCTAAGTACATTTCCTGCAAACATAAGGGGCACTTCGGTGCCCCTTTTTTTATCCTCACTACAAAAAGCGGTACTTCCTATGAGCGTAGACGCAGCGCCACTTCAGGAACCTCAACGATCAGCCTTGATGAGGCTGTGGTACGACAAGGAGTCACGCTCGACCATCATCCAGATCATTGCAGCAGTGCTTATACTGAGCCTGATTGGCTATATGGCAAGAAATGCGGTGGTCAATCTTGAACGTCTTGGCAAAGGCTTCAGCTTTGCCTTCCTGTTTCAGCCAGCAAGCTACGACATCAACCAGCATCTGATCGAGTATTCATCTCGTTCAACGCATTTCAGAGCCATGATGGTCGGTATCATCAACACACTGCTGGTTGCCGCTGCTGGTATCGTTCTGGCAACCATTGTCGGTTTCATCCTCGGTGTTATCCGACTGTCGAAGAACTGGCTGACTAACAAACTCGCCCATATCTATATTGAGTACATGCGCAACGTCCCGGTGTTGCTGCATATACTGCTGATCCACGGCATCATCGTGCACTCCTTGCCACGACCGAAAAACGCGCTGAACCTTGGCGATTCCGCCTTTTTGACGAATCGCGGTGTCTTCATGCCAAGCCCTGAACTATTGCCGGCATTCAAGGTTGTCGCTCTTCTGTTTTTTGCCGGTATTGTCTTCAGTTGGCTGTTTCGACGATGGGCACGTGCGCAACAGGCCGCCACCGGCCAGCAGTATCCAGTTTTCTGGGTATCACTGGCCGCCATCATAGGTTTGCCAGTGATCGCCTATCTGGTACTCGGTCAGCCAGTCAACTGGAATGTGCCGGAACTCAAGGGCTTCAATTTCAAGGGTGGCATGGTCATCAGACCCGAGTTCATTGCACTATGGCTTGCCTTGTCCCTCTATACCGCCGCGTTCATTGCCGAAATCGTGCGCGCAGGTGTCCTGGCCATCAGTCATGGCCAAACCGAAGCAAGCCTTGCGCTTGGCATCAATCGCAAGCGTACATTGAATCTGGTTGTTATCCCACAAGCTCTCCGAGTCATCGTACCGCCCTTGTCGAGTAACTACCTGAACCTGACAAAAAATTCCTCACTGGCTATTGCCATTGGCTACATGGATGTCACCGCGACGATTGGTGGCATATCACTGAACCAGACCGGCCGTGAGATGGAGTGCATGATTATCGTCATGGGTATTTACCTGGTCATGTCCTTATTGATCAGCATGTTCATGAACTGGTACAACAAGCGCATTGCGCTGGTGGAGCGCTAAGATGCCCGACAAGCAATCGTATGAGACCGGTCAGTACCCTGCCGGTCAGCATCCCGCCTTACCCGCACCGTTCAGAACAGGCGGCGCGATTTTATGGATGCAAAAAAACCTGTTCTCGTCACCTGGCAGTGTTGTCGCAACCCTCATCGCTTTTTATATTCTCTACCGCACCGTCCCCGGCATGCTTGAATGGGGTTTGTTTGATGCGGCCTTTACCGGGAATGACAGAAACGAATGCAGAGCACAAGGTGCTGGTGCTTGCTGGGCGTTTATCGGTGAACGCTATAACTTGTTTACCTATGGTTTTTACCCCGCAGCTGAACGCTGGCGCGTCAATCTGAGCTTCCTGTTGTTGATCGTATCCTGCGCTGCACTGTTGTGGGAAAACTGCCCTTTCAGGAAGCCGCTGATATGGTTTGCCGCCGCTTTTCCCTTGGTTGCGGCCTGGCTTTTGATCGGCGGTTTTGGCGGACTCAAGTTTGTTTCCACCGATCTCTTTGGTGGTTTCATGCTTACCTTGGTCATCGGGGTAACCGGCATCGCGTTTTCATTACCGATCGGGATACTACTCGCGCTCGGCAGACAATCGAAACTCCCCATCATCAAGTACTCATGCATTTTCTTTATCGAGTTTTTTCGCGGCGTGCCATTGATTACCCTGCTGTTTGTAGCGTCAACCATGCTCAGCTACTTTCTGCCGCCGGGAACCACATTTAATCTGTTACTTCGAGTGCTAATCATGGTGACCCTGTTTGCCTCTGCCTATATGGCAGAAGTTGTTCGTGGGGGTCTTCAGGCCATCCCTAAAGGTCAGACAGAGGCAGCGGATGCCATGGGACTCAAATACTGGCAATCGATGCGGCTTATCGTGCTACCTCAGGCATTGAAGATATCCATCCCGGCCATCGTCAATACGTTTATTGGTTTGTACAAGGATTCAGTACTGGTCATCGTTATTGGCTTACTCGACCCTCTGGGTATTGGACGGGCATCGTTAGCCGACACCAAATGGAATGGTCTGACCAACGAGGTTTACTTGTTTGTTGCACTGTTCTTTTTCATCTCCTGTTTTGCAATGGCGCGCTACTCGCTCTATCTGGAAAACAAGCTCCACACTGGCCACAAGCGATAAGGTCTGACTCATGGAAAATATTCAATCCAGCAATACCACTGAACGCAACCTCGGCGAATCGGCCATAACGATTCGCGCGATGCACAAATGGTATGGCGACTTTCATGTCCTGCGCGACATCAACCTTGAAGTCAAAAGTGGCGAACGTATTGTCGTTTGCGGCCCCTCAGGCTCAGGCAAATCCACCATGATTCGCTGTGTCAATCGACTCGAAGAACATCAGAAGGGCGATATCATTGTCAACGGTGTCGAATTGACCAATGACCTCAAGCAAATAGAAGCGGTTCGCCGCGAAGTCGGCATGGTGTTTCAGCACTTCAATCTGTTTCCGCACCTGACCGTGCTTGAAAACTGCACACTCGCGCCAATTTGGGTACGCAAGCAACCCAAGGCTGACGCTGAGGAAATTGCCATGAAATACCTGGAACGTGTAAAGATCCCCGAACAGGCCAACAAATTCCCCGGACAACTCTCTGGTGGACAGCAACAGCGTGTTGCCATCGCACGATCGCTCTGCATGAGCCCGAAAGTCATGCTGTTTGATGAACCCACCTCAGC
>CAYUZB010000183.1:0-4830 GCA_964449565.1 uncultured Granulosicoccaceae bacterium | reverse complement strand
TTCTATTGATGTGTGGTTATCGAAATTAAATCTGAAGCATCTTCGGGTTTGCTGAATAAAGGCAAAAATGCATGAAACATAAAACTATCTACTCATCACTTGGACAGCCAAGTCTCATCTTTGGCTTGTGTATGTTCGCCGGTGCTGCATATGCGAGTCCTACAGTGACGGGATCCACTATCAGCTGGCCCGATGACGGGTGGTATCAGGTGCAAACCGCTGATGGTTCTTCAACTTTATGCAGTGGCGGTAGTTCATGCGATGTCTCGCCAGGCACTTATCTGGTGATCAACCACACCACCGGGCAACGATTCCCGGATATCACAGTATCTGGCTCATCAACACCAGCGCCAACCGGTGTCATGGTGTCGGGCAGCACAATCAGTTGGCCTGACGACGGTTGGTATCAAGTGCAAACAGCCGATGGTTCTCGAAGTGTCTGCGAGGGTGGTAGCTCATGTGATGTAGAGCCCGGTCGATATCTGGTCATCAATCACTCAAGCGGTCAACGATTTCCTGATATTGAAGTCGGTGAAGGGCCAACTCCCGGAACACCAGACATACCGCCAGCAATCGATACAGTCACGGTAAGCGGCAGTACCATCAGCTGGCCCGATAACGGCTGGTATCAGGTGCAAACCGCTGACGGATCACGCAATGTGTGTGAAGGCGGTACCTCTTGCGAAGTGTCTGCAGGTACTTACCAGGTTATCAATCACTCCACCGGCGAAATATTTTTCGATGTAGTTGTCGGTGGTTCCGGCTCTACGCCAACACCACCACCGCCACCATCGGGTGTTGACCGTGTCACTGTTGACGGCACCACCATCAGCTGGCCTGACAATGGTTGGTATCAGGTACAGAACGCAGAGACGTTCGCTTCAGTGTGTGAAGGCGGAAGAAGTTGTGAGGTGGCTCCAGGTTCATACATCGTGATCAACCATAGCGAAGGTACCCGAGAGAATGTCACCGTTGCAGGCGCCGGTGGTGGTACTCCGCCTCCGATTGACACACCAACTGTACTGGTGGACTTCACTATCATGGTCCCCGCTTTTATGTCCGACGCATTGCAAATCCAAGTGATGTGGGGCGATACCCTTTTGCCCGCTGCCTGGTTATTCGATGAGACGTGGGTAGTCACTGGTGAATTTCCTGCTGATACGGAACAGCCACTAACCATTACGTTCTTCGATGATAATGGAGCGGTCACGCTTGCCAGTTTCGAGACCCGTTTTCGAACCACATCAGAAGATGTGCAGGAATTTAGTGTCGTAGCAGATCAATTCGATTCCGAACGCTGGGACAGTGACGGTGACGGAACCAGTAATCTTGACGAGCTAAGAACTGGTCGCGATCCCTTTGTTGGTGATACACCAGACCCTACCGGTGGTCCGACCACGCCATCTGGAGACAGTGATTTTCAAATTACGGTGGCCAACCGAGAGTCTGCCGTGTTGAATGTATCTGTTGGAGTCCCTGACCCTGAATCCGGTGAATTGGGGGGAGACTTCATGATCCTGTTTGATCGTAGTGGCAGCTTCAGTGACGACCTGGCGACATTCAGACGCGAAGTAAACGATATAGAGCTGGCCTTGGCGGACAGTTTCTCAAATTTCCGCATTGGCCTTGGAAGTTTTGTCGATGCACCGTGCGAAGGATTCGGATCAGGATCAGACTTTGGCTATGAGCTTAACCAGCCCATGAGCCCGCCGGGTATGTTGTCGGAAACACTCGGTGATTTGGATATCCGCTCAGGGGATGATGGGCCCGAGTCTCAACTGGAAGCAATGCGCCAGGCTATGACGGGTGAAGGTCATATTGTTGATGCTGCCCTATCCCCCAGGTGTTCACCCTTTGCAAACATCATGGCAACCAGCCCTGGCTGGGATGACAACCGAGTAAAATTTCTATTGGTCTCTACTGATGCCGCTTTCCATCGACCAACAGATTTCAATTACCCGTATCAAACAACCGTCCAGGATGTCATCAATCTTGCCAGTGAATCGAAAACAACGATTCTATTCTTGAATAGTGGCTCAGCAGATTTTGAGTCAAACCTGATAGCTGAATCGACAGGCGGGACGGTTTCGGATCTCGGATCAGCCAGTCAAGAAGTGGTTTCCACCTTGAAATCGGCCGTTGCCTCAACCATCACCAGCGTAGAGGTTTCAATGAAGCCCGTCGGTGAAGGCGCTGAATTTGTCACCTCAATAGACCCGGATCGAGTCGAATTGAATCTGACCGAAGATCGATCAATTGATTTTCAAGTCAACCTGTCTCCGACACTTCCCTCGTCTGACGAAGACCGAGTTTTCACCTTCGAGCTTGTCACCGAAGCGCAAGGTGCCGAGATTAGCCGCTTGATAGTCGAGCTGACCGTGCCAGCTGATTCCTGATAAATGCGCAGCTGATTCCTGACAATTGCGTTAGAAGCATGCCTCCTCCATTGCGAGGAGGCTTGCAGCGTGATGTTAGCTATAAATGTCCCGATACACGTCAAGGTGTTCGGGTCTCCAGTTCAAAGCAACTCTAGCCTTTTGCCCACTGATTCGCTGATCAAGTGCGTAACCTTCCGCCCAATCGCCAAATTCACTGATAGCCACTGATATATCGCACACGAGTGGATCGCTGTTGCTCTTCGCATCAATTGAAATGGCGTTAGCAATATCGCCAATTGCAACACCTTCGATTGCAGAAGCATTGAATACATCACCAGAAGTTCCTCGTCGCAGCATTAATAAATATACTTGCGCAAGGTCTCGCTTGTGAATCAGCGGCCAACGAACCGCCGGATCGCTAAATATTCTGGCATATCCGATTGTCTCAACATCTTTGTACATCTGTTCAAACACACCGCCACCACGCTCATAGACCATTGCAGGGTGCACGACCATGCCACGAACGTTTGGCTCGGCTAATAGATTTTCGATCAATTCAATTGTCGAAAGATAGGAAGGTATCGAGCATAGAGGTGAATTCTCAGTCGCAATGTGATCGCCAGTATTTCCATACAACCAGCAACCTCCCGTGTAAATTAGCGCTTTTGAGGAATCAGGCGTTTCCAATCCTTTTACAAGTGCTGATACAAGACGTCGATCCACAACATCCATATCGTCACCCCAGGTAGAAGCTGCATGTATCACCGCGTCTATATCCTGCAAGCAGTCAATCCACTCGTGAGGATGACGTATATCACCTCGTACGGGTATAGCGCCCATGTCAAGCATCTGAGTTGCTGATGTAGATGATCGCGACAAAGCGTAGACATCAAAGCCTTGTTGAAGCAAATGTCTTGATACGACACTGCCGATAGAACCTGTGCCACCTAAAACCAAAGCACGCATTCGATATCCTCAGTGTTCGGGGAAAGTCTGATTCGTTTTGACCAGACATCAAAGACGCAGTCACCCGCAATTGTCATTGCCCTGCCAGAAATACAAATTTCAGGCAAGTTTCAATAGCCGGTCCAGCTCGCCGCTAACATCCAGAGCCATCAGATCCTCGTCACCACCGATGGGCACACCGCTTATCAATATCTGCGGTACTTTCTTGCGCCCGCAACGGCGTAGCATCTCACTACGCTCCAATGGCATAAGATCGATAAGGTATTCGGTGTAGGCAATCTGCTTTGAGTCCAGCAGCTCACGTGCCGCCAGGCAATGACGACAAAAACTGGTACCGTAAATTTCGACTTGCGCTGTCATGTTTTATCTCGACTGCCCAGACACCAAACGCTAACTCTGAGCTCTCACCTTTCAGCTCAGATCATCAAGATCCGTGCTGGAAAGCAAGGTATTGAAAAACGGCGCATAGCTTAGCACTGCGCCTTGTTGTACACCAAGACCATTGAATGCTTCCACGACCCGGTCGAGTCGCTCATGATCAGACGGCGCTTCCGAGAGGCTGCGCAGCGTCGAAAGTAGATCATCAATGCTCGTTGGATCCACATAAGTTTCCAGCATGCGAACGGTGGTATCGACCTGCTCTTGCGTGATAGCGGATTTTCGGTTATCCGCACTGAGTTTGCCGAAATCCTCCTCTTTGATACGCTGTTTCAAGGTCCGGACAAACTCGTTAAACGTTTCAGCATCAGGCAGATCGACGAACAGTTTGATCAATGCTTCTTTATTGACCTCACTCAAGAAATACATCATCGATCCATCCACGACCGGTTCGGGCGACAACACCGACAGCACGACTGTTAACTCTTCATCACCAAAAGGACTTGTGACGCAATATTCGATCGCATCATCGACCAACTCGAACTGACGAGATCCGCGCTCGGGATGATTCTGGATAATTCTGGTGGTCATATTCTCAATAGTGTTGCAAAGATATTGGCAGGAAGCTTATTTCTTTAGTATCGCACTTCCGCTTTAGTGTCAAAGACCGTCAATTATTGTATCGCTTTTCAATCCACAAAATCGGCACTGCAGTCTTTTCCAGTGTTGTTACCGTGATTGGCGGAGTCATCGATGCTGGCATAGGTGTCTGGGCGGGAGATACTGCCGGTCGGGGTGTTTTTGGTACGATTAGCAACTGGTTCGACTAATCGACAAATACCATGTTAGACGGCATCAAGCGGTTTCTGAGTGGAAAATCATCGGCCCCCGCCTCTGATGCTGATAGCGAAACCAGTCAGGCCTTGTTGCAACGATTACAAAACTACCCAGCGATACAATTGCCCCATACCGGGGAAGCCAACGGGCTCAAGCCAGCTGCCGTCAGTGAAAATTTCAACTATTGGCAACGTGTTCTGCCAGAGCGCTTGACTATGATCCGCAGTTTGTTGACTGAATACGGCATTCATTGGCCGCAAGAACTCGACAC
>CAYUZB010000182.1:0-4831 GCA_964449565.1 uncultured Granulosicoccaceae bacterium | reverse complement strand
GTGACCAGCCAGCGGATTTGTCCGCGCAGCAAATCGAGTCGACATTTGTCGGTTGCCTGAAGGCTGATATTCGCTACAGCGCCCTGTCGGACTTGCTGCACAAGTCTGAGGTTCGTGGCACCGCCAATACTGTTCCTTCGAAAGAGGGTACCCAGAATCCCGAACTGTTTCGCAGTCTGGTGGGGAACAGCCGGTCCGTGCAACGCGTGCGCAAGATGATTGATCAGGTCTCGCCAACCGAAGCAACAGTTCTGATACTGGGCGAGTCTGGCACGGGTAAGGAAGTTGTTGCGCGTAACATTCATTACTATTCGAATCGTCGCAACAAGCCTTTCGTACCAATCAACTGCGGGGCAATTCCGGGTGAATTGCTAGAGAGCGAGCTTTTTGGTCATGAGAAAGGTTCGTTCACGGGTGCCGTGGGTGCCCGACAAGGTCGATTCGAACTGGCTGAAGGTGGCACCATCTTCCTCGATGAAATTGGCGACATGCCGCTGACCATGCAGGTCAAGTTGCTACGGGTCATTCAAGAGCGCTCGTTTGAGCGAGTCGGTAGTAACAAGAGCATCAAGAGTGACGTGCGTATCGTTGCGGCCACGCACCGAAACCTTGAACACTTGATAGAGGACGGTGGTTTTCGTGAGGATCTCTATTACCGCCTTAATGTGTTCCCCATTGAGATGCCACCACTAAGTAGTCGCGCTGAAGATCTTCCTTTGCTGGTCAATGAACTGATCACGCGTCTTGAGCACGAAAAGAAGTCATCGGTACGTCTGACACCAGCGGCGATGATGGCCTTATGCAATTACGACTGGCCGGGCAATGTTCGCGAATTGGCCAATTTGATGGAACGACTGACCATCCTGCATCCCTATGGCGTTGTGGATGCGTCCGACTTGCCACCGAAGATGGCGCCGCATGGTCGGGCCTTGAACCAGGCGAATAGCGGTGAGAGCGAAAGTCCTATGCCAATGGTCCAGGGCATGCCTCAGGTTGCCTTGAACAACAAGCCACGTCTGCCACGTGATGGTGTCGATCTGAAGCAACATCTGACTGATATAGAGATCAGTCTTATCGAGCAGGCCTTGGATGAATGTTCTGGTGTTGTGGCGCATGCGGCGAACAAACTCAAGATCCGGCGCACGACTCTGGTTGAGAAGATGCGCAAGTATCAGATTCAACGACCTGAAGAAGTTTCATAACGTTAAGTGCGTTAAGTACCCCTTGTCATAAAGTGACATGAGTGCGGGCCAACTTTGAGTGTTGAAGGACACTAGCGACCTTCGTCACACTTAAATTGCGGCCCGCTTCCCAATTCTATCGATCAACGGGAACCAAACACCTGTAGCAGGTGTTTTGGACTTGCCTGTGGTTCGATGCTTGCTCGCCTCCAGCTCCAAGAACGGCGCTCCTTTCAGGTGTGATGCACCACGGTGCGCCGAAATGCTTTACTGGATGCGAATTTTGCTTTTATTGTTTTGCCAAATCGGCGGTGTGATCAGGTGAATATGCCTGCAACAGCCCGTGCTGCGCGTCTGGAATTCAGCGCTAGCAATGAACCCGCTCCCATACAAACCATTTCCATTGCCGGTGGCAAGGGTGGTGTTGGCAAGTCCAATGTAGCGGTCAATCTTGCCGCTGCGATGGGAGGCGAAGGCAAATCCATCTTGTTGATGGATGGTGATTTCGAATTAGGCAACATCGACACGCTCCTGAATCTGAAGCCTGCTCACAACCTGTCGCATGTGATTGGCGGTGAGCGGAGTCTTGATGACATTCTTATCAAGGGGCCTGCCGGAGTGAATGTCATTCCAAACGCGGCAGGCGTCATGGAAATGGCACGTCTGTCACAAATCCAGCACGCAGATCTCATAAGACTCTTTAGTGATCTTGGGTCTGATGCCGACACACTTCTTATAGATAACGCGACAGGGTTATCAGAGAGTGTGTTGAGCTTTTCACGAGCCGCGAGAGAAGTAATCGTGGTTGTGACCGATGAACCTACATCGATCCAGGATGCGTTTGCAACGATTCGTATCCTGAATGAGAACTGTCAGGTAAGACGGTTTCGCATTGTGGCGAACAAGACGGAATCTTCTCGCCACGGATTGGATCTGTATGCAACGTTAACGCGACATGCGGATCGGCATTTGGATGTATTGCTCGATTTTTGTGGATCGATTCCGTTTGACCCGCAATTGAAACAAGCTGTTTGTCAACAGCGCACAGTAGTAGAGGCTTTTCCAAGATCGCCATCGGCAATGGCGTTCCGGAAATTAAGCTCGCGAATCTCTCGCTGGCCTCGACCGGATGCGCCGTGTGGACGAATCGAATTTTTTGTCGAGCGGCTGATACAAGCCGCCGCGAACACTGGGTGAGAACTGCAGCAACATGAATGCACATGCAATGTATAACGAGGTTGAAACGGTCGATCCGGATGGATTGGTTGCCGCGAATGCCAACCTGGTAAAACGAATTGCGTTTCACTTGATGAACAGGCTGCCACCGAGTGTGCAGGCGGAGGATCTGATTCAAGCGGGAATGATTGGTCTGTTGGAGGCTGCTCGGCACTATGATCCGTCACAGGGTGCGAGCTTTGAAACCTATGCGGGCATTCGCGTTCGTGGTGCCATGCTGGATGAAATTCGCCGTTCAGACTGGACGCCACGTTCAGTCCATCGAAAGTCACGCGAAGCGGCAGAAGTGTTGCGCGATATCGAACAGACTTCTGGTCGTGAAGCCAAACCACAGGATGTCGCGGAACGCCTTGGTATTGAATTATCTGCTTATCATCTGATACTGACAGAGAGTTCAGCCGCCCATGTGTTCAGTTTCGATCAGCCGGATGAGCATACCGGTGAAACCATCGCGCTGCCGCAAAGTGATGAAGCGACGCCGGGTGAGCAAGTTGAGTACCAGTCCTTTCGCCAGGCACTGGCAGAATCAATCAAGAATTTACCCGAACGTGAAAGTCTAGTGATGTCCTTGTACTACGACGAAGATCTGAACCTTCGCGAGATTGGAGACATTCTGGGGGTCAGTGAGTCACGTGTTTGTCAGATACATGGACAGGCACTGGTCAGATTGAAAGCGCGTTTGAACGAGTGGACGCAACGCTAGGGGCATCGCTGATGGTGACCGACGAATCACAATGGTATGTACAGAAGGGCTCACGCGTGCAGGGGCCATTTTCCGCCAGTGAAGTTGGGCGTTTTTTACTACTTGGCCGTGTTCGCAACACGGACAGAGTCAGTCGTGATGGGGAACTGTGGGAACCTGTAACTCAGGTACCCGAGCTGATCCCCGAAGAGTTGCTTGATCTCGATACTGATCAAGGTTGGCAGCGATTTCTCCATGCGCGAACACGAACCGATGAACGAGAAATTGATGCAAACGTTATGGTAGAACGACGCGCAATTCCGGATGAAACCGTCGAACAATTGCGTGACGACTGGCATGTCGAACCTGTGCCATCGGCACCAACAAGCATCCTGCCATGGTCACTACTGGGCATCACGCTTGCGGCTCTCGGTGTTGTTTTGTATCTCAACACGTCGGCGGGATTCACGCCTTAAGTGCGGGGAATCGAGTTGTTCGGCCTCGACATAACGGTAAATTTGACGTCGATAAGTTGACGTCTTAACCATTCTTTGGCGACCAGACCTTCGATTGGTCCGTGCCTTGCAACCTGAGCCAGAGCGCAATCCGGGAGGCTGTTATGCCAGTCACGAATATCGATCAATCTGTAGTGACATCACAAGAAGTCATGCGCGAGCAACGGCTCGACGTACAGTTGCGTCAGCTTGAATTCAATGCCTTGTTACATCGCAAGCTCGATCTGGATCTGTTGTTCGAATGCTTGTTGACCGAAGGGCAAACGTTCGTGGCCTTTGATGGCTTGCAATACATTGCCTCGGAAGCGGGACATGATCTGCTGCTGGGTGCGTCCCGGCAACATCGTCAACGATTCGAACTGAAGCTTGGCGATCGTAGTCTCGGTGAAGTCATCCTCATGCGTGGCAAGAAGTTCAGCTCACGCGAGGAGCGCGATGCCGAACGACTTGTTGAAAGTCTTGTTTATCCACTCGACAATGCCTTGCATCACTACAGCGCGGTCTTGCGTGCGATGACCGATGGTGCGACCGGGCTGCGTAATCAGACTGCATTAGATAAACAGTTGCCACGGGAGATTCGTCTGGTTCGACGTATCGAAGAACCGCTCTCGCTGTTGCTGGTGTCGGTGGATTATCTTGAGTCGATCAGTGAGCATCACGGTAGTGATGTGGGTGAACAAGCCTGGCAGTCGGTCTCGGAAGCATTGACCATGCGGCTGCGTCAGACTGATTATATTTTTCGCACTGATGATGATTGCTTCTGCATTGTATTGACCCAGACCCCACTCGACGGAGCCATAGCGCTGGCTGAACGTCTGCGGCAGAAGGTTGATCGCTGCGTCAGTTACGACAATGTGCAATTTGTTTTGACTGCCAGTGCCGGTGTCACAGAATTGGGCACCTCGGATGATGCAGATACGCTGGTCAACCGTGCACGCGATGCGCTGAAAAGCGCCCGTACGGTAGGGCGTAATCAGGTTTGTTCGATGCCAGCACCTGAAGCGAGTGGCGGTCCGACCGCAGCTTGATCTCAGTTCAGCTCATATAAAACAACGAATCCCCACACTCGGTTTTCGTTTCGGGTATACTTCGCGGCTCGAAGGCGTCAGGGCATCCCTGATGAATACCACGTCCCCTTCGTCTAGTGGCCTAGGACACCGCCCTTTCACGGCGGTAACAGGGGTTCGAGTCCCCTAGGGGACGCCACCTTTCCGATA
>CAYUZB010000181.1:0-5108 GCA_964449565.1 uncultured Granulosicoccaceae bacterium | reverse complement strand
CGACTCTCTCGGGCTTTTGCTTGCAACAATATTCTGAATGCGTTTTTCATGGTGATGTCGGCAGTACTGGTCCTCCTACTGTTGAGTTTTGATGTGAGCATCAAGGGCATCTTTCTGGTCATGGCCTTGCTGAATGCGGTAGTCGCTGCATACGTTTTCAGCCAGGTACCGGAATTCATGATGCGCTTTATCGTGTGGCTTCTGGTTCACACGGTGTATCGCGTACGCAAGAAAGGCTTGGAGAACATCCCTGACAGCGGACCAGCAATTGTTGTCGCCAATCATGTGAGTTTTGTAGATGCCTTGATACTCGGCGGGTGTATTCGGCGTCCTGTGCGCTTTGTCATGTATTACAAGATCTTCCAAATACCAGTCATGAATTTTGTCTTCCGTACTGCAAAGGCGATTCCGATCGCTGGCCAAAAGGAAGACAAGGCGATGTATGACAAAGCCTTTGTTGACATGCAGACTGCACTCGCGGATGGCGATCTTCTCTGCATCTTTCCGGAAGGCGAAATAACTCGCGATGGCCAGATGAACCCGTTCAAGCCGGGCATTCTGCGGGTTCTTGAATCTCAACCCGTCGATGTGGTGCCAATTGCTTTGCAGGGCTTGTGGGGCAGCCTGTTCAGCCGCAAGGGTGGTCGGGCTTTTCTGAAAATGCCGCGTCGGCTGTTTGCGCGCCTTGGCATGATCGTCGGTGAGCCGATTCCTGCCGCTGAGGTGACGCTTGAGACGCTGCACTCGACGGTGGCCGACTTGCGCGGTGATCGTTGGTAGGATGTAGTGATGGAGCAACAAGCTGGCAACAAACTCTTTGATCTAGACATACCGGTTCGTTGGGGCGATATGGACGCGCTCGGCCATGTCAATAACATCATGTACTTTCGCTACTTCGAACAGGTGCGCCTGTCCTGGTATGAGTCTGTTGGCTACGACGCATTGGCGTCCAAGGGTACAGGCTTGTTGATTGTCGACAACCACGCCGAGTATCTCAAACCACTTGTCTACCCGGCCGTTGCCACCATCACGATGAGTGGTCACAGTCCGGGTCGAAGTTCTTTTGTCAGTGAGTACTGGCTGACGTCAAACAACATACTGTTCACACGCGGCAAGTCAAAAATCGTCTGGGTTGATTACGCCAAGGGCAAGTCCGTACCGCTACCGGATGCGATACGCGCGCTTGTTGAATCTGAGAACGTAAAACCTGAGAAAACCTGAGACCGATAACGTGGAAACCACACACCATGGCTGATGGCTATTGTTTGCGATGCGGCAGTGCGGCGCATCATCAGATACCGGACGGGGACAACCGCAACCGTCTTGTCTGTTCAAACAAGGACTGCGCTTATATCCATTACGATAATCCGAAAAATGTCGTCGGTTGTTTGTTGGAATGGCAAGGTAAAGTGTTGCTTTGCAAACGGGCCATCGAGCCACGGTATGGCTATTGGACCTTACCTGCCGGTTTTATGGAGAATCAGGAAAGCACCATAGAGGGTGCTGCACGTGAAGCCTATGAAGAGGCAACCGCCGAGTGCGAAGAATTGCGCTTGTTTGCTGTATATAACTTGCCGCGTATCAGCCAGGTGTACTTGATGTTCTTCGGCAAACTCAAAGACGGCAAGGCACAGGCCAATGAAGAGACGCTGGAAGTCCGATTGTTCGATGAAGACGAAATACCGTGGTCAGAGCTGGCCTTTCCCGTGGTTGCTGAAACGCTAACTCGTTATTACGAAATGCGCCAACAACGTGACCAGCGAGTCTATTCGGCGGATATTTTCAGTCGGCCGGGAGCGCCTTTGGATATCCGTCGGTACTGAGGTAAATGGTCCACTTCGGTGTTGCTGCAAATAGATACCTGGGTTATCAATCCACGCATCAACAACAGCCAAGTGGACCCGTCAGATCAAAGTTCCCGAAGCTCTCGCCGCAATATCTTGCCCACATTGGTCTTGGGTAATTCATCAACAAACTGAATTACCTTCGGCCGCTTGTAACCGGTCAACTCTTCCTTGCAGTGGGCTTTTACGTCCTCTGCTGTCAAGGCTGGATCCTTCTTGACAATAACAACCTTGACGACTTCACCGGAATGTTCGTCTGGTACACCGATCGCACCGACTTCCAGTACACCCGGCATCATCGCTATCACCCCTTCTACTTCATTGGGGTAGACGTTGAAGCCTGATACCAGAATCATGTCTTTGAGTCGGTCAACAATCTTGAAGTAACCTTCGGCATTCATGACGGCAACATCGCCGGTGTGCAACCAGCCTTCGCTATCAATAGTCTCGGCTGTTGCATCCGGGCGCTGCCAATAGCCTTTCATTACCTGTGGGCCCCGGATGCATAGTTCACCTGGTTCGCCGATTGGTAAAGGATTGTTGTTTTCATCGCGTACCGAACCATCTGTAGATGGAATCGGCAGGCCGATCGAGTCGTTGTATTCAGTCAGGTTCATCGGGTTGATACACGCTGCGGGGCTGGTCTCTGTCAGGCCGTAGGCTTCGATCAACGGGTTGCCAGTTGTTGCTTTCCATTCTTCAGCAACGATCTTCTGCACAGCCATGCCGCCGCCGAGGGTCATCTTCAATCCTGAAAAATCAATTTCCTTGAATCCGTCGGTATTCATCAAGGCATTGAAGAGCGTGTTGACACCAGTAAAGGCGGTAAAGCGAAATTTCTTGAGCTCCTTGACGAAGCCCGGCATGTCACGCGGATTGGTAATCAACAGGTTCAAGGCACCCAGCTTCATGAAAGTCAGGCAGTTCGCTGTCAGGGCAAAGATGTGATAGAGCGGCAGCGCTGTGACAATGATTTCTTCACCCTCTTTAAGTTCGACGGCGTTGATCCAGGTCCATGCTTGAACAATGTTTGCGACCATATTGCGATTGGTCAGCATGGCGCCTTTGGCAACGCCCGTAGTTCCTCCGGTGTATTGCAGGAACGCGATGTCATCGTGACCAACATCTGTCGTGGCTGCCGGCAAGCTTGCGCCCTTGGCAAGTACATCCTTGAATGAATGCGATCCAGGCAAGCTGAAAGGTGGAACCATTTTCTTGACGTATTTCAGAACAAAATTCACCAGCATGGACTTCGGAAAATCGAGCATGTCGCCAAAGCGAGTGGTGATGACAACTTCTACATCAGTCTTGTCGGCGATTTCTGCAAACGTGCTGGCAAAGGCTTCAACCACGACGATAGCGCGGGCACCAGAATCCTTCAGTTGATGCTCCAGTTCCCGATCGGTATACAGAGGGTTGGTATTGACGACCACCAGACCCGCTCTCAATGCACCGAATACCGCTACCGGATATTGCAAGAGGTTCGGCATCATGATCGCAATGCGATCACCTTTCTTGAGTCCGGCTTCATGCTGGCACCAGGCGGCAAACTGTTGGGTCAATGCATCGAGTTCGCGGTAGCTGATGGTTTTGCCAAGGTTGTGAAACGCTGGCTTGTCAGCAAAACGTTCGGTGGCTTCGGTAAATATTTCAACCACCGATTGATAGGAGTTGACATCAATTTCCGCAGGAACGCCGGACGGATAAGAATTGATCCATGGTTTGTCCATGTTGTTCTCCAGTAGGTTGACCGGCTGATCCTGATAACCAGCAGGTAGGGCTTGTTAGGCGTTAGCGCAGCATTTTTTGTGTTTCTTGCCGCTGCCGCAGGCGCAAGGGTCGTTCCGACCTTGTTTGGGTGCTGCGCGTCTATATTGGTTCACATTCGGAAGCTCTGCATCGCGGAAATACCATTGGCCATGATATTTCTCGAACACAGCACGCTCATGATGAGTATGCCGGTTACGTGACGGATCGCGATAACGGGCCATGAATTCCACCCGCCCCGTCGAATCGTCCTCGCCACCGGCTTCAGTCTCGATGATCTCGAGGCTTTGCCACTCGGACTCCCGAGCCCATTTGGATGTGGCAGCTTCATCGATATCGTTACGGGTCGACGGATGGTGGGTGGCCAGAATGAAGGCCATGTCACCCGTTGTATGTGCCGTATATCGAGCTCGCATGAGCGTCTCGGCCGTGCGGGCTTTTTGCTGACCATCAATGATTGGTCGACAGCATTCTGTCAAAGGCTGACCGGAACCACAGGGACAAGCGGACATTCGGTTTTTCGCTGGATTGGGATGCTTGAGCGAAGTTTAGCGTAAACCTCGCTGTAAACCTCATTAATGGGTGTATATCCGGTTGCCTTCGTCGTCAGTGGTATACGGAATCAGCACGCCCAGCAGCTCATGCCCGCGCATGGTGACAGTGCCGCGATCACGGTGCGCACCCGAATCGGTGAATTCGAAGTCGTATTCGCGGCGAAAACAGCTGCCGCCTTTCGCGTTGCGGCTGAGTTTGAGCCGTCGTAACGAGACGGTCTGGTCAAGCAGCTGGAGCTGTTGCGCCTGGCAGGCTCGGCGGGCGTGGGTGATTGCCAGCTCTCTGGCATGTGAACTGGTCCACCAGAATGCACCCATGGCGATGGGTATGGTGAGCAGCAACATATCGTAAAGAGGATGACCGGTCATGGCGTTATAATACGGTGCTACACAAGGAAAGCCCATGTCTGAAATCCAAGACCTTGAACCCGCGACTCAAATCGAACTTGAGGCGGCAGCATTTCGCACGCTCGTCGCGCATTTGCGCGAACGTACCGATGTACAGAACATCGATCTGATGAATCTCTCCGGTTTCTGCCGCAATTGCCTGTCGAAGTACTACGTCGCAGCCGCAAAAGAGCGTGGCATCGAACTCGAATACGAGGACGCCCGTACGCGTGTCTATGGCGAACCCTACGCCAGCTGGAAAGCGAAATATCAGAAAGAGGCAACGGCTGAACAGCAGGCTGCCTACAAGGCTTCGCACTCCGCGCACGACTGACGGTACCGACGAACATGCTGGCGATCCCGTGGCAACATATATTAGAGCCCGGCAGCGATAAACTGGTTCTGATTGGCGCGCCGCTCGATGCAGAGGGGAATCAGCTGCCCTTCGAAACACTCACCGGTGATTCACCGGCCGAGCTTGAGGTTGTCGCAGTTGGTGCCATCGAACGCTATACCCGTCAGACCGGGTCGCGACAGACCGGGTCGCGTCAGACCG
>CAYUZB010000180.1:0-5112 GCA_964449565.1 uncultured Granulosicoccaceae bacterium | reverse complement strand
CAGCCAGTCCAGAGCTTTTCTTATCATTGATTCTCTATTCCACAACTATAAAAAGCTTCCGAGCTTTGGCTTCGTTAAAATTGGCGTTTTGACAAAAACAAATTTATTGATTGAAAGTCTTGACGATATCTTTCGCGTCTACTGATGCCGAATCTTGCCAAGCGCTTTGCATATCAGAGCCAATCGATTTCAAACCATCGAGTAGCTCATCGCTTGGGGTAACAACCACCATCCCTTTTGACACAAGCTCCTTTGTTTTTGCCTCAGTCTCTTGCTTACTCATCTCCCAGCCACGTGTTTCAGCCTTCGATGCAGCTTCCAATACTATGGCCTTGACATCTTCATCTAGCGCGTCAAAAGCAGCCTTATTGACTACAACAATATTTTTTGGAACCCATGCGTTTATTGGTGAATAGTGCGAAACAAAATCCCATGCCTTCGTGTTTGCACCAGTAGATGGCGAAGTAATCATGGCTTCTACCTGCCCTGTGGTAAAAGCTTGCGGTATGTCTGCTGCTTCGACTTGCGTAGGTGCGGCTCCAGCGAGAGCCGCAAACTGTTCAAGTGCGGAGTTGTATGCACGAAACTTCAAGCCTTTCAGATCATCAACACTACCGATTTCTCCTTTCGTGTAAAGGCCTTGTGGCGGCCAAGGTACTGAGAACAAAGGCATGAGCCTTTGCTTCGCTAGCAATTTGGTGATAACCGGCTTTTGTGCTTCCCATAACTTGCTGGCATCTGCGTAACTTGTTGCAACAAATGGTTGGGAGTCGAGACCATATGCCGCGTCTTCGTTTGAAAGACGAGACAAGAAAAATTCCCCAATCGGTACTTGTTGTCCTCGTACCGCGTTTTTGATTTCCGGGTGTTTAATCAATGAGCCAGCTGAATGAACCGTGATATTCAGCTTGCCGCCGGAGGCTTCACTAACCTCTTTGGCAAATTCAATGATATTGGCGGTATGGAAAGTTTTATCTCCGTACGGTGTCGGCATATCCCAGTCGACGGCCATGGCTGAGCTGCTTGCAAAAACTGCCGCGCCAGCGAGTAATAAAAAGCGCTTCATTCATTTATCTCCTAAGTGATTATCAGATTGTATTCTCAGAACGATCATCAAATACCAACATCACATTGACATATTATCATCGTAATGTAAACATAATTGAATTAGATTGATTCGAACACTCTGGGAAAACGGTTGAAAATGGGTAAATGGGATTTCTGGATAGACCGAGGCGGCACATTCACCGATATCGTCGCGAGAGGCCCAGATGGCACACTCCAGGCGCACAAACTGTTATCGGAGAACCCTGATGCTTACCCGGATGCCGCGCTACAGGGTATTCGCGACGTGCTTGATATTCCGTCTAACTCGCCCATCCCGGCAGCCGATATAGGCTCGGTAAAGATGGGGACAACTGTGGCCACCAATGCACTATTGGAGCGAAAAGGAGACAGGGTCGTTCTGTTAACTAACGTGGGGTTTGGCGATGCCTTGGAAATTGGGTATCAATCAAGACCTAGATTATTTGATCGTGAAATTATCAAGCCTGAGCTACTGTATGAACGTGTTGAGGAAGTCGAAGGAAGGATTTTAAGTGACGGCACGGTTGACATCGAATTTGACAAGGACAAGGCTTTTGATGCGTTGATGTCTGCATACGAGAGTGGTATCCGCTCAGTTGCAATAGTGTTCATGCATGCATATCGCTACCCCCAACACGAGAAACTAGCCGGGAAAATAGCAAGACAAATAGGCTTCACACAGGTGTCAATCAGTCATGAGATATCGCCTCTTATCAAGTTTGTCGGGCGTGGAGACACCACTGTTGTAGATGCATATCTGTCACCTATCCTGAGACGCTATGTTGATGGAATTGAGCGTGAGCTCGATTCAGACGACAACGACACGCACTTGATGTTCATGATGTCGTCTGGTGGCTTGACCAAATCCGCTCTATTTCAAGGCCGCGATGCCATCTTGTCAGGCCCTGCTGGTGGCATCGTTGGCGCGGTCAAAACGAGCCGAATTGCGGGATTTAGAAAAATCATTGGTTTTGACATGGGTGGCACATCCACTGATGTGTCTCACTACTCAGGCGAATTTGAGAAAGCATTCGAAACCGAGGTAGCGGGAGTTCGTATGCGAGCTCCGATGATGAAAATTCACACCGTCGCCGCGGGTGGTGGATCTGTTCTGAACTACGATGGCTCTCGTTTTAAAGTCGGGCCGCAATCTGCCGGGGCAAATCCCGGCCCCTGTTGCTACCGCAAAGGCGGGCCATTGACCGTTACCGACGCCAACGTAATGCTCGGACGAGTACAACCAGAACACTTCCCAAAAGTATTTGGCAAGAATCAAGATTTACCGTTGGATCAAGCAGTCGTTCAAGAAAAATTCAAAGCTATCGCCGAAGCTGCAGATGTAGAGTCACCAGAACAGGTAGCGGAGGGATTTCTCAGAATCGCTGTTGAGAATATGGCCAACGCGGTTAAAAAAATATCAGTACAGCGCGGATACGATGTCACTCAGTATGCGCTCACTTGTTTTGGCGGTGCTGGGGGTCAGCACGCATGCGCAGTGGCCACCGTTCTTGGGATAAGAACAATAATAGTTCACCCTTTTGCAGGTATTCTGTCCGCTTACGGTATGGGCTTGGCCGATATAAAAGCGACTCGACAGAAAACTATCGAGGCTGTTTTAGATAAGGTTACCTATTCTCAGCTCGAGAGTCACTTCAGTGAATTGATCGAAGCTGCCGTCTCAGAGGTGAAAAACCAAGGTGTTAGCTCTTCCGATATACAGACAATCCAAACGGTACATTTGAAGTACCAGGGATCAGATTCCAGTATCGAAATTCGCAGAGCAAACTTGGCGATGATGCAAAGGTGCTTTACCCACTCGCATCAAGAACAGTTCGGATTTGCCATGCCGGACAGCAAGCTCATGATAGAGCTGATAGAAGTTGAAGCGTTTGGTGGTGGAGTTCAGGCAACAGAGAATGCCCAGGCTTTTACCGATAGTAAACCGGTGATCTCCGATACAACGAAACTCTACTTCGACAAGGCATGGCACGAAGCGAGTATTCATCACAGGGACACGATATTGCCAGGGCAAAAAATAGTCGGACCGGCAATCATTATCGAAATAACCGGAACCATAATTGTTGATCCGGATTGGCATGCGACTGCAAACGAATATAATCACATTATTTTGAAGCAAACAGATAAAGCCGAAGTATGTGAGTCAGTCAGTACAAAAGTCGACCCGGTAATGCTGGAAGTATTCAACAATCTATTTATGTCAATTGCTGAGCAAATGGGCTTACGGTTACAAAAAACAGCACGTTCAACCAACATAAAAGAGCGATTGGATTTTTCATGTGCGATTTTCGATTCTCAGGGTGAGCTGATCGCAAACGCGCCACATACACCGGTTCATTTAGGGTCGATGGATAGATCGGTTTCGAGTGTTATCAGAGTACATCCATCCATGAAACATGGTGATGTTTTTGTTACTAATGCGCCTTACAACGGCGGCACACACTTGCCCGATATAACAGTAGTAACGCCAGTATTTGATGATGCGTCGAGCAAACCGTTGTTCTTTGTTGCCTCTCGCGGGCATCACGCAGACGTCGGCGGAATCGCTCCCGGTTCGATGACCCCACTTGCAACTCGCATTGGCCAAGAAGGTGTCGTATTGGATAACCTACCATTAGTTCGGGAAGGGGTATTTCTGGACAAAGAAATACGCAGTAAACTCAATAGCGAACCCTATCCCTGCCGCAACCCTGATCAAAACGTTGCGGATTTAAAGGCACAAATTGCGGCCAACGAAAAAGGCGCACAGGAGTTGCTATCCATAGTGGAGCAATTCAGCCTCGACGTCGTGCAAGCATATATGGGTCACGTTCAAGATTATGCTGAGGAGTGCGTGCGTCGCGTAATAGCGACTTTATCCAACGGTTCCGCAACGACTTATTTCGATCAAGGTTGTGCCATTTCCATCGCATTGACGGTTAACAAACAGCTACGAACTGCAAAATTGGATTTTACAGGTACCAGTGCTCAGCAAGATGATAATTTCAATGCACCAGAACCTGTGACAAGAGCAGCCGTTTTGTACGCGTTTCGTTGCATGGTTGACGACGACATACCGTTAAATGCGGGTTGTATGCGTCCACTTCGCATTCAGCTACCGGAGAATTCCATGCTGACTCCGAAGAGCCCCGCTGCAGTTGTTGCAGGTAACGTCGAAGTCAGCCAAGCAGTTACTGACTGTTTGTTTGCCGCCATGGGCGCCCAAGCTGGCGCGCAAGGCACCATGAATAATTTTAATTTTGGCGATGCCGAACAGCAGTACTACGAAACAATCTGCGGTGGTTCCGGTGCAGGACCAGGATTCAACGGATGCAGCGCTGTTCACACCCATATGACCAATACTCGACTAACCGACCCAGAGATCCTTGAGTACCGATACCCTGTAGTCTTGGAGCTTTTTCAGATACGGCGGGGATCTGGAGGCATCGGACAATGGTCAGGCGGTGACGGACTCAACAGAACGATTCGTTTTCAACGACCGATGGATGTGTCATTTCTATGCGGGCGAAGAGTGATACCGCCATCAGGACTTTCAGGCGGTGGTAACGGTCTGACAGGCCGCAACGCTATTCGGCGACATGATGGAAATGTCGATGAGCTTCCCGGCCGTACGCAATTCAAATGTCAGCCCGGAGATGCGGTAATAATTCAAACACCCTCTGGCGGTGGATACGGTGTAGCCGATAGCAACCATTGCAATTCAGGTGCTATCAATGAACGTTAACACTCAGCACAGCAGTATCGTGAATGACAACGGTTCCTCTTTTTTGAGCTCTGTCGAATCTCACATCGACCGAGCAATGAGTTATCTGAATCTACCTGATGGCTTATCTGAACGCATACGTAGTTGCAATTCGACCTATGTCGTCAAATTTGGTGTTCGACTACGGGGGAAAATGTATACCTTCACAGCACCTATTCGAGAATGTCCAATCTACTTCATGAAAGAGCCGAACTTGGAGACTATCGAACGGCCGCTTATGTTGCGTCGATTCAACAAATTGCAGC
>CAYUZB010000179.1:0-5149 GCA_964449565.1 uncultured Granulosicoccaceae bacterium | reverse complement strand
AGAGAGAAAACTATATCAAAAAATTTACAACAACACCCAAGTAGGCCAGTTAGCTAGTGACGAAAGTGACGAACCCCACTAAAAACCATAGCCATCCCATGTTCATCAGCCGCCGCTATCACTTCCTCATCATTACGAGACCCACCGGGCTGAATCACTGCCGTTATACCAACCTTGGCGGCGTTATCGATTCCATCGCGAAACGGAAAAAAAGCATCGGACGCCATGACCGATCCTTTGACTTCAAGCCCTTCATCCTGTGCTTTGATTCCCGCGATTCGCGCTGAATATACGCGGCTCATCTGACCGGCTCCGACACCAATAGTCGACAGCGCACGACCATACACAATGGCATTGGACTTGACGAATTTTGCAACCTTCCAGGTAAACAGCAGATCGTCCAGCTCGGTGTCAGTGGGCTTTCGTTTACTGACCAGTTTCAATTGATCCCTGCCAACATTGGCCAGATCATCATCTTGTACCAACAAACCACCTGAAACGGGTCGGAACTGCCAATGTTCGCCATCGCTTTCAGTCGCAGTGCCACAGTCAAGAACACGGACATTAGGTTTTTCGGCAAACAATGCCAATGCATCTGCATCAATGCCAGGGGCGATGACCACCTCGACAAACTGTCGAGCCAACATGCCCGCAACCGTTGCCTTGTCGAGCGAGCGATTGAACGCAATGATGCCACCGAACGCTGACGTGGGATCGGTCTTGTAAGCAGCGTCGTAAGCCGCTTGAACAGATTCGGCGACCGCAACACCACATGGGTTGCCATGTTTGACAATGACGCATGCTGTATCACTAAACTGCCGAACACATGCCAGCGCCGCATCCGCATCCATCATATTGTTGTAAGACAACGATTTACCCTGACAGAAACTAGCAGTTGCAAGCGTTCCAGCGGCAGCATCAGGGGCGCGATAGAAAGCGGCACGTTGATGCGGGTTCTCGCCATAACGCAAGGTTTCCACCAAGTGAAACTGACGATTCAAGGTGCGCGGAAAATCGGCAGGTGTCGCTACAGAACCATCAGCGCCTTCGGGATCGGTGCGACGACCAAGGTACTCGGCAATCATGCCATCGTAGCCGGCAGTGTGTTCAAAAGCCTTGGTAGCCAGATCAAACCGAAGTGCTGCCTGTTCTTCATCACTGGCATCCAGGGTTTCAATAACACGAGAGTAATCAGCCGGATCAGTGATCACCGCGACCGAAGCATGGTTCTTTGCAGCGGAACGGATCATGGCTGGACCACCGATATCTATATTTTCGATAGCCTCATCGAATGTGGCATCAGCTCGCGCAACGGTCGCCGCAAACGGATACAGATTGACAATAACGAAGTCAATCGGCGCAATATCGCGCTCAACCATGACGTCATCATCGAGTCCGCGCCGACCGAGAATGCCGCCATGGACCTTCGGGTGCAAGGTCTTGACCCGCCCTGCCATCATCTCCGCAGCGCCGGTATGTGTTGATACATCCGTGACTTCGAGACCGGCGTCTCGGAGCAGGCTTGCCGTTCCGCCCGTTGAAAGCAATGTCAGTCCTTTTGCTGACAAGGCTCGAGCCAAGTCTTCAATACCCTGCTTGTCCGATACGCTCAGTAACGCACAGGCTGATCGCGCCGGTGTTGACGCCGTGCCCACCAAGTCGCTCACGAATCTTCTGTTTCCAATGCTGCGAGCTTGGCGCGCAAGGTACCGCGGTTGATACCCAGCCAGGTGGCAGCTTTACTTTGATTGCCACGACATTCTTCAAGTACCGACGTCAACAAGGCAGCTTCGGTTTGCTGCATGACCATGCGATACAGGTCTAACGGCGCTTCACCATCGAGCATTTCGTAATAACGACTGAGCTCAGCATGCACACACTGTTGTATGGCAGTGTTTCGATGAACGTTTGCTTGGGGTTTCTTGACGACTGCGCGACGTTGCATCGATTTGTAGCGCCGTGTCGCAGGTTGTTTAGCTGGCATCGTTGTCAGGCTACTGCGGCAAAAGTTTCTGGGGAGGTAAAAAAGCGGTCAACCAACAACAACTGCTCGGTCGCTGATTGCACCGTGTTGGCAGCATCACGAAACACATTGGCGTGACGCAGACCCTTGCAATACCAGGCGATGTGCTTGCGAGCTATACGCACGCCTCGGTATTCACCATACAGGTCGTGACAACCACGAAGGTGTTCATGCAATACGCTTTGAATTTCGACGCTATCCGGACGAGCCGGTAACGGCTTGCCTTGCAGGATTGCAGTGATCTCGCGAAATATCCAGGGATTGCCTTGCGCCGCTCGCCCGATCATGACGCCGGCAGCACCGGTCTTGTCGAGCACACGACGTGCTGTCTGCCCATCGGTGATATCACCATTGGCTATAACCGGTATATCCACCGCTTTGACGATATCGGTAATCGTGTCGTACTCAGCATCGCCTTTGAAACGATCGGTTCGCGTACGACCGTGCACGGCAAGACAGGCAATGCCTGAGGCTTGCGCCATCTGTGCGATTTCCACACCGTTACGATTGTCTGGACTCGGACCGGTACGGATTTTTAAAGTTACTGGCACATCAACACGTTTAACAACACTATTGAGAATCGACTGCACCTTTTCAGGATCAGACAGCAAGGCAGATCCGGCTAGGCGGTTACACACTTTCTTTGCTGGACAACCCATGTTGATGTCGATGATTTCAGCACCCAGACTAACGTTCAGCTCCGCGGCATCGGCCATCGCATCGGGATCACTACCGGCGATTTGAACCGCATGAGGTAAACCATTGCTGGCGCGCTGTATACGATGCTGCGTTTTGGCGGTAGCGTGCAACAGTGTATCGCTGGAAATCATCTCGGAAGCGGCATAGCCCGCGCCATGTCGTGCACAGAGATCACGAAATGGTCGATCGCTTATACCTGCCATGGGGGCGAGAAAAACGGGGTTATCGATCAAATGGGGACCAATAGCGAACATTGCGACCTGAACTTAAAGCGGCCGGCTATCTTATTACAAAACGATATTTACAAGCTACCGTAATTTGTTAATTGACAGCTATTTTTACTTCGCGAAAGTCCAACTCGAACGACCGGGCATTTTGACCTGGATCATTGACTTCAAGGCTGATATCCAGTCGCTTGCCAGCATCGAGTGTATCGCTGGTCTGCCATTGATCAAGGTAATCGGCTGGCAAAAAGTCACGTTTGGCAACCAGACGCCCATTCCTGTCCGACAAACGAATGACAAGTACCGGATACTGCTGATCAAACTCGGCTTCATTACGAAACGCTACGTTGATAACCAGCGCATTCTCGATCGTCGGGTGCGAAAACACACTTCGTTGCAGGACGCGTAGCGACGAAAGATCAACGCGTTGCGGCACCTCACAATTGAATACCGCACAGGCTGCCACCAGAACCGGCCGGGCAATTGGATTGTTACGCAGTGTGTTGCGTTCACGTGCAATATACAGCCCACTGGCAAGTACACATAACAACAAGAACATCATGCCACGGAACAGCCACGGCGACTTTTTCTCTTGCGGCAGCGAAATTGGCAGGCCAGCCGCTGCAGCGTCTTCCTCCGCGACAGTGTCCAGATCGCTGGGCTCCGCATCGATATCAACTTTGGCGCCTGGCTTGATAACCACTGTTTCTGGCAGAGACTCGCTGGCATCAAGCGCCGACACGGAGGCGTCACTCGTTTCACGATCGTTTTCATCCGGATCACGATAAGTAAATACGATGGGAGTTCGGTTACCTTCATCGGTGACGATATCCGTACCCCGGCCGAGGCCACCGGCAAGCTGATCGGCATGATCGCTCTGCCCGGACTCCAACAATGCCTGACGGGCATCTACCGTCACGTCATGTGCAAACAGCGTGTCGTTGAAGGTCTCATCTTCGTCGAGTTCAATGGAGTCGAAATCGAAATCCGGGGTATCTCGCGTTTGGTCGAAATACGCAACCTCGGGAAGTTCTGCGTCTTCCGAAAACAGATCAAAGTCCGAATAGGTCACATCAAGCGATGTCGTATCATTGGCAAGGCCAGCAATGGACGCCGCTTCGACATCAGAGGGTCCGGACCTTGTATCTGCAAGTGATTCCGATGAACCATTGGAAGGATTCGCTTCCGCTTCCTTACCCACCTCGTGTTCACCATGCGTTGTCGACATCTCATCGAGCGCCTGGGAATCGATCAATTCGGCACCCTCTTTGACAACCTCCGTGGTATTTGCCGGTGCGTGCTTCAATCGGCTTACATCATCATCGAGTTGGCGAGGCTGCTCTTGCGCTGTGTCGTGTTCAAGGAGATTAATCAGCGCGTCGAAAATGCTCAGACACTCGCCACAACGAACACGCGTGTCCGAAGACGCCAGCAGTTCCTCTGGCACCTCAAAGATCGTCTGGCAATTTGAGCAACAAGTCTGCGGATTGCTCATGGCAGGGTTTTCGTCAGGTTCGCCCATAAGTCAATGCTGGCGACAGACAGTCTAACGACGATGTGCAACCAGAAGTGCCCAGTTTTCTGAGGCAGATTTTTCCACGAATTCGAACCACGGATTGTAGCGCAAGCACAGCTCCTGAACCTGATCATCAAGTAGTCCGGACAATACCAGTTTGCCACCTGTTACCGTTAAGCGACTGAATGTCTCAGCCAGAGACATCAGTGGTCGGAACAGAATGTTCGCAAGCATAATGTCACAAACGTCTTCGCTGCTCTCAAGCAGATCCGGTTGCCCTGTCCGGATATGTTTTCCCACACCGTTGGTGACAGCATTTTGTCGCGTGGCGTCGAGAGCCTGCGGATCAATATCGATAGCCAGGATGTCCCGAGCGCCAAGCAATCCAGCTGCAATGGCCAACACACCTGAGCCACACCCGAAGTCGATGACACGTTCTTGCTTGAACGATTGACGGGCCAACCATTCAAGACACTGCGCCGTGGTCGGATGGGTGCCACTGCCAAAGGCAAGACCAGGGTCGAGTTTCAGATTGATGGCATGTGGATCAACCGGCTCTGCATAGCTTGGACATATCCAGAAATTATCGCCAAATTGCATCGGAACAAAGTCTCGCATCCAGCTGAGTTCCCAGACTTCATCAGCAAGACCGACAATCCGATAATCCGGTACGGCAAGTTCACAAAT
>CAYUZB010000178.1:0-5319 GCA_964449565.1 uncultured Granulosicoccaceae bacterium | reverse complement strand
AGGTAACGCGCTTTCTGCGCCTCGGTCCCGTTACGATTGATCTGGTTGATACAAAGATTGGAATGCGCACCATATGACAAACCAACCGACGCAGATGCACGACTAATCTCTTCGATGGCGACACAATGGGCCAGGTAACCCATGCCAGCACCACCATGACTCTCCGGAACTGTGATGCCATGCAGGCCAAGTTCACCCATCTGTTGCCAAAGGCTTTCCGGGAACTCGTTACTCCTATCTATGTCAGCCGCCATTGGCGCGATGACATCACTGGCAAAGCGCGACACCATATCGCGTAGCGCATCGATATCTTCGCCCAGATTAAATCGCATCCCGGATTGAAACATGTTCGATACTCTCAAGCTGCCTTATCGACTTTGCCATGAGCAAGCGCGTCAATATGCGACCAGGCTTCCTCACGAGCTATCAATGCTTTCTCCATCGCTTCGTGCTTGACTGGCCCAAACCCGCGAATATTGTCAGGCACCTGAAGAATAGCAGTCACCGCATCAGAATACTCCGCAGCCGTGGACGCATCCGGTGTTCGCGATTCGAGCACCGTGACCAGCTTGATGAGATCTTCTTCATAACGTTTGATCCATGCCCGCTCAGCCTTGCGCTCAGCACTCCTGCCAAACGGATCAAGTACGGTACCGCGAAGCTTTCGACCTTTTTGCAACACCTTGAACAAGGACAGCACCCACGGACCAAACTCGCGCTTCAATGGCCGACCATCCGGCGCAGTACCACCAAGGATAGGTGGCGCCATATTGAATTTCAGCGAGTACTCACCCGAAAAGTTCTGCACCAGTGACTGCTTGAACTCGGGTCGCGAATACAAACGGGCCACTTCATACTCATCCTTGTAACTCATCAGTTTTGCCAATTGCATTGCCGCGATTCGCGTTTGTTTATCGCCCAGGCCATGAGCAGCCATTGACTCGCGTAGTGCGCTAATGCTCTTTACATAACGTTTGGCCCAGGCATTACCCTGATAAGCCACCAGATGATTACGGCGATGTTCGATCAGGTCATCGAGTGACATCTCTTTTTGCCAGACAATCGGAACGGCGTTTGCGGTATCGGATTCTTTCAAGGCCGTTTTTACGACTGCCGGATCAGCTGCGAGTTGACGCCCCCAGGCAAAGGCAAGGCGGTTTGCTTCAACGGCAACACCATTAAGTACCATCGCTTCATCCAGCGCTGCAAAACTCAACGGTACCAAACCCAGCTGCCAGGTATAACCAAGCATCATGATATTCGTTGCGATCGAATCACCAACAAGCTTGGTGGCCGCCGAACCAAACGTTTGGAAGTGCTGCGTGGATTTGACTACGCGACCGATAGTCGCTTCAGTTTCACTATAGCGAAACTTCAAATCCCGGTTACCAATAAAGGCTGCCACTGGTGCAGTTGTCGTATTGACGACCGCATGCGTGCGCTCAGCCTCGCATAACACTACCCCACTACTTGATGCCGCGACAACGGCATCCGCCGCAATCAAGACATCGGCACCACCGGCAACGATGTTGGGACTTGAAACCATTGATTCTTCATTAGCGATACGTACCTGACTCAATACCGCACCACCTTTCTGCGCAAGCCCGGCCATATCCAGAACAATCGGCGCTTTGCCGTCGATATGCGCAGCCATGCCAAGCAGTGCACCTATCGTCAGCACGCCAGTACCACCGACACCGGTAATCACGATATTCCACGCCTCGTCACCCAGTGGCTGGATGTCAGGCTCGGGCAAATCGAATGTTGTGGACTGCGTTGAGGCATCGTTGTTTGACGCAACGTTCGAGGCGCCTTTGTCAGCGACTTCGTCAACAACTTTCCCGGATTTCGCAGGCTCGCCACCGTACACGGTAACAAACGACGGACAAAATCCTTTAAGACAAGAATAATCCTTGTTGCAACTTGACTGATTTATTCGTCGCTTGCGACCAAACTCCGTATCAACGGGTTCCACCGATACACAATTGCTTTGCACAGAGCAATCGCCGCAGCCTTCGCAAACATCCGTGTTGATAAATACCCGTTTGGCAGGATCTTCAAGCAAACCCCGTTTGCGGCGGCGACGTTTTTCCGCGGCGCAAGTTTGCACATAAACAATCGCGTTACAACCTTCGAGCTCACGTAATTTACGCATGACCGGATCAAGCTCGTCGCGATGCTTGATCACTATTCCCGATGCGAGAGATTCCTTATCGATTTTTTCTGGTTCATCAGTCAACAGATAGATGGGCCAAACCCCTTCCGCTTGCAGTTGCCGGGTCACCTTTCCCGGGGTCAACTCACCATCGATATCCTGGCCACCCGTCATTGCCACGGCATCGTTATACAACACCTTATAGGTAATATTGACTTTGGCCGCGACCGAGGCTCGCACCGCCAGGTACCCAGAATGAAAATAAGTACCATCACCGAGATTTACAAAACGATGCTTCTCGTCGGTGAAATGACTGATCGAACACCACGGCACGCCTTCACCGCCCATTTGCGTAAACGTCTCGGTGCTCCGATCCATCCAGATCGACATGTAGTGGCATCCTATTCCTGCCATGGCCTTCGATCCTTCAGGCACTTTAGTCGATGTGTTATGCGGACAGCCCGAACAAAACCAGGGTTGACGATCAATAGGTGCTTGATGACTAGCCCTTTCATCCGCGCGCTTTTGCAGATAGGCAAGTCGCTCTTCGATACGCCGCTTCAGCGAGTCATCGATGGAAAGCTTGAGTAGACGTTCCGCGATGGCACGTGCCACCCGTGATATCGACAAAGCGGTGGACAGTGGCAAGAACGGCTGATCACTGTCATCAAATTTGCCGATAATCCGCGGGCGAACATCGGCGCGCCAGTTGAACAGCTGCTGCTTGATCTGATGCTCGATAATTTCGCGACGCTCCTCGATAATCAGGACTTCTTCAAGGCCTTCCGAGAATTGTCGAATACCTTTTGGTTCAAGCGGCCACGGCATACGAACCTTATAGATTCGGATACCAATTTCCCGCATGCTTTGTTCATCAATCCCAAGCTCGCGCAGTGCCTGCCGCGCATCTTCATAAGCCTTGCCAGTTGCCACAATGCCAAAACGCGCCTGTGGCGAATCGACGACAAGCTGATCAATCTTGTTGGCATGGGCGAAAGCGAGTGCTGCATAAGCCTTTTGTTCCTGCAGGCGTTCATCCTGAATCAGCGGCGGGTCGGGCCAGCGAATATTCAATCCATCCTCGGGCAACACAAAGTCATTCGGTGTAACGATGTCAAAGTTCTCTCGTTCAAGAGACACAACGGCGCTGGTTTCAATCGTGTCGGAAATGACTTTGTAACCGACCCAACAACCCGAGTAACGAGACATCGCAATGCCAAGCAAACCCAGTTCGATGAACTCATGGACAGAGGACGGAAACAACACCGGCATGACGGCTGCCATAAAGGCATGATCAGATTGATGCGGTACAGTTGAAGACTTGGCCGCATGATCATCACCAGCAATACACAGAACGCCCCCATGCGCGGAACTGCCCGCGGCATTACCGTGTTTAAAAACATCGCCACAACGATCAACACCCGGACCCTTGCCGTACCAGATACCGACCACCCCATCCTTGTTCGCCTCCGATGACAACGGTACTTGTTGCGAACCCCAGATAGCAGTTGCTGCAAGCTCTTCATTTACACCCGGTTGAAAGACAACGCCGGATGGCTGCAGAAATTGGGCAGCACGCTGCAGCTGCTGATCGTAAGCACCAATCGGTGAACCCCGATAACCCGAGATAAACGCACCGGTATCGAGACCTTGGAGCTTGTCACGCTGAATCTGCACCATAGGCAGTCGCACCAGCGCCTGCGTTCCATTCATGAATGCACTGCCACTCGTGGCGGTGTATTTGTCGTCGAGGTGATGCGCAGTACCCATGAAACTGTCCCTCGGTTAGTAGGTGATGCCTAGTAGGCCACGCCTTGTCGGCCACGCCTAGTAGGCCACGCCTGACCAGCGGTGCCGACCAATATGTCTATTGTGACTGCATTAGCGGGGCCAGAATTCCCTGATCACTTCCTTTTAACTAGCATCAGTAGGATAATAATCCTCATTATTGCGAAATACTAGGAAATAATTTCATCATGGTCGATGCTACTGATCTGAAGCTGCTACGCGCACTGCAGGAAAACCCGGACAGCGGCATCGCTGAACTCGGTGAACGCATCGGCCTCAGCCACACCCCGTGCTGGCGACGACTGAAAAAGCTCCAAAGCACCGGAATCATCAAAGGTCGCTCTGTTCAATTGGACGCCGACGCACTGGGCCTGCAGATAACCGTTTTCTGCTTCATTCGTTTGAAGCGACACGACAAGCAAACAATGGAGGCATTTGAAGCCGCCGCCCGAGCTCATCCAAACATTGTGCAGTGCTACACCATGACTGGCGATCAGGACTATCTGTTACGTGTGCTGGCAAGCTCCGTCAAAGCCTATGAACGTATCATCAAGGATGATCTGTTAAGTCTGCCATCGGTCGGTCAAATGAATTCGTCATTCGGTTTGAGCGAGATCAAGAACTCACACGTCTTGCCTATCTGAGTTCAAGCACGGTTACGCGGCACAATTTCATACCCCGGTGCTTCGGGTTCATCATCGACCATTTCAGCCGGGAAACCATCAGCCAATATATTCAGGCCTGTTGCATCCTCAAGCCGCCGAATGATATTCGGCGACCATTCACGCATGCCATAACGTTCCGCGCCGTCCTGCATGATTTTTATCAACAGTGGATTGATATCCAGCGGTACATTCGCACGCTCAGCAACTTGGCTAAACAAACCGATATCTTTCAAGACAAGATCCATCGTAAAATTGATATCTCGCGAACCATTCAGGATCACCTGGCTCTCGGTTTCATGCACAAACGAATTACCCGACGAAACCCGAATCGCTTCATAGGTCGTCGCAAGATCCATCCCTGCAGCAGCACTGGTCGCCAAAGCTTCACACAGGCTCAACAGGTTTGCAGTCGCCAGGTAGTTGGTCATGACTTTCAGAATGGAAGCAGATCCCAGCTCACCGGTATGCAGTATGCGACGGCCCATGGTCGTCAAAACCGGTAAAAGCTTTTCAAATGCCGCTCGATCGCAGCCAGCGAATATGGCGATATTCCCTGTTGCCGCACGATGACAACCGCCGGAGACAGGGCAATCAACGGCAAAACCGCCTTTAGCGTGTACTTTCTCGCCAAGGCGTTTGACTTCCATTTCGTCAGTCGTGCTCATTTCCGCCCAGATAGTTCCGGGCGTCATGCCTTCAAGCACACCATCA
>CAYUZB010000177.1:0-5378 GCA_964449565.1 uncultured Granulosicoccaceae bacterium | reverse complement strand
CCTTTTGCACCGGGCGCATCGTTCGTACGAGCAAACACGGTATACATATCAGCGATGCCGCCATTTGATATCCAGGTTTTTTCACCGTTCAAGACATAGTCATTACCGTCCGGTGTAGCGCTCATGGTTGAATTCGCGACATCCGACCCGGATTGCGGCTCGGTTAGAGCAAAAGCCGCTATAGCCTTGCCATCACGAGTGGCAGGTAGCCATTGTGTTTTTTGTTCATTTGTACCAAACAGAGAAATAGCACCAGTGCCCAAACCTTGCATTGCAAAGGAAAAATCCGCAAGTCCTTCATGCCTTGCAAGTGTTTCGCGAATCAAACACAAGCTTCGCACATCAAGTGTTGACACGGCCTCAGAAGGATCTATAGCCGTATGCTGGCACCAGCCACCTTGTCCAAGCATTGTGACCAAGGTCTTGCAAAGCTCATCCGTGTCGCCATGATCAAGCTCAGCTAAATGCCTGGCAGCCCATTCTTCCAGCGCCTTTGAAAGCTCGCGGTGTCTTTGTTCGAAAAATGGCCACTGAAGATAAGTTTTATCTGCCATTTAATCGCCCTCAAATACAGGTTTTTCTTTTTTTGTAAACGCTCTATAGGCGCGCTTGAAATCCTCCGTTTGCATACACAAGGCCTGCGTTTGCGCTTCGGCTTCAATGGCCTGATCAATAGACATGGACCATTCCTGCTGCAACATGGTTTTAGTCATCATGTGGGCAAAATTAGGCCCAGCTGCGATTCTGATTGCGAATGCCATGGACTCTTGCTCAAGCTGATCGACTTCAACGATGCGATTGTAATAACCCCAGCGCTCTCCTTCCTCGGCGCTCATCGAGCGTCCGGTATAAAACAATTCTGCTGCGCGTCCTTGTCCAATAATGCGCGGCAGAATAGCGCACGCACCCATATCACAGCCAGCCAATCCGACGCGAGAAAACAAAAAAGCTGTTTTTGCGTGCGGCGTGGCGATACGAATATCAGATGCCATGGCTATAATCGCGCCAGCACCAACGCTTATGCCGTCAACCGCCGCAATGATTGGCTTACCACAATGCATCATCGCTTTGACAAGATCACCAGTCATTCGAGTAAATTGCAGCAGTTCTTTCATCGACATATTGGTTAGTGGACCAATGATGTCATGCACATCTCCACCAGAGGAAAAATTGCCGCCATTAGACCCAAACACAACTGCGTCGACGTCATCACAGTAGCGTAACGCTCGAAACCAGTCTCGTAGCTCTGCGTAGCTGTCAAATGTCAATGGGTTTTTGCGCTCAGGCCGATCAAGATTCACCTGCGCAATTCGATCAACTAGCTTGCATTGAAAATGTTTAACATCTGTGCGGCAATGAGTCATTGTTCTGGCGGCTCTTGTAGGTTCTTGGCGTCGGCCTTGTCGAGTAACGCAATCATCAGATCAGCATCATCAGCGGTAATATCACTCAATAGAGTGTCAACCCAACCCTCATGTTGAATGGCCTGCTTTAGAAATTCTTTTTTGCCTGCGGCAGTCAGCTTTACGCGCAAGGCGCGTCGATCCCCAGGTACGGCCGTGCGAATTAGCAAAGCATCCTTGACCAAACGATCGACAATGCCAGTCACATTGCCGTTAGATACTTTAAGGGCCTCTGACAACTCGTTCATGAGCAGTCCTTTTGGGAATCGATACAAAGCAGCCATGACATCGAATCGAGGCAATGTGGTTTGGAACTCAACCCGAAAACTGTCACGTAATTCACTTTCAACCTGCCGAGAAAGCTTGAGCAATTTCAACCAAAGGCGCAATCGATTCTTGGTTGCAAAATCATTGGCGTCATAGCTGGGTTTTTTGGCCGATTGGCTCATATTTCACCACCGTTGACTGACACAGCTTGCCCATTAACCGAGCCACTACTTTCACTGGCTAGCCACAACACTGCACTGCTAACCTCTTCTGTAGTGATAAATCGATTCATGGGATTGTTAGCTTTTAACAATGAGGCGGCTTCTTCTGAACTTTTACCAGTAGTTGCAACGATGTTATCGATGGAATCATCCAACATTGGCGTATCAACAAAACCAGGACAAACTGCATTTACCGTAATACCGGTGCGTGCAAGTTCCAGCGACAAGGCTCGCGTCAAACCAACAACAGCGTGCTTGGCCGCGCAATAACCCGCCACATAGGGATAGCCCTTAAGCCCTGCACTGGAGGCGATAGCTAGTAATCGGCCCCATTTCAATTCACGCATATCGGTAAGGCAGGATTGCCAAAGATTGAATACGCCCAGGGCATTCACGCCCATCATGCTGGAGAAATCATTAGCGGTCGTGGATGCAAACGGTTTACTAATGGCACTGCCTGCGTTGGCAATACTTATGGAAATGGCGCCATGTTGGCTACGTGCGCTTTGCATGGCAGATTCGACGCTGCTGGCATCGGTAACATCACAAATAATCGGCAAGGCACCCGTTGCAGCCGCCACGGTATCGAGCTTGCTCTGCCGACGTCCTAAAATCGTTACCTTCGCTCCGCTGCTGGCAAATTGCGCGGCGAGTTGTTCACCAACCCCGCTACCACCGCCGGAAATAACGACATGCTTGTCGCTCAAGTTATCCATAGAATAAGTTATCCATATAACAATCATTCATGATTGAGCCGCCATTTCTGCCTCTCGATCCGCTAGCCGCCAAGCCTGCTCTTTGCCAGCGTCATATGGCTGTGGCCATGACTCATGCCGATCGCCCAATTGGGTCGCGGCATGTAGCGTCCAGTAGGGATTAGCCAGATGTGGTCGTGCCAGGCATACCAGATCTGCCCGCCCCGCCATAAGGATTGAGTTCACGTGATCAGGCTCAAATATATTGCCGACCGCCATGGTGGATAAGCCAGCCTCATTACGTATCCGATCAGAGAACGGTGTTTGAAACATACGACCATACACAGGCTGCGCTTCAATGGATGTTTGCCCGGCCGATACGTCGATAATATCGCTGCCAGCGGCATCAAAGCGTTTCGCAATATCAACGGCCTCCTCGGGCGTTATCCCGTTTTCGGCCCAATCAGTGGCAGATATACGAACGGACATTGGTTTGCTTTCAGGCCACGCCAGACGCATGGCTTCAAACACTTCAAGTGGATAGCGCATTCGATTTTCCAGGGAACCGCCGTACTCATCCGTGCGCGTATTGGATAGAGGCGAAATAAACGATGATATTAAATAACCGTGTGCGGCATGCAGCTCTATCATGTCAAAACCTGCGCGCTCGGCCCTTGCAACAGCATCGACAAATTGTTGCTTTACAACGTCCATATCATCGCGCGTCATCTCTCTTGGTGTGTCATTGCTATCGGACCATGCAATAGCGGATGCAGACAGTAACTCCCAATTATTTTTACTTAGTGGCTGATCCATGCCTTCCCAACCGATGCGTGTGGAACCCTTTCTACCTGAATGACCGATCTGGCAGCAAATTTTGGCTTCAGTTTCTTGATGTACAAAATCACATAGCCGTCGCCATGCGGCTTCGTGTTCATCGGTGTATAGCCCAGGACATCCTGGCGTGATGCGCCCACTAGGTGATACACAAGTCATTTCTGTATAAAGCAGCCCACATCCACCCTTAGCGCGTTCACCATAGTGAACCAGATGCCAATCAGTTGGATTACCATCAACCGCTTTGTATTGCGCCATAGGTGACACAACAACTCGGTTTTTAAGTTGCATGTCACGCAAGGTAAAGGGTGCAAACATTGGGGGGCGTACCGGGCTACCCGGCGCTACACCGGCTTGTTCCTGAAACCATTTTTCAGCAGATTCAAGCCATTTAGGATCACGCAGTCGCAAGTTCTCATGACTGATCCGTTGTGAGCGAGTAAGCAATGAATAATTAAGCTGTACCGGGTCCAGGTGCAAGTACCGCTCAACATCTTCAAACCACTCAACCGAGTTTCGGGCTGCAGATTGCAGGCGCAAGACTTCAAGCCTGCGAGCATCTTCGTATTGACTGAATGCCTTGTCGAGATCAGGCTCATCGGTAACAAACTTAGCTAACGCAGCGGCACTTTCCAAAGCCAATTTAGTTCCTGAGCCAATGGAAAAATGTGCCGTTGCCGAAGCATCCCCTAATAGAACCATGTTCTTGTGGCTCCATTTATCACACAGAACTCGTGGAAACTGTATCCACGCTGAGCCACGGATGTGATTGGCATTCGTCATCAATGCATGCCCGCCAAGATGATCTTTGAAAATCTTTTCACATATGGCAATACTTTGTTGTTGATCTAATTCACTAAACCCATAGGCATCAAAGGTACTTTGTGAACACTCAACAATAAACGTAGCCGTATCATCATCGAATTGATAGGCGTGCGCCCAAACCCAACCCTTGTCGGTCTGTTCAAAAATAAACGTAAATGCATCATCAAATTTTTGTTTGGTGCCTAACCAGACAAACTGGCAACGTAACTGCTGAACATCGGCTCTAAAGATAGTATCGAATTCTTTGCGGGTGTTTGAATTGAGCCCGTCACTGGCAACGACAATATCGTAATCATCGGCGTACTCGGAGGCACTGCCAACTTCCACTTCAAATCGTAGCTCAACACCAAGCTCACGCGCTCGATCCTGCAACAATAGAAGTAGTTGACGGCGGCCAATGCCACAAAACCCATGACCCGAGGACAGCATTTTGCGCCCCTGATGATGAACCGCAATATCGTCCCAATAGGCAAAATGTTCTTTTATTGATGCTGCACTGATCGGGTCATTCAGATGAAGGTTGTCCAGCGTTTCATCGGAAAGCACCACACCCCAGCCGAACGTATCATCAGCCTTGTTGCGCTCGAGCACGACTACTTCTGTTTCGGGTTGTCGCAACTTTACAGAAATCGCGAAATAGAGCCCTGCAGGGCCACCACCTAAACAAGCAATGCGCATGTCAGTTGCTTTACCAGAATTTTCCTCGATCATAATCTTTAGTTTTATAATATACAAGCATTAATATTTTATGTTTAAATTATATTCGCAAAACGACTTCCAGCTCAATTGAGCGTCAACACATCGAAGGAATTAAAAGAATGCACGGCGAAGTCAACGAAGCAATAACCGCAAATACACCCGAAATTGCACGCGCTAAACCGTCGAAATTAAATTGGGAAGACCCATTCCTTCTGGAACAGATGCTTAGCAACGACGAGCGAATGATTCGCGACACGGCTGCGGCTTACTGCCAATCCAGCTTATTGCCGCGGATGAACGGATCGGTTGTTTTGGCCTAACCGAACCGTACCACGGCTCAGATCCAGGTCGAATGCTCGATAATCACACAGCTTCAGCGGAACTGATCAGTTTAATGAAAAGAAATAACTGCGGAAAATCACTCGATATTG
>CAYUZB010000176.1:0-5502 GCA_964449565.1 uncultured Granulosicoccaceae bacterium | reverse complement strand
GCAGCCACTACTTATTAGCCCTAATTCAACATAGGAGCGATGGCATTCATCTGAATCCACAAATAACACAGCGTTGAAAGGGTAAGCATTGCCAACACGCTGGTGATAACGCCAATGACGTTGCTGATCATCCAACCCAGACCTCCCATGGACAATACAAACATCGACAAGGCAACAGTTGCGCTTGACGTGCCAATCACACGAATAGAGGAAACATGTTGGGTGACTGCGGTAGATAAATGACCGCTACCGGCCAGTTCAATGGTCAGGCGAACGTCCACATACAAAGCAATTAAGAACAATAGCGATGATGCCGCCGCGGTGAGGAACACGAAATTGGAGATAGGCGTGTTCCGGCCGGTACGCATGATATTCAAGGCTGCCGTCATTGCAAAGCCTGCCAGCAAGCCACTTAGAAAAGCGACTTGACCGGTTTGCAGTTCAAGTAACTGACGAATCATAGGAAAGCGATTTTGGCCATTCAGGTATTTTTCTCAACCCAGCGAGTGTCGCCGTTGTTGAGCGTTTCTTTTTTCCAGAAAGGGGCACGGCTTTTCAGTGCTTCCATCAGGAAGCGGCAGGCATCAAACGCCGCTGCACGATGGGCTGAACATACCGCTGTCAATACGATTGGGTCGGCTGGGTGTATGTCGCCCACACGATGCACAATCAGAGCGTCGATAATATCCCACTTGGCCTTTGCGTCGTCAATGATCGCTTCAAGTTCCTTTTCAGTCATGCCGGGGTAGTGCTCAAGGGTCATCGCGGTTACCGAATCACCTTCGTTGAAATCCCGCATGGTGCCGATGAAGCTGGCGGTCGCGCCGAAGCTTCCCGCCGGTAAACTGGCTGTAAATGCGGCCAGTTCCTGCTGCGGATCATAGGCACTGCTATGTATGGAGACGGCCATCAGCCGCCAGTCACAGGTGGAAAGAAGGCGACCTCGTCGCCGTCCTTGACCGCTTCGTTCGATTCTCTGTGTTCCAGATTGACCGAACACAAGACGTGATCGGGCATTGCCTGGCCGTCAGTGGCGGCATTCCAGACGTCCGTGATGGTCTCGATGCCGCTGGCATCGATCGAATCGATCGCTCCGGGCAGCGCTTCTCGCAAGCTGGCAAAAAATTTGACCTTGATGGTCATGGTGTTGTCTCAAAGGTCGTAAGCTATCGATGATACCGAATCTCCACAGTTCAAAGAACACAGGTGATAAACAATGTCCGAATTGACTCATTTTAATACCTCGGGTGAAGCCCACATGGTCGATGTCGGGGAAAAGGCGGTGACGCACCGGGTTGCTGTCGCCCGTGGCCGGATTCAGATGCTGCCGGCGACCTTCGAAATGGTGTGCGCTGGTTCTCATAAAAAAGGCGATGTGCTCGGTATTGCCCGAATCGCGGCGATCATGGCGACGAAAAAGACCAGTGAGCTGATCCCGCTGTGTCATCCGATTGGCTTGACGCATGTTGAGGTGCAGTTTTTCACCGATGCTGCCGATAACAGTGTTAGCTGCGAAGTGCGGACCGAGACCCAGTCACAGACCGGTGTCGAGATGGAAGCGCTGATCGGCGTGCAACTTGCGCTTGCCACAATTTATGACATGTGCAAGGCGGTTGATCGCGGTATGCAGATAACGGACATCAAGCTGTTGCAAAAGAGTGGCGGCAAGTCGGGGGACTATCGCGCTGAGTGAGCGCTTAAGCGGCGATACAGTTTCCGTATTGCAAGATGAGCATTCATACAGTTTTATTGTTTGGATTGAATGCTGTTGGATGTGCGATGTCATGAATTTGGCGTACGTACATACGGTAATCGTACGGACAAGGACAACAGTTGGTTGCGATATAATTATCTATTGAAAGTAATACAGACAGTGATCGTGTTTACTAACGCGATCACCTGAGGCAATACAATGAAATTTATCAAATGGCTGTTTATTTCGGTAACGGTACTGGTGCTGGTTTTAGGTGTCGGCATAGCGGCATTGGTTTATCTGGTTGACTGGAATGACTTCAAAGACACGATCCAGAACCAGGTCAAGAAACAAACCGGACGTGACCTTGAAATAGCCGGTGATCTGAGCCCGTCAGTGTTTCCCTGGGCCGGTATTTCGATTGGTGAGATTTCACTCGCCAATGCGGAAGGTTACGGTGATACACCCTTCGCGCGCATCGGTAGTGCGGATGTCAAAGTCAAACTGTTGCCGCTGATCAAAAAGGAAGTCAACGTTCGCACGGTTGAATTGATCGGCCTGCAGGTTGACTTGCAGCGTGCAGCCGACGGCACAACCAACTGGGATGACCTGATCAACAGCACGACCACGACGACCAGCACGGATGAGGGGAGTACGGGCGAAGAAGTAACTACTGAGGTCGAAGGCAGTAGTGCCACCATCGCCGCGCTCGCCGTCGGTGGCATCCAGATCCGTGATGCGAACGTCAGCTGGACTGATGTACAAAGCGGCACAGATGCACGCCTGTCCGGATTCAATCTCAGCACCGGTGCCATCGAGCTGGCCAAGCCGTTTGATCTTGCTACCGACTTTACCGTCGAGAGCAACAGCATGGATCTGAACGCTGACATCAAGGGCGGCGCCAACCTGATGATCGACCTGGATAACCAGCGTTACACGGTCAACGGGTTCACCTTGGACACGGCAGCCAAAGGTGGAGCTTTCCCCGGTGGTGAATTGCTAGCCAAAGTCGGTGCCGACGTCGAAGCCCTGCTCGGTGAAAACCAGATCATCGTACAAAACGTCAGCCTAGGTGCACTTGGCCTAGAGCTTGACGGTAACGTGAATATCACTAATCTGGACACCACGCCGAACATTGTCGGTCAGTTTGCCAGTAATGAATTCGTTCCACGCGAGCTGTTTACCACGCTCGGCATCGAAGCACCGGTCACGGCAGACAGCACAGTACTGAACAAGGCCAGCCTGTCACTCGGTTTACAAGCGACACCTGAAAGTGCGGCTTTGAATGATCTGAAGATTGTTCTTGATGACACAACATTCTCAGGTAAGGCCAGCGTGCCATCACTCGCGGGCGCTGTCCCACCACTGCGATTTGATTTCGCGGTTGATGCCATTGATCTTGATCGATACCTGCCACCTGCAAGTGATGCAGAGGCAGCTGACGACACCACAAGCGATACTGATGCGGGTGGCGATGCCGGTGGTGACGCTCCCATAGAACTGCCTGTTGATATGCTCAAGCAGCTGGATATCGACGGTGTTTTTCGCGTCGGTAATGTCAAGGTCAGTAATCTCACCACTCGCGATATCGTTGTGCCGGTGAAAGCCAAGAACGGCAAGGTCGGTGTTGAAAATCTTACCGCTTCCCTTTATGAAGGCAAGCTTGATACAAGTGCGGGACTCGATGTGACTGGCAATACGCCAAAGTACTCGGTCAACATGGCGCTCGACGGCATTCAAGCCGACCCTCTGCTCGCTGATCTGACACAGAAGAAATCCTTTCTCTCAGGTGCCGGTCGCTTTGCAACGAATATTACAACGTCGGGTAATACCGTGAATGGATTGACCGCCGCTTTGAATGGTGGCTTTGAAACCGCGTTTACCGATGGTTCCGTCAACGGTATCAATCTGGGTTACCAGATTCGCCGCGCCAAGGCCGCTTTCAGTGGACAGAAGTTGAGCGAAGATGCGGCTAGCGTGAAGACGGACTTTTCATCGTTGGCGGTCAGTGGCCAGTTCAACAATGGTGTCATGACATCAAGCGATCTTGATTTGCGATCACCTTTGTTGCGCGTTGGTGGTGCTGGAACCGTCGATCTGCCGGGTGAGCAGGTGGACTACACCTTGACCACACTCGTTACCGGTACGGCACAAGGCCAGGGTGGTGACGATCTGGCAGCGTTGAAGGGTGTGAAGATCGATATTCCTATTCGCGGCAGCTTTGCTGAGCTCGCGGCCAACTTTGCCGGTGTGGTCTTCCAGGGAATGAAGGACAACATCACCGGTAATCTGAGGAATCAGGCGAAAGCGATCGCGGACCAAAAAGCGGCTGAATTGAAAGCCAAGGCGCAAGCTGAGGCTGACAAGGCCAAGGCGAAAGCGCAGGCTGAATTGGACAAGGCAAAAGAGCAAGCCGAGGCCCAATTGAAAGCCAAGCAAGACGAGGTTAAAGATCAGCTTAAGGATAAGGCTAAGGATAAATTGAAGGGCTTGTTTGGTAACTAGCCCACCTAACGGGTTCACTTCGCTGTTGTCGTTATGACAGCAGCGGAGTAGTCCAGTTAGCTGTTAGCCGCGACCACGAGCGCTGCGTCGGCTGTTACCCCCAGGCGCTCGGCCTGATCGATTCGCCGTGTTCTGCGGTCCACGGCCACGACCGGATCCATTACTTGGGCCTCGACGACGGCCTGAACCACGGTTTCTTTGGTCGCTGGGTCCGCTCTCATTCGCTTGCTTGGTGTGACCGGTATGCCCTTCGACATCCACGCGAGGGATATCCCGTTTGATCAGTCTCTCAATGCCCTTGAGCAGTTTAAGCTCATCGGCTTCAACCAGTGATACCGCTTGCCCGCTACTGCCAGCGCGACCGGTACGTCCAATTCTGTGTACATAGTCTTCCGGCACGTTAGGCAGTTCATAGTTAACGACATTGGGTAGCTGTTCAATGTCGAGTCCACGGGCGGCGATGTCAGTTGCGACAAGCACCGGCAGGGATCCATCCTTGAAAGCCGACAAGGCGCGTGTCCGTGCACCTTGGCTCTTGTTACCGTGAATGGCATCTGACTGGATACCCTCTTTTTTCAGCTGTTCAGCGAGGCGATTCGCGCCGTGTTTGGTTCGCGTGAAAACCAGCACTTGTGGCCATTGATGTTCTTTGATCAACAAGGACAACAGGGCTCGCTTGCCGGTTTTATCAACCAGGTAGACAGATTGATCAACGAGTTCTGATGCCGTATTTCGACGGGCAACCGATACTTCTGAAGGGTTCTTCAACAGGGTCTTGGCCAGGCTGCGAATATCATCGGAAAAGGTCGCAGAGAACAGCAAGGTCTGACGTTGCTTGGGTACGATTTTCAGGATGCGTTTGACATCGTGAATAAAGCCCATGTCGAGCATGCGATCGGCCTCGTCGAGTACCAGTATCTCGATCCTGGACAAATCCAGTACTTTCTGGCTTACCAGATCCAGTAAACGCCCCGGTGTGGCGATCAGGATGTCGACAGGTTTTTGCATTTCCTTGATATGGCGATTGACGTTGACTCCGCCGAATATCACGGTCGAGCGTAACGGTACGTTCTTGCCATAGATGTCGACGGCTTCTGCGATCTGTGCCGCCAGTTCGCGGGTTGGCGTCACGATCAGGCACAGCGGTACGCCACCGCCGCGCTTTTCGCGCTTGGTCGCATGTAATCTATCCAGCACTGGCAAGGTAAAGCCCGCTGTTTTACCGGTTCCGGTCTGTGCGGCGGCGAGTAGATCTCCGCCTTCGAGCACCAGGGGAATCGCCTGATGTTGGATCGGAGTGGGGG
>CAYUZB010000175.1:0-5547 GCA_964449565.1 uncultured Granulosicoccaceae bacterium | reverse complement strand
TAGAACTGGACAGAGAGTGAGGATAGACACATCGTGACATCGGACAACAGCATTCAGACGTTCCATGGTGGCAGCTGGCAGGCGGGTAGTGTGCCTGTCATGAAGTCCGCTGACCACGCAACCTGGCTTGGAACCTTGGTGTTCGATGGCGCGCGATTTTTTGATGGCGTGTGTCCGGATCTTGAGCCCCACTGTGTCAGGGTCAATAAATCGGCTATTGCGCTGGGCATGAATCCTGTGCTTGAGAGCGCTGCCATTGTTGATCGGGTACATGAGGGTCTGAAGTTGTTTCCCGCAGATGCAGCAATTTATATCCGACCGATGTACTGGTCGACTGGGCATGGTGATGGTTTTATCAGTGCTGACCCTGAGAGCACGGACTTTGCCTTGTGCCTGCAGTCAATCCCCATGCCGCCCAGCGATGTATCGGCGAGCTTGACCACGACGCGTTTCTGCCGACCAACACTTGATGTTGCGACAGTGGACGCGAAAGCGGCTTGTCTCTACCCGAACAATGCTCGCATGATTCGCGAAGCCATTGCCAAAGGTTTTAGTAACGCACTGGTGACCGATCAACTCGGCAATGTGGCTGAGACGGCTACCAGCAATGTTTTCATGGTACGCGACGGCGAAGTCTTTACGCCAATACCCAATGGCAGTTTTCTCAATGGCATCACACGACAGCGAGTTATTTTCTTGCTCCGTGAAGCAGGTGTTGTTGTCCATGAGACAAGCTTGTCACTTGATGATTTTCGCGTAGCGGATGAGGTTTTTCTCACTGGCAATTTAGCCAAGGTCACTCCCGTTAACTGCTTTGACGATGTGCGTTTTGAAATTGGACCAATGAGTAAACTGGCGCGCGAAAGCTATATGGATTGGGCTCATGCGACGCAGGACAACAATGCGCTTCGGAGTGCTTGAAACATGTTGATGCGAGAGCTTGGAAAAACGGGAATCGAGGTCAGTGCGTTGTGCCTTGGCAGCATGACCTGGGGAACACAGAACACATGTCAGGATGCTGCTGAGCAAATTGATTATGCACTTGATCATGGTGTCAACTTCATTGATACCGCCGAGATGTATCCCACTACGCCATTGCATAAAAAAACCTTGGGTGATACCGAGCGGTGCATAGGTGAATGGGTCGCGTCATCCGGTAAACGCCAGGAAGTTCTGATAGCGACCAAGGTCACGGGTAAAGGTAAAGACTGGATGTATGGTGGTCAGGACATTACCGGGGATAAGATTCATGTGTCGGTTGAACGCAGTCTTGAACGTCTACAAACTGATGTCATCGACCTTTACCAATTGCACTGGCCGAATCGAGGTAGCTACCATTTCCGCCAGAACTGGACGTTCGATCCAAGCAACCAGGACACAGAAAAGGTCAGAAACAATATCCATGAGGTTTTGCTTGCGCTGGACAAGGAAGTGAAAGCGGGGCGAATTCGTCATATTGGATTATCCAACGAGAGTGCCTGGGGGACAGCGCAGTATCTCTCTATCGCAGAAGCCAATGGATTGCCGCGCGTTGTCAGTATCCAGAATGAATACAATCTGATGCATCGCTTGTTCGATCTTGATCTGGCGGAACTGTCGCATCATGAATCCGTCGGCTTGCTGGCTTTCTCGCCGCTGGCTGCCGGGGCTTTAAGTGGTAAATACAGTGGCGGTGTTGTGCCCGACGGTTCTCGGCGACAACAGAACAAGACTCTTAGTGGAAGATACACCCGCTCCAGCGAGCTTATTTGCGAACGCTATGTGCAGCTGGCGAGAGACCATGGCCTTGATCCGGCACAAATGGCCTTGAGTTTTTGTCTGACACGACCTTTCATGACGTCTGCCATCATTGGCGCGACAACCATGGATCAGTTGAAAACGAATATCCAGGCCGCTGATCTGACGCTTGATGAAGCGGTGATGCAGGATATACACGCCCTGTATCTGGAGCATCCAATACCCATGAACAAGGTGTAGCGGGTAGCGCTCGGGTAGCGCCGGAGTTTTGTGACCGAGATCTCTCTTTGTTAGCTAAAGTGAGGAATGAATCAATACGTTTTAGAGAGATTGATCAATAAATAACGTGCTCGGACGCTAAATAAGGTGTGGATCACGTACGTAAAGCCAAACTCAGCGTTCTTGCCATAGGTGCCATTGCCGTCACGCTAATCATGTGGCTGGCAGGCAGTTTTTGGTTTGAAGCCTATCAGCAGCATGTTGACGCTGTGCAAATCGCGCGCGTGTCTAAAATTGATTACAAGCTGATGGCGGTTTCTCAGGATCTTGCTGCCGAGCGAACGACGACCAGTGCCATGCTGGCGTCCAAGTCCAGCCCCGACGAAGATGCTCTGGCTGTTTTGCGCACCACGCAACAGCGCAGCGAAAAAGCACTTATGGAGACTCTTGAATCCATTGATTTGCTGCTCGCTGACAAAGCTATCGCGCCGCGACTGCAGTTCTCTTCCGAGGCCGTTCAGGAAATCAAGGAAGCGCTGGAAAGAACGCTCGCAGCCTTGAATCTGTATCGCGAAGCATTCAACACGAACATCCAGGGGCCAATTGCGGGCAATTCGTCACCAATCGGTGAATTTCAACGTAATGAGGTTCAGGACTCGATATTTGGATTAACGACCGCTTTGATAGCGCACACGCTTTCGTTGCAAGACGGCATCTTGTTGATGCCGCGCACTACCGTCAGTGAAGTTGCAGATCTACAGCGATTGCGGGCCAGTTTGCAAAAATTTGATAATGCGATGACACTGGATACCGCCTTGTTGTCGGCGACCGGATTGCTAGCGAGTGATCCATCAAATCTGGAACGCTTGCGACAATCCGAGTCGCGGATTAATCATAGTGTTGCCGATCTTCAGGCGCACCTGCGTGAACAACGTCCGGAGGCGGATCTGTTAACCGGTATCGATGATTTTATCCGAGACCAAGTGCGCGCTCGCATTCCACTTAGAGTGCTCATGGCCGAACGCTTCAGTCTGGGGCTTGCCACTCAGCAAGAGCGTAATGAATGGTTAATGTTTGGCGCAAATGCTCAGGCAGCTACTGCCGAACTCGGTCAGGAAATTCGTGACGATATCATTGCGATCTCAACGACATTGAAACATAAAGCGGTAAAGCGCTTGCTGATCGATAGCCTTCTTATCGTGATCTGTTTGTGGATTGTGTTTGCTTCGATGAAATTGCTCGCCAAGATTCATCATCAGGCCTATAGCGATCGCTTGACTGGATTGCCTAATCGCTTTCGTTGTGAGCAATTGCTACGTGGTGCTGATGACGTCGCTCGCGCTCATCAGGAAATCGGTGCCGTCATTGTTATTGATATCGATGATTTCCAGAGTGTGAACGATACGCTTGGCCATGCCATTGCCGATCAATTGCTGGTCGCTTATGCCAAACGGCTCAATGACAGTATTGATGACGCTGCAATAGCCTGTGCCATCGGTGGCGATGAGTTTGTGATTATCGTGCCTGACGTTCGTGAGGCCGAGAAAGCAATGGCGATTGCGGAGAAAGTGCGGAACAGGTTGCAGGAAAAATTTGAGATCGATGGGGCGTTAATACAGAAGACGGTCAGCATGGGTGTTTGTCTGTTTCCGGATCAAGTCAGAAGTGCCGATGAGTTGTTGAAGAACGCCGACATCGCTTTGTGTCAGGCCAAGGACAATGGCCGCGGACAAGTACAAATGTTCAGCCAGGAACTGCATGACAAGTTCCAGCAACGGGTTCAGCTGGAAGCTGATCTACGTGTGGCCGTTGAGCAAGAACAGTTTGAATTGCATTATCAACCCAAGGTGAGCACAGTGACCGGGCGGGTAGACGGTGTCGAGGCATTGATTCGCTGGAATCACCCGGAACGCGGACAGATCTCGCCCTTTTTCTTTATCCCCGCGGCCGAATCCTGTGGTTTGATCACCGCTATTGGCACTTGGGTGCTGCAAGAAGCCTGTCGTCAGACGGCACAGTGGCACAAGATGGGTTATCCGGGGCTTCAGGTTGCGGTTAATGTATCTGCCGAACAGTTTATTGCCGACGATTTTATCGATCTGGTTTATGCATCCTTGACGGACAACCATCTCGAACCGGCAAGCCTTGAGCTTGAAGTGACCGAGAGCGTTGGTATGAATGATATGAGCTTGGTGGTGGAACGCCTTGATACGTTGCGCAAAAATGACATCAGTATTGCCATTGATGACTTCGGTACCGATTACTCGTCGCTGCAGTATCTTGAAGATCTGCCATTGGATTGTCTGAAAATAGATCGGGCGTTCATACTCAAGCTGGAAAAATCCGACAAGGGTAAATCACTCGCCAATACGATTGTGCTTATGGCGCGTTCATTTAATCTCAAGACCGTCGCTGAAGGTGTCGAGAGTGAGGAGCAGTTACGACGCGTCATTGATTTAGGTTGTGATTATATTCAGGGCTATTATTATTCCAGGCCTGTTTCAGCTGATGAGTTGCCGGCAACCATCGAGCGAATTCATGCATTACGTGACAGTGACGATCAACTGAGCGCAAGTAACGCAGCTTAGCAAGCAGAGCAGCTCAAGTAGTTGCCAGCCAGTCTTTTGCAGGCAGGAAATCGGTCAGCAATTTTTCTTCATCCGAGCCTTTCTCGGGCACATGATTGTAGTGCCAGCTAACTGCGGGTGGTAATGACATCAGAATTGATTCGGTTCGCCCGCCTGACTGCAGGCCGAACAGTGTGCCGCGGTCGTACACCAGATTGAATTCGACATAGCGACCCCGACGGTATAGTTGGTAGTCTCTTTCGCGTTGACCATAGTGGGTGTTTCTGCGGCGAGAGGCTATCGGTTCATAGGCCTTGAAGAAGTGGGTGGCGACCGATTGCATCATGGCGAAGGCCTGATCAAATCCACCTTCATCGTGATCATCAAAGAAGAGGCCGCCGATACCACGCGCTTCATTTCTGTGTTTGAGATAGAAGTATTCGTCGCACCAGGTCTTGAAGTGCGGATGTAAATGGTCGCCAAACGGCGCAAGTGCATCGTAAGCGCTTTGATGCCAGTGCCGGCAGTCTTCTTCGAAGCCATAGTATGGTGTCAGATCGAATCCACCACCGAACCACCAGACCGGCGTTTCCTGGTCTTTGTCAGCACGAAAAAAACGCACATTGGCATGGGTGGTCGGAACATAAGGATTCAGTGGGTGCAAGACCAATGACACACCCATCGCTTCCCAATGCCTGCCGGCAAGCTCTGGTCGATGGGCTGAGGCAGATGGCGGTAATTGCTTGCCACGGACGCGTGAAAAACCGACCCCGGCTTTTTCAAACAAGTTGCCGTCGGTCAGGATACGGGTAAGACCACCGCCACCTTCTTCGCGCGTCCAGGCGTCATCGATAAACGTGGCCTTGCCATCGAGCGCAGATAACTGCTGACATAGCTCGTCATGAAAGCCGGTCAGGAACCGGGCGACGGCTTCGGTATCTGGAAGGGAAGTGTCGGTGCTCATGGAACAGGAACATAAGCGTGATGTGTATCAGTTTTCATAGGCCTGGCTGTAACCGTGATG
>CAYUZB010000174.1:0-5564 GCA_964449565.1 uncultured Granulosicoccaceae bacterium | reverse complement strand
ACAGGCAACAACGATACATCGAGCTCAGTCGACAGTGCCAATGAACCCGAATACCAACGGTGGCTGCAGCAAAACGTCAAGGCACATCGAGTCGCCGGACATGCCATTGTCATGGTTTCATTAAAACGCATTGGTGATATTCCGGGCGATGCAACGTCGGACGAGATGCGCACGTTAGCCAGGATCGCCGAGCAGTTTTCACATGATGAAATTCGCGTGACTCATCGTCAGAACCTGGTGCTGCCCCATGTGCGTGAGAGTCAATTACCTGCGCTATGGAACGCCTTGAACGAGGCATCGCTTGCCAGTAGCAATATAGATTTACCAAGCGACATCATTGCTTGCCCTGGACTGGACTATTGTGCGCTTGCAACAGCACGCTCTATTCCTATCGCACAGGACATCGCCACTCACCTTGAAGCAAAGGAAGCTGACAAGACGCCCAGCGGGATTTCGATCAACATCTCTGGTTGCATCAATGCCTGCGCCCATCATCATGTCGCCAACATCGGCATACTCGGTCTTGATCGGGGCGGCGTCGAAAACTATCAGATAACACTCGGTGGCCGCAGTGACGAACATGCTCGAGTAGGTGATCGCATGGGCCCAGGATTGTCTGCGGACCACATCGCTCCGGCGGTTGAGCGTGTTATCGATCTGTATCTTGACAAGCGTGAACTGAAAGAGACTTTCAGTGATACGTATGCGCGTATCGGCAAGGAACCCTTCAAGGATGTCATTTACGGAGAAGACGATGCCAAACAGACTGCTTGAAGCCAACGGTACGCACAAGTCTATCGCCGACGATCACCTCAGTGATGCGGTTGAGCTTGCTGGTGAGACGGACTCTGGCGATATTGACACCAGCGTGCGGAGCGCCGCTGAAATCGTCGTGACCTTCCCATCCAGTGCCGATGGACGTGGATTTTCTCTCGGCGCCGAGCTACGTGAAGGCGATGGATTCAAGGGAAAACTCTTTGCGATCGGAACACTCAATCCCGATCAACTTAGCCTGGCTTTCCAGTGTGGCTTCGATGCAGTCGTTATCAGTGAAGCACAATGGGAACGTTATGGGGAGGCCGCGTGGGTGCGAGCGATGGATCCCTTCGTTAACAAAACCTACGTGCGTACACATTGGAAACAACTCGACCCTATCTGGGAACGTCGCTCGACAACGCAAGGTTCTTGAGTACGCGTTTCAGCATAGCGATCTCTGCTTTGGATAAATTGGCTGTCAGTACCGCCTCATAGTCTGCGGCGGACTTCGACAGTTGTTGATATGCCTTACTGCCGGCAACGGTCAAACTCAAGGTTTCCTGACGCCGATCTTCACGCTTTGTATTACGCCGCAAAAAGCGCTTGTCCTCAAGTGCACTGACCGCCCGACTGATCTTGGTTTTGTGCATCATGGCCAGACGGGCAATCTCCGTTGCGGTCATATCGCCATATTTACCCAGGTGAAACAGAACGCGCCACTCCGTGCGTAACATACCGTAGCGCTCCCGGTAGTTCTCCTGAAATCCCACACTCGTTTGCTCGGCCGCCTGATTCAAGAGATAAGGCAAGAACTGACTGACATCAAAATTCCGGGACATGAAAATCCTCAAGGCTTGTTAGTTACAAAAGTAACTATTAAACTTTAGCACCCGCTACCGGAGTCCGCAGATGAACAACGACGCACAATCAAAATCGTCAGCAGATTCTCGCGGGCAAGCGTCATCAGCTGTGGTCCAAAGCGCCTATATGCCCGGTTTCGGCAATGATTTCGAAACCGAAGCGCTACCCGGCGCCCTGCCACAGGGAATGAACAGCCCGCAACAATGTAACTACGGTCTGTTCGCCGAGCAATTGTCGGGCACCCCGTTCACCGCGCCGCGCGGTCACAATGAACGAAGCTGGTGCTACCGAATTCGCCCCTCTGTCAAGCACACGGGTCGATTTCAGAAGATCGATATGCCGTACTGGAAGACCGCACCGCATATCAACGATGACGTCATTAGTCTCGGACAATATCGATGGGACCCCATACCACATACCCAACGGAAGCAGAATTTCGTCACCGGCATGCGAACCGTATCGACCGCCGGTGATGTCAATACGCAAGTGGGCATGGCGGCTCATGTCTATCTGGTGAATGAATCCATGCGGGACGAATATTTCTATTCAGCGGATAGCGAATTGCTGGTCGTTCCACAAGAAGGACGTCTACGCTTTTGCACGGAACTCGGTGTTATAGATATTGAACCGAAGGAAATCGCCGTATTACCTCGCGGTCTTGTTTATCGTGTCGAGCTAATAGAAGGTCCGGCACGCGGATTTGTCTGTGAAAACTATGGCCAGAAGTTCGACCTGCCGAATCGCGGGCCGATTGGTGCTAACTGCCTGGCCAATCCACGCGACTTCAAAACTCCCGTGGCCCACTTCGAAGACCATGAAGCGCCATCTCGCGTCATCGTCAAATGGTGTGGACAATTCCACGCAAGCGACATTGCTCATTCACCGCTTGATGTTGTCGCCTGGCATGGCAACTATGCACCGTGCAAATATGATCTCAGCACGTTCAGCCCGGTAGGTGCGGTATTGTTTGATCATCCAGACCCTTCCATATTTACCGTATTGACTGCGCCATCAGGTGTCGAAGGCACAGCCAATATCGACTTCGTGTTATTTCGCGAACGCTGGATGGTGGCGGAAAACACGTTTCGCCCACCGTGGTATCACAAGAACATCATGTCCGAGTTGATGGGCAACATCTACGGTATCTACGATGCCAAACCGGAAGGCTTTGTACCTGGCGGCATGAGTTTGCACAACATGATGCTGCCACATGGTCCCGATGCTGATGCTTTTGAAGGCGCATCAACGGCTGAGCTTACAGCAACCAAGCTCGACAACACCATGTCCTTCATGTTCGAAACGCGTTTCCCTCAGCACTTGACCGAATTCGCAGCTACCGAAGCACCCATGCAAACGTCCTATCAGGACTGTTGGGATGGTATTGAGAAAAAATTCGATGGAACACCTTCCGGCTCTTGGACTTGAATTTTGATGAGATATCGCCCTTTTCCCAGTACCCTTAGCTTTAGTTAAACGGCTGTCTTTTGTATTTAGCACAGCTGTCAACAAGACAACAACAGGAGTGAGAAAACACCCGTGAAACTTGCGACTCTCAAGAACGGCACACGTGACGGTACCCTGGTTGTCGTCACACGCGATCTTAGCCGTTGCGTCAGCGCCAACGATATCGCGCCCACCTTGCAAGCGGTATTGGATAGCTGGTCAACTTCATCCACGTCCTTGCAACAACTCAGCGATGAGCTTGAATCTGGTCGTGTCGCAGGCACCGCTTTCGATCAATCCAGCGCACACTCGCCATTGCCACGTGCTTATCAATGGGCCGATGGCTCAGCTTATGTGAATCATGTTGAGTTGGTCAGAAAAGCACGTAATGCTGAAATGCCAGATAGTTTCTGGACAGATCCCCTGATGTATCAAGGCGGTTCGGACACCTTCCTGGCACCACGTGATCCGATTGTCATGGCCGACGAGGGCTACGGCATCGATATGGAAGGTGAAATCGCCGTCATTGTTGACGACGTTCCGATGGGTGCAAGCGCTGATGTCGCAGCAAAAGCCATACGGCTGTTCATGTTGGTCAATGATGTATCGTTGCGTGCTCTGATTCCAGCCGAGCTCGGCAAGGGCTTTGGCTTTTTCCAGTCCAAACCCTCATCGGCCTTTTCTCCGGTCGCCATTACCACCGACGAGCTTGGCGATGCCTGGATTGGGGGCAAGCTACATTTACCGTTGCGCATCGACTACAACGGCAAACCATTCGGCCGAGCCAACGCTGGCATCGACATGACATTCGACTTCGGTACGCTAATCGCTCATGCGGCCAAAACCCGAGCGCTCAGCGCCGGCACTATTATCGGTTCGGGCACCGTCTCCAACAAGCTTGACGGCGGACCAGGCAAATCGATCGACGACGGTGGTGTCGGTTACTCATGCATCGCCGAGGTTCGCATGATTGAAACAATCAACACCGGAAAGCCGACCACCTCCTTCATGTCGTTTGGCGATACGGTAAAAATTGACATGCTCAATGCCGCAGGCGACAGCCTCTTTGGTTCCATCGAACAAGTAGTGGAGAAATATCATGGCTAAGGCCTTTGCATCCCAGGGCGATCTCGCCGAGAAAAAAATATCGTTTACCGATCTCGGTAATGATCTATGGGCGTTCACCGCGGAAGGCGACCCAAACACCGGTGTCATCATCGGTGAGGATAGCGTCATGATCATCGATGCACAGGCGACACCACGCCTGGCGAGCAAAGTTGTTGAGAAAATTCGCACCGTTACCGACAAGCCGATTTCGCATGTCGTGTTAAGCCACTATCACGCAGTACGTGTGTTGGGTGCCTCAGCCTATGACGCCGAACAGATCATCATGAGTGAAAAAGCGCGCAGCATGGTTGTCGAGCGTGGCCAGGAGGACTGGGATAGTGAATTCGAACGTTTCCCACGTCTTTTTCAAGGACATGAAAGCATACCGGGTCTGACCTGGCCGACCACGACCTTTAACGACCGCATGACCATCTACCTTGGACGTCGCCGGGTCGATCTTATGTTTCTCGGTCGTGCCCATACCGCAGGTGACATTGTCGCTTATGTGCCTGATGCAAACGTCATGTTTACGGGCGATATCGTCGAATACAAATCAGCCTGCTATTGCGGTGACGGACACTTCCATGACTGGCCTGGCACGCTTGAAGCCATTCGTCGCTGGGACGTTGATGCGATTGCACCCGGGCGCGGTGATGCCTTGGTTGGAAAGACTATGGTCAACGAGGCCATTGATCTGACTGCTGATTTCATACGCTCTACTTATCTACCCGTGGCACGCGTTGCAGTCAGTGGTGGCACGCTCAAGGATGCCTGGGATGCCTGTCGCGCTGAATGCGATCCGAAATTCTCGGACTACGCGATTTATGAGCACTGCCTGCCGTTCAATGTCGCCCGCGCCTATGATGAGGCTCGCGATGTTGATACACCCCGTATCTGGACCGCAGAACGCGACAAACTCATGTGGGAACAGTTGCAGAGCTAGATGGTTCTAGTTTGTATTCTGCAATATGCCTGAATCCATGCAGCCATTATCACCCAGGTCATGAGTCGTTATAGCTACGAAGCTTTTGCGGTGAACACCCCCCCCGAACTCGGTGGTGATGGCACGGCGATGGATGTCTATCCGGTCGTGATCATCGGTGCAGGGCCGGTCGGTCTTACCGCAGCCATTGATCTTGCCACTCGCGGTATCAGTTCAGTGGTGCTGGATGACAACAATGTTGTCTCGACGGGTTCACGGGCTATTTGCTGGGCCAAGCGAACGCTTGAAATCTTTGACCGGCTCGGCGTGGGCGAACGCATGCTGGAAAAAGGGGTTACCTGGAAGGTCGGGCGTTTATTCCATGGCGCTGACGAAGTTTACAACTTCAACCTGTTGCCAGAATCGGGGCACAAGTATCCCGCCTTCATCAATTTACAACAGTACTATGTAGAGC
>CAYUZB010000173.1:1197-5578 GCA_964449565.1 uncultured Granulosicoccaceae bacterium | reverse complement strand
CAGATTGTTGTTCACCGAGAATGGCTTCCGGGTTGGCTCCTTGTTCCAGAAATGATTTTGCAGCGTCATAGTCCTTAGCAATCAGGCTATCTATTAGTTGTCTGTCGAGAGACTTTGGGGTGTCGGATTCTGCTTGAGTGGCGGAACATATAGCCAACGAAAAAATTAGCATACCCAAAAATGCTATGAATTGGTTTGCTTGGAGTTTCATGGAATTGTGCTCTGTTGCGGGCAATTTGCGCTGACAAGATTTTCAAGTGTATGGATTACAGCATCTATCGAATGGTAGATCACGGGCCCAAGGCGATGGACTATTGTCGAAGCGTTTGCAGTTTGGTTGAATACCCACGGAAGGTCAGGATTAGGTATTTGAGTGTTGTTGCCATGCACGGATTGAATGTCCGCATGAATAATAGTGTTTCCGTTGGGGTCGCGGCTTGTTGGCGAATAGTCTATGTCGTCAGCAAGGTTTTGCACCCGTGTCAGCGGATCGGACCTTGTGTGTACATGATTGATATACAAATCGGAATTGGCATATTCAATGCCTAGTCCGTAATTTGTTGCGGTTTGAGGTTGCAGTGCGGCTGCGTTGAAGATGTTAGCTTGCCGTTGCGTTGCGAGAGCTGCGATTGTCGCTAACCCTCCACCGAGTGAATGCCCTGTAAACGTTAAATTATATACGTGTGCATTTCGATATAAATCTTGGGCAAGTCCTTGTGCAAGATCATACTGCCTAGCATACTGTCCCCTAGCTTGTGCAAAATTCGTCTCCCAATCGTCATTGTCAATTTGGGGGTTGCGGGGATCATCATCATCAGTTCCGCGAAATGCCAAAATATGTCGCTGCTCTACCGGATCAAAATACAATTGCGCATCAAATCCATTGTCGCTGAATCTGGTTTGGCTTAGCCCAAGAGTTGTTGGATCTACCAGTTGAAATCGTGGTTCACAACTATGGTTTCCATAGGCGCAGCGAGATAACTCCGCCATGCGAAGATCATCGGTCACCTCTTCACAGGTTCTGCCATCTGGCATGTTGCAGTAACGTAGCGTGCCTGTAGCAAATCGTTGTGCGGTATCTAGGAAACCACCGGTTGAACGTTGCTGTAATTGGAACGTGGATTCGCCACCTTGTTGAGATTGTTCCAACTGATCAGCAAAGTCGATCATCACGAACGGATCTTCAGCGCATGGATCCTGACCACTACCCAAGGCGTGGATTCGACTTCGCGTGATCTCGTCAGTTGCGCCCGTCATTTCACCTGGCTTGCAAGGCTGCAGTTCGTTTGAAAGTAGCTGGCCCGCCATATCACTCAGTGATGTATTGCCGATTTGCAGATCTGATAGTTTGCCAAGTCGATCGGCGGTTACCAATAACGACGTTGACTTGGTGTCGTCGATTAATGCGCCTTCAAAACTATCCTGCCCGCTGAGGCGGTTAGCCGTTGCTGTGCGTTGCAGGGTAGTTGCTACGGAAAGTGCGACACTTTGATCTATTGCGTTTGTCAGCTCGAGCTCAGTTGCCGCCTGATTCGCCGCTGTGTCGGTCGGCATCTTTGGTGGCGGCGTATTCGTGTGACTGCGGTAATCGGGGCAGTTTTGACAGCTGATGTCTACATTTAGTTGATCGGTAGCTTCATCATGCTGTCGTTCTATCCATTGATAGCTCTCCACACGCCCATCTGAGTAGATAACTTGTGCGATTTTATCGTCGCTTGCCTCGTTGTTACTGCGATCAATGTGCAGGCCATTTCCGTTAACGCCGCTGGCATGTTTATCAAACCACGAAACTGCATACCCATTGTCATCGTAGGCCCATTCGCTGTTTCGTTCTTCCAGGCTTGATTGTCGAGCAGTCAAGTGGTTGAGCCAGCTTGGATCCTCGTAACGGTATGCGACACTGTCGCCGTCAGGGTAGTCAGCCAATACAAGGTTATTGTTGCGCCCGTACTCGTAACGAATGGTATCTCCATTCGGCATGACAACCGATTCGATTGAGCCAACGGGTTTTAGTACATCGTCACTACCGAACCGCGGAAGGCTTGATTGTCTACTCGTGTAGACAAATTTCAATACGCCTCCACGTGAATCCGTGACTGTATCAACTCGTCTTTGTTGGTAATGCAAGGTCAAACTGCCACGATGATCGCCAAAGTCGATTTCGGTCAGATATGAACCATTGAAAGTAAAGGTTCTGCCATCGGGTAGATGCCAAACGCTTTTTTCGGCGGCGATAAGGACTCCGTCTGAGCGGTTGTGAGGGATGTATACCTTTGGCGCTTGCGTTCCTTCCAGCTGCGAAAACTCAATCAGCCGTCCATCACTTTGCACAATGTTTAGTTTGCCTGGCTCGGGCCGAGTCAGGAACACTTGATAAGTATGGCGCCAGCCTTGTCCGAAGCCGGTGTCATGGTCAGCCAGTGAACTATTGTAGTGGCGTACCAGTGTTAGCCCGGAGTTGAACGCTTTATAGTCAATGTCTCGCTGATACTTGTTGCCACTGATGACATCGATGGGATTGCCTACGTGATAGGGGATGTCCGGTGCGATGGCTGAGCTACCCGCATTGGATTCTGCTTCACAGGAAGGTGCGCCCGCGTGCGGGACCGTGCAGCTGGTGGAATAAGCTGATGTCTGGCTTGTCGGAAGGACAGGCGATTGAGGTAGTGCAGGGCTTGAAGGTACTAAACCTGAGTTGCTTGATGTCTGGCCTGTCGGAAGGACAGGCGATTGAGATAGTGCAGGGCTTGAAGGTACTAATCCTGAGTTGCTTGAATCTGCCAAGGCATGATTCATGGCAGTGAGTGTGATGAAGATCAACCCTGCAACGCCTGCAAATCTGCCTTTAAGAGTTTTGTGCTTTTGCTGGGGATTTTTATTGAATACAGTTATTGAAAAATCCATTTTCGTCCCTACATATGCCTGTTGCATGTGTTGAAATCCTGTCCTTGATTCCATTTACGCGTCCGAACCCTGGACGCGAATCGTTAATCAATACTAGCGCTCTACGCGAATCAAGACCGCCATGGCTGTCGCAAATTCACACTTTCGCGTAACAGATTTAATAACACTTGAAAACTCTTTGCAAGCCCTCAGTTTGATAGTGCGACGGCGTCTCCATGAGAGCCGGACGCACATCACATATTGCTTCTATTGGAGAATATCAAAATGAAATTCGATTTATCACCGCTGTATGCAAACACTGTTGGCTTTGATCGTTTTGGATCATTGCTCGATTCAGCCATGAACGCCGAACGTCAGTCTGCGGGGTATCCGCCGTATGACATCGAGCTTGTGGGTGAGAACAAATACGCCATTACGCTTGCTGTTGCTGGATTCGATGAGAGCGAAGTTGACGTGCAAATTGAAAAAGGCGTCTTGAGTGTACGTGGCAAGAAAGAAGATGCGCAAAAGGATTCACGCTATCTGCATCGTGGCATTGCTACTCGTTCATTCGAACGTAAGTTCAACCTTGCCGATCACGTTGAAGTCGTGAACGCGCAAATGGATAACGGCCTGTTGAAGATTGCACTGGTCAAGGAATTGCCTGAGGCCATGAAGCCGCGGAAGATTCCGGTCAGTACTTATACACCGGCTATTGATAGTGCGACGGTTGAGGCCTGATCGTCTCGAACGGCAAGGCGTATGGCGTTCAACCAGGTCGAGCAAAAAAATTCATGGTCGATCTGTTGTCTTCTTGGACACGCCATAGCTATGCCATAGACGTAACGACGTAGTGCCGAACGGGCCACATCATGTGGCCCGTTCTTGTTCAGCTCATCTAGTCAGGAGGTGTTGAACGGCAAAAACAATGCTACAGTAGAATTACTGTAAATACAATCAGTAGTACTGGAGCCGTGTGTTCAGTCCCTGAACCCGTAATTTGATGAATGAAGCCCAACGTGCCTTCCTGGAGCAACTTGCTGTGCGCATTCCAGCATTATTCGATGCCATCGCTCGAGGTAATATCAAAAGCGAATATATCATTGGCGTGCGGCGACTGGGCAAACGTCAGGTACGCCTGAAACTGGTTGCCGAGGTTGTGGAGCCGGGTCAGCAGAGCCCATTGCACACCCACAGCGTCCTTCGGTCAGTGGATGTTGCGGATCACGTAGACTCACATTCCACAGCTGATTCATCGAGTCACGACATACCTGTGAGTCGAGACACGAATATTGAATCAAGATCAGAGCTTGATAAGCCAGGTGTTGATGTGCTCAACAAGAGTTCTTCTTCCCGTCACGATCATCGCGGACAAGCGGCATCGAAGCGAAGAAGCCCGCGCAAACGCTGATTCGCTTGGCGAGAGAGATCTACAGCATCGATAAGCTGGGGTGGGAGTGCGTCGTGCCGAACCTGGTTGCATGAAGCCACAAAGCTC
>CAYUZB010000173.1:0-1097 GCA_964449565.1 uncultured Granulosicoccaceae bacterium | reverse complement strand
CTCAACACAGCACACCCAACCGATATCCTCGGATGAGAAATCAGGAATTGCGTTCGTGCTCGATAAATTTGTCGGCTACCCGCATCGGGTCAATCTTGTAAGTACCCTCTGCCAGTTCAGCTTTGATGCGCTCGACCTTTTCTCGGTCAAACCGTCGATTGCCATTTTTATCTGGCTTGGCCGACGCGGGATCCACGTCGTCTTCGAACGCCACATCGGAGTCATCGGACAACGCTGTGTCGCCGGGTGGGGCATTGGACTGGCTAGATGCATCTTTTTGGGCTTGCCCGCGATTACGGCGGGCTTCGGCAATGTCGGTGACATTTCCGTTTGCCGAATTGCTCTTAGAGAGAGCCATGGTGTAAATCCTCTTTCGTAATCCTTTGGCGCCATCATCAAGGATGATCACCGGATTATTCTCGTTTTTATAGTTTACCGCCGGAAAACTGCTGGAAATGGGTATCTCGACTGCCGATATACCCAGTGTCTCGCAGCTTCTCGCCGGATACTGCTGGGATCGGCGCGAGGGTCAGGAAATGTAACGCAATGTGGCGGTACAGCCGCCTTGGTCACAATCCACCCTGTTTTGAGGTCTGTGAATGCCACCGGAGTCCCATACGTTGAGTGGTGTAGGTCTCGATGGTCAACTCGGAGAGAAAGATTGCAGATTGGACAGACTAAGCACATATCGACGTTTTATTCGTCAAAACTTTGTCTTATTGAAAGCTTCTTCTATCCTCTACTTAACATTTCAATTCGTACATTGGCCGCGGTGCGGAGAACGTCATAATGAGTATCAAGAAAGAAGCCCAGAAAATTCTAATTGTCGATCAGGATGCGGACAGCGCAAAACGTCTGTCGCATCAGTTGCAATTTATTGACTACGAAGCAAAAGTCCTGAGTTCGCCAGAACTTTTGGATAATTTGCCCGGGGTCTCTGGCTACCAAAGTATTCTGGTAGCGAATTTCCACGGAATTATCGAGTGGGCTGAAGCGCTCAAGGCGAAGCATGAGGATTGTCCGCCGATGGTCCTGTTACTCGGTGACCAGCCAGCGGATTTGTCCGCGCAGCAAATCGAGTCGACATTTGTCGGTTG
>CAYUZB010000172.1:0-5606 GCA_964449565.1 uncultured Granulosicoccaceae bacterium | reverse complement strand
GAAGCCAAAGCGATCGCAGGAACTGCAATAAGCCACTTCATGATGATGTGCCAACGAGTACTGATTTTCGAGATAATCCATAGCGCAGGCCAGAGTAAGACAACGACTGCCAGTTGACCCAATTCAACGCCAATATTGAATGACAATAAGCTAACCCAGATGTTTGCTGACGAAAGGCCAAGTATTTCTCGCAATATAAACGAAAATCCAAGACCATGAAGCAAGCCGATAGATGCCGTGACAAAGAAACTGCTTTGACCTTCGTTACTGCGATTGGATACCGACAATGCTGCAATCGCGGCATATATTATAGATAAGGCGATGCCTGTTTCAACCGCAGGGATAAACCAGGCGCTCGATGGCACATATCCAAAATAGCCTAATGACAAGGTAACGCTATGGCCGATAGTAAAACCTGTAATGCGCCAGGCAAGCCCGGCTAAGGTTAATGAGCCGATAACGAGACAAGCAACATACATGAGGTGGTCGTATCCACTCAGTATGTGCCGGACACCTTCATATATAAAAGTCAATGCGGCATCCCAGTTTGATCTGGAAATTTTTTTCGGCTCTGCCAGCAATCCGGTAATCCGATAGATTCTTTGATCAGTGCCATCATGATCCAGTATCAGATTGGCAGTATCTTCTTGCCCAGGTAATCCAGGATCTAAAGTACTGCTGATACTGTAAGTTTTGACCGGTTTACCTACCCGATAGCGAAGCTGTACATCGACAATGGTATCCCCCACAAACGGCGGTGGTTCAGCTCGCTGACTGCGGGCTTGTTGAAATACCGATTTTGCTTCATCAAGAGTGCTAAATGGCGGTTGCTCGTCGCCAGTGAAAACGCGTATTGCTGAGACCTGAGCTGTGAGAGCTTCTCCATCATGTTCCAACAGGTGGCCGTCGGCTGCCAATTGACCGAGCGCCAGCGGATCTGACTCGATGGCGACAAAATCGACGAAGTGCATGAGCTCTCCGTCAACCAGCCCATTGGTGGTAAATGGCGCAGGATCCCGCGAGCCATCAGATTTTTCAGGGCCTAGTAGATGGGCCACCAGGTAGGGCATTGGCAGACGCAGATAGACATCAAGCCCGTCGGATACATGCTCGATATGAATAACCCTGATATTCAGATTGAGCTTGAAATGAGCGCGTACAGTTGACGTGAGCAAAATGCCGATGATAAATATCATCGACAACCAATAGCACCGCTTGATATTGCCCGATTTCAACACGCTTGCGGACCGCAAGCAGATGGCTTGCGGTCACTCAGAGTCTTCGCCACTCGTCATACGATCGAGTGAATTACTGCCCTGCTGTCACCATATTGTGGGAGCCGAAATAGTACACATGCCCGTCTTTCCCCTCTGTATCCGCTTTTGTTATTACAACGGATGGAGAATCAAGCATCGTGTGCTCATGGGTTTCTGCCCATTCGGTGGCAGGCAAAAGTGTCGAGGTATAAAAGGTTGTTTCTGGAACAAGATAGTGGTGAGGTATCGCAATGTTCGCTTTGGTTTTAGTGACAATCGAATCGGCTTGTTGGTAGTCAAGGATATGGCGTGAACCGTCGACCGGTACGAAAATGACGTCGACATCACCAATACGTTCAAGAACATCGGCAGGCGGTTCTGGGCGATTATCACCCCACATCAGCAGTCGCAATCCCCCTGTTTCGATCACGTAGATGGTGTTGTCCATATGCCGAAAGTTGTCTGTACATGGATCGTCGCGCCCTTCAAATTGCTTGACCGCTTCAGTCCAGGGAATCAGCCCTGGCGCTACACATTGGTGCTTGTCTGCGATACCCGTAATCTTGACATCGCCAAGTTCGAAAGTGCCTCCCATACGATCGAGCAGCATGTTCGCATCGATTTTGTCGAGTGCATCATGATCGAAATGAGCGTGGGTTGACATGCCAATATCCACTTCGGCGGCAGGAAATTCCATTCGATACCAGAGACCCCATGCGCCAGACGGGTCATTGCGCCAAGGATCGACAATGATCGAAATCCCTCTTGGGGACGTCACCTGAAACGAGGAATTACTGAAATAGGCTATTTCGACTCCATCAGCAGCCTCTCGAGTGCCTCCTTCGTTTTGAATCTGGATGATCCGATCATGATTGTTACCGGATTTCCAAGACGTTAGACCGGTTTCCTGTGCTTGAGCGATGCCGAACAGTACACCGGCTGACGTCAGGATGGTTAGCGCACCTTTTTGCCACTTGTTCACGAATTCTCCTTGTAATAAACACTTAAGAACGGAATTCTGCACATCCTGAGTGCAGTACGATGGACATCCTCAGGATATATCGAATGGGCAGCCCGAATCAATGTGTCAAATTGTCTCAAAACTTGGTTTGTTTTCGATATTTCAGGCAAATTAACCTTTCGGATGGCATCGGAAGCCTTACCAAAGAGCAAAAGCTCTTGTGGAGGCTGCTTATTGGACGGGTTGGGTTGGCGGCGCGGTAATGCCGCCGGGCATGTTATCGATCAGTGGATCCTAACGCGCCACCAACACACTGCACGGTGCTCTTTCTGCTACGGAAGCACCACATGATCCGAGCATCAACTCGCCACCGAGCGCATCCTTTGGCCGACAGGCAAAGATAATAAGATCGGCACGCCAACTTACCGCCTCTTCAAGTATTTCTTGGGCCCGTTTGCCGCTTCTCACGTTGATTGTCGGACTTTCGTTGAAAAATTGTTTTCCCAGTTGATCCATTTCTTGTGACACTCTGCTGCGCATCTCTTCAACTGCATTTTCTGGAAAAAACGATGCAACCATCGGCATTTTGTAACCGGGCAAAACAGTCAGAAGTTGCACCTGCGCACCCCATGCTTCGGATAGAGCAGCAGCTGTTGGACAACTTCGTTGTCCAGATTCCGGTGAGGACATGTCAACGGGCACCAATATTCGGTTGTACATCAGCTGGTCTCCACGCTAGGTGCTGTCTCAGTTGATCTGCTTCGTCGTCCACTCTGTGCCTTCCAGATCAACCAGAGTAACAACAGCGCTGGAATGTACATCAACTGCTTGGGTAGGGACGATTGTGGGATGGAAATGGTTTGAATAATCTGATCAAAATCGAGACCGGCTTGCTCTGCCGGACTGTCAAATGCGACTCCATCCACGATCAGGCTACCATCGTCACCGGTGAGTAGCTCAATACCCATGGATTCCAATTTCTCTTCTCCGCTTGCTCCTTCACCAACGATAATTGGAGCAACGAAAAAACGCTCTCGCCCCACTTCGTCTTCGCCAAGTATGCGTAGTCTGATTTCAGAACCGGTCTCGATATCTGCAAGCGTGTTGATAAATTCATCAGGAGAAGAATCTGCAAACGGTGGAGATATTCTGTCCATCAGAAACCCCGGTCGAAATAGCATGAAAGCAATCAGCAACAATGCCAATGTTTCCCAGATACGATTGCGCGTGAGAAACCATCCCTGTGTTGCCGCAGCAAACAGCAACATTGCCGTAGTCGCAACAATGAACACGATAATGCCCTCGAACCAACCTACATCGATCAATAAGAGATCGGTATTGAAAATAAATAGAAACGGTAACATCGCGGTTCGCAGACTATAGAAAAACGCAACAAAGCCTGTACGTATTGGATCACCTCCAGAGATAGCGGCCGCTGCAAAAGATGCCAATCCTACCGGTGGTGTTACGTCAGCCATGATTCCAAAATAAAACACAAATAAATGAACGGCAATGAGCGGCACTATCAAACCTGATTGCTGCCCCAAGGTGACAATTACGGGTGCGAGTAAGGATGACACCACGATATAATTTGCTGTTGTTGGCAGTCCCATTCCAAGAATCAAACTCAGAACGGCTGTAAAAAGCAGCATCAACAACAAGTTACCCATCGACACAATCTCGACAAGATCGGCCAATACCAGACCGACACCGGTTAACGAGACTGCCCCGACAATAATGCCTGCGGTGGCTGTCGCGATACCAATTCCAATCATGTTTCTGGCGCCAGTCACCAGGCCATCGATCAACTCTGCATATCCTTGCTTGGCAAAAAGACCAAGCTGCTTCTCACCTCGAAACAGAGCAAACAAGGGTCGCTGAGTTATCAGGATAAATATCATCAATACCGTTGCCCAAAAAGCCGATAAACCCGGGCTGAGTCGTTCGACCATCAAGCACCATATCAAAACGATTACCGGCAGCAGATAGTGCAAGCCCGATAGAATGGTTGGACGCGGATCAGGCAGTTCCAGAACGGGTGAATTCGGATCATCGATCTCTAGATCCGGTTGCTTTGCACAAGTGAACGCTATTACAACATAGACAATAGCCAGCATCGCGGCGATGATCCAGGCAGCAGAATCACCAGCAACTGGTTTAAGCCAACCAAGACCATAGTAGACAGCAAAACTGAGTAAACAGACAAGAAAAATGCCTGCTGCGAATCTCATCAATGCTTCGAGCAAGGGGCGCTGAACTGTGCGCCGCGGCAGACCTTGCATATCGAGTTTCATAGACTCCAAATGCACGATATATACAAGAGCGATATAAGAAATCAGCGCTGGAATAATCGCATGCTTGACCACTTCAAAATAGCTGATGCCAACATATTCAACCATCAAGAAGGCGGCGGCTCCCATAACCGGGGGCATTATTTGTCCGTTTACAGATGACGCGACTTCAACGGCTCCCGCTTTCTCGCCGCTAAACCCCACTCTTTTCATCATTGGAATCGTAAACGTACCGGTAGTCACGACATTTGCGATAGATGATCCTGATATCAAGCCCGTCATAGCCGATGACACAACAGCCGCTTTTGCAGGTCCGCCGCGATAGTGTCCAAGTAATGAAAACGCTACTTTTATAAAATAATTTCCTGCTCCTGCTTTGTCCAGCAATGCGCCAAACAGTACGAACAAGAACACAAAACCACTTGAGACACCTAACGCGATACCGAAAACACCATCTGTCGACAGCCATTGATTATCCGCTATGGCTCCAAAGGAAGCGCCTTTCCAGGCAAGTATTCCGGGCATGCTCTGCCCACCAAAGCAATAAATCAGAAAAAGCGATGCAACGATTGCAAGCGGTGGCCCCAAGGCCCGCCATGTCGCTGCTAAAAGTATCAAGATTCCTGTTGACGCCACCAGAATATCGATGGTGTTCGGATTCCCTGGTCGGTTGGATAGCTGATTATAAAAAAGAAATAAATATGCAGCGCAGAAAGCGCCTACTATAGCCAATATCCAGTCAAACCTCGGAACGTAGTCCTTTGGAGATTTGCTGAACGCAGGATATGCCAAGAACGTTAGAAATATGGCAAACGCCAAATGTATCGAGCGACTTTCAGTGTCATTAAAAACGCCTACCCCTAAGATAAAAGGTAGTGGCGAAGCAATCCAAAGTTGAAACAGCGACCAAACAAGCGCCACTCCAGTTATCAATTTCGCAACGGAAGGATTATCAGGGTTCCTGCCACCGGTGTCCGATGCTGCAACCATGGCGTCAAGATCATGGTCGGTAGGCTGCGTTGTGCCAGAGGGCTCTGCAGAACTCATTAAAGAATCCTTGTATGTTGGCGAAAATAGTAGTTTTTATCAGTCTTGACT
>CAYUZB010000171.1:0-5663 GCA_964449565.1 uncultured Granulosicoccaceae bacterium | reverse complement strand
CACTTTCACAATAGCCGACTCGTTACTTGAGTCGGCTATATAACGGGCGATTAAATCAGCGCATCAAAACTATGAACTGGCAATCTTGACACACTAACAACAACCAAGTGGACCAGTTAGGAGCTACACCTCCAGCACGGGTTCAGGATTATTGTAATCGGTGGATTCAATACGTGATTCAAAAGCCATCAAGCGTTTGTAAATAGACATCAATTCAACGATAGTCGTCCAGGAGTTAACCAGGAACTGAAAGGAATTCTCTACTCGACTGAAGGCGTTGTTTATCTGTTGGTATATACCGAAAGTTATGGCTCCCGCAACAAAAGTTGGTCCTAGTGCCACCAAAGGGATGAAGTTGGCACCTTGCAGATAGGCGTAGCGGAATACATTGAAATAGAGGTAGTTGAAATAGAGCTTGAAGTAGTTTCTGCGTACCCCTGAGAACAGTTCCTGGATTGTAGGGGGCGCGGCGCGCTCCTCATTGTCTTCCCCGTAGACCAGTTCTTTTCGATAAGCGGCCTCTACTTTCTGATTGTTAAATTCCAATCCCGGTAGCCGGTAACCAACCGCCGCCAGCAGTACGGTGCCGAAGATCGCAGACATCAGAGCGAGAAACACCAGCGAACCGTCGATGGCTCCGAAGAACGGTAGTTCCGTAACTTCGGCAGAGAGCGTCCAGAGTAAGGGCAGAAAAGCTATCAGTGTCATGATTGAGCTGACAAAAGCCGAGCCGAGACCTTCCATGATGCCGGCAAAGCGCATGGTGTCTTCCTGCACACGCTGCGCAGCACCCTCGACAGAACGCAAGCCTTGCCAGTGAACCATGTAATAGTCATTCATCGCTGTTCTCCAGCGAAATACGTAATGGGAAGTGAAAAACGCGAAGAGCACCAGAATGATGATATTCGGGACCAATATGTACAAAGCGGTGAGCAGTTGACCATAGAACTGTGCTGCGGTGACGTTGCTTACCCCGGGTTCGGATAGGGCCAGTTGAATCATGTCGTAGAAGTCGCCGTACCAGTTATTCAGCCAGACACCTAGTTGAACCTGGAAGTAGGACACGAGCAAGATCACGGCACTGCCACAAACGGCCCACCAGTACCAGCGATTACGATCGATAAAAAACCACGCGATGCAAAACAGTACCGTAGACAGTACGATGTACTGATACACCCACACTTTGCCTGGGTTCAAAAATGGCGGGCGCTGCCCCTCTTCGGTAGGCAAGGCCTCTCGCATCAGGCTGAATGTGGATGCCAGTCCGTCGGCAAATCCGTACCAGATCAAGAGTGTGGTGAAGAACCAGCCAACGGCTGAGAGGAAAAAAACCTTGGGTCTCGGAAAGAACGATTGAAACATGGAGGTGGCCCGGGCTGTTAGAGAAGGTCGGTAAAGACACTTAGTCTAGTGTGGATCGCATCAGTTCGCCTTGTCTTTACGGTTTAGTGTTACAGGATGCTTCGTTGAGCTTCGGCTACCTCTGATGTTCGACTCGATCGGGGCTGTGGCTGTGGCTTGGTTTTCGATACACTAGCGGTTTTACCGCAGCAGATAGTCAATGGCTCAGTACGTCTACACCATGAATCGGGTCGGCAAGATTGTTCCGCCCAAAAGAGAAATTCTGAAAAACATCTCCCTGTCGTTTTTCCCGGGCGCAAAGATCGGCGTTCTAGGGCTTAACGGTGCGGGTAAATCCACTCTGCTGAAGATCATGGCGGGGCGCGACACTGAGATCGAAGGTGAGGCGTTTCCGATGCCGGGTATCAATATCGGCTATCTCGAGCAGGAGCCAGTACTCGACCCCAGCAAGACAGTCCGCGAGGTTGTGGAGGAAGCACTCGGGGAGGTCAAATCGGCACAGTCTCGTCTGGATGAAGTTTACGCGGCCTACGCGGAACCGGATGCCGACTTCGACGCGCTGGCGGCCGAGCAAGCGAAGCTGGAAGCGATCATTGAAGCTGCGGATGCGCACAACCTCGACCATCAAATGGATATTGCTGCTGATGCCTTGCGCTTGCCACCTTGGGACGCCAGTATCGAGCACTTGTCTGGTGGTGAGAAACGCCGAGTTGCCTTGTGTCGTTTGTTGCTGTCTGGCCCGGATATGTTGTTACTTGACGAGCCGACCAACCATCTTGACGCTGATTCGGTTGCCTGGCTTGAACACTTCCTGCACGACTTCAATGGCACTGTTGTGGCGATTACCCATGACCGTTACTTCCTGGACAATGTCGCGGGGTGGATTCTTGAGCTCGATCGCGGCCATGGTATTCCGTACGAAGGCAACTACTCGGGTTGGCTGGATCAAAAATCGTCACGACTTGAAATGGAATCCAAGCAGGAGTCTTCCCATGCCAAAGCCATGAAAGCAGAACTGGAATGGGTTAGGCAGGGCGCAAAAGGGCGACAATCAAAATCAAAGGCGCGTCTGCAGCGTTTTGAAGAAATGCAATCGCAGGAATTTCAGAAGCGTTCTGAAACCAACGAGATCTACATACCTCCTGGTCCACGCTTGGGTGACAATGTCATCGACTTTGAAAACGTCACAAAGTCCTATGGTGATCGCGTGTTGATTGAAGACCTGTCATTCAGTATGCCTAAAGGGTCGATTGTCGGCGTCATTGGTGGTAATGGTGCGGGCAAATCAACACTCTTTCGTATGCTGATGGGGCAGGAACAACCGGACTCAGGTGAGATAAAGGTCGGTGAAACTGTAAAACTTGCCTATGTTGATCAAAGCCGGGATGACCTTGACGGTGACAAGACAGTCTTCGAGGTCTTGTCGGAAGGCAGCGATATCATCACGATCAATAACTACGATGTGCCAGCACGTCAATATGTCGGTCGTTTCAATTTCAAAGGCAGCGATCAGCAAAAAATTGTCAAGGAGCTATCAGGTGGTGAGCGCGGGCGTTTGCATCTTGCCTTGACGCTGAAACAGGGAGCCAATGTGCTGCTGCTTGATGAACCATCAAACGATCTCGATGTGGAAACCTTGCGTGCCCTTGAAGAGGCGCTGCTTGATTTCGCCGGCTCTGCCATCGTGATATCGCACGATCGCTGGTTTCTGGATCGCGTCGCGACGCATATTCTGGCTTACGAGGACCCAAGTGAAATCAATTTCTTTGCCGGGAACTACGCTGAATACGAGGCTGATCGTCGCGAACGGCTCGGTGACGCTGCTGTGCAACCCAAACGTGTACGTTACAAAAAGCTGGCTGTTTAGGCTTGCCAAAGGCGTGCCATAGGCTCGTCATGGGTATGCCCGGGGCGCGCTCAAAGCGTACAGCGATAACACCATAAAAGGAACCGACAAACGCATGTTGACTAATAAAGATCTGGCTGAGAAGGGTTTGCAGGCAACACTGGTCGAGCACCCCCTGGTGCAGCATAAACTCAGCTTGATGCGTAACAAGTCTCAGTCGTCCTCGGCCTTTCGCGCCTTGCTGCGGGAAATCTCCTGGTTGCTGTGTTACGAAGTTACAAGCGACTTGCCGCTGGAGTTGCGTGATATCGAGACACCTGTTGAACCGATGAAAGCACCGATGTTGATGGGCCGCAAACTTGCCTTCATCTCAATCCTTCGTGCGGGCAATGGCATGCTCGACGGTATGCTCGATGTAATCCCGTCAGCGCGTGTCGGTCACGTGGGTCTGTACCGAGATCCCGAGACGCTTGAGGCGGTCGAGTATTACTACAAGGTACCAAACAATATGGAGAATCGGCTCATCATCGTGGTGGATCCGATGTTGGCAACGGCCAACTCTGCCATCGCTGCGGTTCATCGACTCAAACAAGGTGGTGCGAAGAACATGCGTTTTGTCTGCCTTATCTCTGCGCCCGAAGGTATCAAAGCCTTCAACCAAGCGCACCCCGATGTATCCATTGTTACCGCAGCCGTTGACTCTCATCTTAATGATCACGGTTATATCGTGCCCGGCCTTGGTGATGCGGGTGACCGTATATTCGGCACGAAGTAATTCGTGTTGAGTCAGGCAAGACGTGATGAGTGAGGCAAGCGAACAAGATACACCGCGAAAACGGACCAGTCGTGCGCGGGGTCGTGGTCGTCGACAAGCAGACAGCGGTGTTTTCGAACAGAAGCCGTTCAAACAACCTCGTCACCGACTGCCACCCGTCGCATTTGCCTCTGAAGACGAGATCGAAGTCATTCACCATGCTTCACTGAAGTTGCTTGAAGAATTCGGGATAGCGGTTCTTCATGACGAATCGCGAGACATGATGATTGGTGCTGGTGGTGAACTGGTTACGGGATCGAATCGTGTTCGTTTTGCACCTGAGCTGATCATGCAATTGATGAGCACTGTGCCATCGAGTTTTACGCTGCATGCGCGTAACCCTCTGCACAATGTACATCTCGGTGGGGATCGCATGGCGTTCTGCATGATGGGCAGTGCACCGAATGCCTCCTGTCTTGATCAAGGACGGCGAACCGGCAATACCACTGATTTTCAGAATTTCCTGAAGATCGCTCAGCAGCACAATATCATCCATATGAATGGTGGCTATCCTTGCGAGCCTGTGGATATCCATGCTTCCATTCGACATCTGGATTGTATTTATGATCTAGCCACATTGACTGATAAGGCTTTCAGCATCTATTCGCTGGGTAGTGATCGCAATCGCGATGGTCTGGAAATGACGCGCATCGCACGTAATGTCAGCATTGATACCTTCAAAACCGAGCCATCAGTCTGGACGGTCATCAATACCAACTCTCCGATGCAGCTTGATATTCCGATGCTGCAGGGGATCATTGAAATGGCGTCTATGGGTCAGGTGTCGGTGATTACACCGTTTACCTTGTCGGGTGCCATGGCACCGGTCACTATCGCTGGAGCGCTGGTACAACAAAATGCGGAAGCCTTGGTCGGAATGGCGTTCAGTCAGGTTGTAAATCCCGGTGCGCCGGTCATGTATGGCGGTTTTACATCAAATGTTGATATGAAATCCGGTGCGCCAGCGTTTGGCACGCCGGAGTACATGAAGGCGCAGATTATCGGTGGTCAGTTAGCACGTCGCTATCAAGTGCCTTACCGAACTTCCAATGTCTGTGCGGCCAATACTGTCGATGCACAAGCTGCTTATGAGAGTGTTTTTTCGTTGTGGGGTGCTGTGCAAAGCGGTATGCATATGCTAAAGCATGGTGCTGGCTGGATGGAAGGTGGCTTGTGCTGTTCGTACGAAAAATCCATACTTGATATTGATCTGTTACAGATGATTGCCGAGAGTCTTGAGCCCTTGGATTTTAGTGAAGACGCACTGGCACTTGAAGCGATCAAGGAAGTCGGCCCTGGTGGTCATTTTTTTGGTACTGACCACACGCAGACACGCTACAAGACAGCGTTCTACTCGCCGATACTGAGTGACTGGCGAAATTATGAATCCTGGCAGGAAGCTGGGGAACCGACGGCGATGCAAAAGGCCAATCGTGTTTGGAAAGAACGACTGGCCATGTACGAAAAGCCCGCAATGGATGAGGCGGTTCATGAAGAGTTGGTCAGCTTTGTCGAGAGACGAAAAGCGGAAGGTGGCGTCGCGACTGATTTTTAATGGCTGACATCTGACATATTAATGGCTTATATAAACGCGTTGTTGGTTACTAGATCGCTTACATAATCGCTCATGAAATCGCTCAT
>CAYUZB010000170.1:0-5741 GCA_964449565.1 uncultured Granulosicoccaceae bacterium | reverse complement strand
AACCACCAAGTTGGGACTATTGTCCTTGACGATGCTGGGCGCATCCTTAAGTGCCATGCAAGTCGCACAAGCAGCCGATGACGTAACCATTCAACTCAAGTGGGTAACCCAGGCGCAGTTCGCCGGTTACTACGTCGCTCAGGAAAAAGGCTTTTATGAAGATGCCGGTCTGAATGTCACCATCAAACCCGGTGGACCTGACATCGCACCACCACAGGTTATCGCTGGTGGCGGCGCTGATGTCGTTGTCGACTGGATGCCGTCTGCTTTAGCCAGTCGTGAAAAAGGCGTGCCATTAGTTAACATCGCACAGCCGTTCAAGTCATCCGGCATGATGCTGACCTGCCGTAAAGATACCGGCATCACATCACCCGATGACTTCAAAGGCAAGACACTCGGCGTCTGGTTTTTCGGTAACGAATACCCTTTCCTGAGCTGGATGTCACAACTAGGCCTGGGTACTGAAGGTGGTGATGATGGCGTCACGGTACTCAAGCAAGGCTTTAACGTTGACCCTATTCTGCAAAAACAAGCCGATTGCGTCTCTACAATGACTTATAACGAGTACTGGCAGATCATCGACGCAGGCCTCCCGGAAGACGATCTACTTGTGTTCAAGTATGAAGAACAAGGTGTGTCTACCATGGAAGACGGCTTGTACGTACTTGAAGAGAATCTCGCCGACGAAGCTTTCGTCGACAAGATGGCTCGCTTTGTCGCAGCTTCGATGAAAGGCTGGGCCTACGCTCGGGACAACTCCGATGAGGCTGCCGATATCGTGCTCGACAATGATGCCTCCGGTGCACAAACCGAGAAACACCAACGACGCATGATGGGTGAGATCAACAAGCTAACCGCCGGTACCGATGGCAAGCTTGATCCAGCTGACTATGAGCGTACGGTTCAGACACTACTCTCCGGCGGTTCTGATCCGGTCATTAGTGCACCACCGACAGGTGCGTGGAGCCATGTGGTTATTGATAAAGCGTTGGCCTTGTAGACTTTTCGTACTGCGCGGTTTTATATGAGTTGTTATGTGGGGCTGGCTTCGATCGCGAAGTCAGCCTTTTTTTATACCTGCCCTCAATTCAGCTGACGCGGCTTTCAGATTCAGATGACACGGTTTTGCGACAGCATGCCCGGACGTAGCTCCGAGATACTCCTGCATCCCATTAAACGCATATCTCGCAGCACCTCTGCATGCAGCGTATTCATGGCGTGACGAACACCTGCCTCACCACCTGCTGCGAGCGCATATAGATAAAAGCGACCCAGCCCCACCGCCCTGGCACCGCAGGCGAGCGCCTTCAGTACATGGGTACCACGTTGAATGCCGCCATCGATCATCACGTCAAGACGGTCGCCTACAGCTGCGACAACCTCCTCCAGTTGATCAAATGCCGCAGTAGACCCATCAAGCTGTCGACCACCGTGATTCGATAAAACAATACCGGTGCAGCCAATATCAGCCGCACGCTCGGCATCCTCCACCGACATCACACCTTTGAGACAAAACTGCCCATCCCATTCCTGAACCATCGACGCTACATCATCCCAATCCATGGTTGGGTCAAGCATCTCTGTAAAGTAACGTCCTATAGACATCGCTCCATCACTCATATCCACATGATCTTCCAACTGAGGTAATCGAAATTTTTCATGCGTCAGGTAATTCAGACCCCAGGCAGGTTTTGATAGAAACTGGAAAATACCCGCAAGGTTTAATTGCATCGGAATAGTGAATCCAGTGCGTAGATCCCGTTCACGATTACCGCCCGTGATGCTGTCAACAGTAAGCATCATGACATCAACACCCGCCGCTTTGGCGCGTTGCATCATGGCTGTATTCAGACCACGATCCTTGTGGAAATAGAACTGATAGACCTGCGGATTATCATGCTTTTTACGCAGCTCCTCCAATGATGCTGTTCCCAAGGACGATACGCCAAACAACGTACCAAACTCTTCTGCAACGTAAGCTACCGCATTCTCCCCCTGGTGATGGAACAGTCGCTGCAATGCCGTGGGCGACATATAAAATGGCACATCCAGATTATGCCCCATGACCGTGACTGAAAGATCGACATCAGCCACACCACGTAATACATTCGGAATCAGCTTAACGTCTTCATACGCTTGAGTATTACGACGATAAGTGATTTCATCATCAGCCGCACCATCTATGTAATTAAATATTGGCCCAGGCAATCGATGTTTTGCCAATGCTCGATAGTCATGAAAGTTATAGCAAGTGTTTAGCCTCATTAATTATTTACCATACGCGACAGCCGGCAACCAAGTGGTAAGCGCCGGGAAAAAGAACACAATTGCCAATCCCAATAGCTGGAGAAACACGAATGGCACCACACCACGATAAATTTTTCCTATCGTGACACTTGGCGGGCAAATACCCTTGAGATAAAAAAGTGCAAACCCGACAGGTGGCGTTAAAAAGGATGTCTGCAGCGTAATGGCAACCAGAATCGCAAACCAGACAACCGACGGGTCGTTAACCACACCGAAGCCATTTACCGCAAGCTCAAGAGATAAAATGACCGGCAAAATAAGCGGCATTACGATAAGCGTAATCTCTATCCAGTCCAGCAAGAAGCCTAAACAAAAAATCATAAAAAGAATAAAGACAACCACCATATAAGGATTATCAAAGGAACCCAGCACCATATTCTCAATGATTTCATCGCCGCCATAGCGGCGTAAAACAAAGGCGAAAAATGAAGCGGTAATAAAAATGCCGACTATATACCCTGAAGTATTGAGAGTTTGCAGCATTACTTTGCTGCATACTTTCAGATTCAATTTCCGGTTGAACAATGCCAGTAGTGTGGCCCCCATCGCCCCCAGACCAGAGGCTTCAGTGGGTGTCGCCAAGCCAAAGAAAATTGACCCGAGCACAAGCAGGATAAGACCAAACGGGGGAATTACCGACAACGCGACACCCAAAATCACGTTCGCCGATATTGCCTGTCGGTTTTCTGGTAAAGGCATGGCCGCAGGTTTGATAATTCCGTAAATAATAATAAAAAGAATATACAAGCCACCAAGCAACAATCCGGGAATGAGTGCGCCCATAAATAGATCGCCCAAGGAGATCGCCAACTGATCCGACATGATGACCAGCATGATCGAAGGTGGAATCAGAATGCCCAAGGTACCTGATGCCGCAACGGTGCCAGCGGCAATCGGTTCCTTGTACCCCTGCTCCATCATGGCCGGAATACCCATCATACCTAACAGCACTACTGACGCTCCGATAACCCCCGTTGATGCCGCCAGGATGATTCCGATCAACATAACTGACAGCGCAAGACCACCACGCAACGCCCCGAACAGCACTTGCATTGATTTCATCATTCGCTGGGCCAGACCAGATTGATCCAGCATCAACCCCATGTATATAAACATGGGCAATGCAACAAGCACCGGATTTTTTATCGTGCTACCGAAAAACCGGCCACCACTTACAAACAATTTTTTGTAACCCAGGCCAACTCGATCAAATTCGATAAATTCATTGATGTATCTTCGATTCGGATCCAGAATAAATTCACCGAGAACAATGAATATAAGGCTTACCCCAACCAAAGCGTAGGCTACCGGTATTCCTCGAAAAAGCAGATAGATAAAGGACAGAAACATGGCCATAACCAGCCATTGGTTTAAATCCATCACCTCACCCATCATCGCTAATACTTGCATCAGACTTTTAAGCTCTTCGCTGAACGACGGGACAAGGCAATGCTGACCACCATGGCAATCAAAACAATACCTAGCGCAATCCACATCGCAGGCTCTAACAAAGGCTCTTTGCGTATTCGACTAGGTTTTATATCGGGACTGGAAAAACGCACAAACCACCACAACACGTAGTAGATGAATCGCTCCGTGGCGAACCAGGCCGCTGGGAACATCGCCAACAAAAGTGTCCACAGACGCACCGGAGCAATTTCCCTTAAATGGCGCATTGTCATCGATACGGTTGCCGCCATCGCAATAACAAAAATCCACGGTAATGACATTTTCAGCAAGTACAGCTTATGCAGTCCATTGGGACTATCAGAACCTTCACGGGCGAGAAACGATGTCCATGAATAGCTAAAAAGCACATCTGTCATCAATATCAAAAAAGGCAACAGCATCCACCCAAGCCCGAATATATCGGTACGGGCTTTTTTCGCCGGCCTGAAATTCAAATACAAAATGTCAACACGCACATGACTCTGCAGCGTGATTGCATAAACAAACCCCACGGTGACTGCCAGGCCATACATCCACCACTGCGCATCATCCAACCAGGCCTGGTTGCTACCCATCTTGCGCATCACCACTTGCGAGCAAATGGCGATCATCAACAAGGGAAACAACCAGGAGACGAAGCTACCAAAACGAACGACAAATCGATCCACACACGTTTTCGGATCGACTCCATCAATGACTTGTTGGGCGGTGTCAACGGCCTGCTCGTCAGCAATTTCTGTATCGTTTGGCATTCTTTTTTCTCAGCGCACCGAAAGTGCCCACCTCAGGTACTCAGGTAGGCACTTCGATCTGTTCTGGTGCTCAAGTGGCGGCAACTATCGCGGAAGATAGATGGCCTTTGACCAAACGCTGTAACCTTCACGATACGCTTGAAAGTCGGCCCACACCTCTTTAAAGAATTCATCGTCAGCCGCGAGTTCTGCTGCAACTTCATTCCAGGCGCCTTCAAAAGCTGCGAGCATCTCCGGTGACCACTGTTTTATAATGACGCCATGGTTGGTTTCGTTCTCAACCATCGCTGCGTAATTCAACGCTTCACCTTCTGCAAGGTTGGTCGTGATGTTAGCGAGACAGGCGACTTCAATTTGCTTTTGCGCCTTTTCGTCCAGGTCATCCCAAATGTCGCGGTTAACCAGTAGTTCAAATAGTGTTGCCGGTTGATGCCAACCTGGAAAGTAATTGTATTTGGCTATCTTGTGAAAACCTAAACGCGCATCGATAAGCGGCATGGAGAACTCAGTCGCGTCGATAGCACCACGCTCAAGCGCTGGAAAGATATCTGATGCACCTAATAGAGACGTTGACACACCCAGCTTTTCCATAGCCTTCGCACCAAGGCCGAAAAATCGCATATTCAGCCCTTTCAGATCTTCAACCGTATTGATTTCTTTCTTGAACCAACCGGAGGTTTCCGGTGCTATGACACCGCAGGGAAGCGTTTTGACATCGTAGCCATTGTCGTCATACATTTGCTGCCAGTATTTTGCACCATCGTCATACAAAACCCAGCCAATAAACTCACTGGCTTCAGGGCCAAAGGGCACAGCTGCAAACAATGAAGCGGCGTTTATCTTGCCCTGCCAATAGCCCGTTGTGGCGTAAGCCGCATCTACCGAACCGGCGGACACCGCATCCAGAGCTTCAAGTGTCGGAACCAGTTTGCCCGGATCAAAATGCTCGAACTCAATTTGATCGGAAATACCATTGATTTTTTCGACAAAATCAACAGCCGCGGTTCCCAGAATAGGCAGATGTTGTCCAAATGCCGACGTCATTTCCAGTTTTTCCTGCGCCGAGGCAGCGGTTGTCAGCGCAATGCTTATCGCCGTCGCTTTAACGATTAAATTCATGTCCAAGTAGTCCTCTTATTCGAATGAATGGCTAAATACCGCCCCAGAAACCCGCTCCAGCAAGTTACTGGTAAATATTATTTACCAATACATGCCATCTGGTCAAGTATATTT
>CAYUZB010000169.1:0-5774 GCA_964449565.1 uncultured Granulosicoccaceae bacterium | reverse complement strand
AGACCGAGTCGCCACCGGTGTAGTTTGTCCAGGTAGGCTGGACGTCAGTGTTGGTCAGATCGGTTAGTTCAAATCGATTCGTGGTGTCACAAGCAGGATTGTCTCTAGTGTCGTTAGGATCGTTAGGATTGTCTCTTATAAGGAATCCCGATGTCCCCGCTACGAAGTAGCTGCCGTCAGGTGAAACGTCCATGCCGAAGATGTACTGCGGGAAACGCTCAATAGGGCACCGAGCATCATAGACGTTGGTGTTCCAAGCCGAGACAGTGGCTTCACCTTCCAGCTCGATGACCGCGACGCGGTGGCGACTGAGTCCATCAATGATCGAGAAGTTCCCTACAATAACCAGCAGCTTCCCATCTGGGGTGATGTCAACCTCATCGACACTTTGAATGCTGTTAGTGGCAGTTGACGAAATAACACCATCGAAGTCAAGGTTAAGATTCGGGTCCACGGTACCAGTGGTTGTATCAACAGCTGCCAAATGCTCAACGGGTGTGCCACTTATCGAATTAAAGGTTCCACCAATGTAAAGCGTGTTGTCTAGTCGCACCATGGTAGTGACTGACGCATCGAGACGAGCACCGAAACCGGATACTCGGTCGCCGTTGTTATCGATCTTGACCAGTCCTGTACGAATCTCGCCATTAAGGTTTGTAAAGACACCACCTGCGAATACACCCGTACCGTCTCCGGTCCTCTCGAGCGCCAGGACGGGGTTGTTTAGTTGCGGGTCGAAGTCACGAAGAATGTCACCAGATGATTTACTGTAGGCAAAAAGATGCGGCTGATCGATGATTTCATCGCTCAACGGATCATGGATCTGGGTGAAGGTGCCACCCACAAAGACGGTGTCTCCGTCGATGGCGATGGCCTCAACCTGGCCGTCGACAACGCCCGGCGTGTTGAAGGAAGCGAATTCGGATACGAGTGTGGTGTGAGTAGCCCCGATGATGCCGCCACTCTCTGGCATCAAGACCGGATTTGCCGCACCCAGGTCTGGCTGTGCCTTGTCATTGAGGTTTACAAAGCTGACAGCGAACAAGATTGCGATACATGCGACTACAGCGGCGGTAGTCTCTACGGCGGGGTGCGAGCGTCCTGCCGCAAGGTTGGTAGAGCCGGGGCTCGCTTCAATCGATCTCGTAGTCTGTTCCACGTCAATTCACTTTGTTCTCCGTGTGTGGTTCTAGCGGCACGTTGTCGGTTCGCATGACTGGTAGCGGCTGCAAACATGGACGGTTTGTGGAGTGCCTCACTACGGCACTGGGTTAGACTGGGCGCACATCGCTCGATTCGAGCGAAACCGGGGTTGGTTCACACTTACTGTTCTTTTGTGGCACGCTAGGGTCGTGCAGATAAGTTGCTACTTTTCTCGGTTATCTGCGTTTTCTTATCCGCGTTTTCTGGAGCGAGCGTGCGGATTGTCACGAGCCGTGGTCATTAACGGTTAGCGCCCCTATCACCCAACATGCTTGGTATCGTCTTCGCCATGATCTTCAAATCAAGCAAAGACGATTGACGCTCGATGTAGGCAATATCGAATGCCACTCGCCTACTGATATCTTCAGGATTATGCATTGGGCCACGGGATCCGTTAATGGCAGCCCAACCCGTCATACCTGGCTTGATTCGGTGACGGTGCGCGTATTGTGCAACCAGTTCCGACGACTCGAAACCACTGGTCTTCATACCGATAGCATGCGGTCGTGGACCAACCAGTGACATCTCACCGGCGATCACGTTAAACAATTGAGGCAACTCGTCTAAGCTTGTCGAACGCAGGGTGCGACCGACACGAGTGACGCGATCATCGTTAGCGGTCACTTGGCGCTCGGCTTTCATATCAGCAGTCTCATGCCGCAGCGTTCGAAACTTCCACACCAGGAATTGCTCGTTATTGAAGCCCTCACGTGGTTGTCGAAAGAATACAGGGCCAGGGCTATCAAGACGAATCGCTAAAGCAATCAGCATCATCGGGATTCCAAAGAACAACAGTGCTAACAGCCCAATCACAACATCCTGGACCCTTTTCGCGAAAGCTTTGCGCGTCGAGCCGGTTTTAGAATGAAGGGGTGCCAAGGACGCGTCCGCGATCCGCTCAATGGCGTCCGCACGACGGTCTGCATCGACGTCGTCAAGGTACATCGTGATGGGATTCGGAAGTTTTTCCAGACGCCCCATGATTTGATTGACGCGCCGAGTGGAAGACTGATCGACGGTAACGACTATAAGGTCAACGCAGGGCATGATCCGGTGCATAAGCATCGTATCGGTCGTACCGAGCACAGGCACACCGAGCATCTCAAGTGGTGATCGATCAACACGATCATCAAACACGCCGAGAATATTCATGTCATGTCGGTCGATGGTTGTTGAAATATACTCCTCGGCCTGGCTGTTGGCTCCAACAACAACTACGTTAGGTATCAAAAGCCCTTGTGACCGCCACCTGGCTACCAGGGTCCACCAAACCGCGTGCAAAATCAGCATGCCAGCACCACAGATAAAAACAAACTGCCGTAAGTCACTTAGCTGACTCTGCTGTGAGGAGACTACCGAATGGGAGACGGCAGCCAAGCTAACGCCGGTAAGCAGTGCAAGGGCCAGACGGGAAAAATGGTTGAAAAAACCTTCGGCTCGACCAAATCGGTACATGTCAAGAACCAACAGCATGAACCAGGTGCAACACACACCAGCGACCACCGGGACTAAATCAAGTACTGCTCGATCCGCGTTCTGTTGAAGAAAGAAAACTGTCACGCAGATCAGGAACAGTGTGTCGATAGCATGGAAGCTATGGCCGGCGAGTCGCCGAGCCTGGTGCCGTCTGACACTGACGAGCTGCTCAGGTCGGAGTGGACCTCGTTGCGTAAATGAATCCTCATCTCGCTCAGGAGGCGGCTGAGTTTCAGCTTCCAATGTCATTGTGTTTGCACGACACTACCTTATCTGTCTAAGTATCGATATCGGACAGTGTCGTGAAATACTGGAGTCACGTTTCCTGCTAAGGCAAAGAGAATCACGGCATGCAACATCTGCTATCGCCGGTTACACGCTGTTCTCTTCTGGATTTGTGACGCGTTTCTAAAGAGCGCAGCGTACGGACTAACCGATCGCAGCCATGCTGCATGCTCTTTTCCCACCTCTATCCAGCCACTTAGGCAGCGCCAAAGTCGTTGACCGAATCAATGCACCGAATCGACCCCGATTTACGCAACAAGCGAGTACGAGAAACGGTATTTCTTTTAGTCTTGAAAGTGATCCAGCACACTTTCTCTACCCCAGCTAAGTTACACTGATCTGGGAATCCGCTCAGAGTGCGGGTCTGGAGCAGAAAAACCCACCCACCGCTGTCATATGAATTGTTCGTTTTTCCTGTAATTCTTTATCCTTAGACAAGATCAACCATCTGAGAAGGGCTATAACGCAATGGCAATCAGGCAAAAAACCACGATAACCATGAAATTGAGTGCCGAGAGCCCGTCGCACTCTTTGACAAACGTGGCCGTAAGAGACGTGAAGCTTCCCATTGATGAGCCGACTGAGCGTGGTGGCACTAACCTCGGTCCAACACCTACTGAAACAATGGTTTCCGCCCTGATTGCCTGCACCAACGTCATCGGGCACAAATGTGCTGATTCGCTGGATATTGATATTGGTCATCTGAATTTTGACGTTGAATGTGACTTTGATCGTCGTGGCGTCACTCTGGCAGAGGAGATTGATGTGCCATTCAAGACCATCAGAATGAAGGTGAAGTATGATGGCGCCGCCAGCGGTGAAGACATAGATCGACTGCTCCCTGAAATCGCCAAGTTTTGCCCGCTCAGCAAAGTGTTGAAGCAGGGCGGCACTGTCATCGAAGAAGAATGGGCATCTGCAAACTAAACAGAACAGCTCTCAAACTACCAACTTACGTATTCGCGAACGAGTGTTGTCCCCGAAAACTACAAGCTATATGTAGTTAATGGTTTTGTACTCAGGCTGCAAGAACCGGTAGGGACATACCCACCGGTGGTGCAGCCAAAGAAGTGCTTTATTAAATCAAGGCTCAAGGGAAGAGAAATAAGCCGCCAGGTTATCAATATCAGTATCACTGAGCCCTGCAGCCATGACGTACATGAGTGCTGACTGGCCGCCGGTGCGTGTTTTATTGCGGTAATTAATCAGCTGGTTTTTCAGGTATACAATGTCCTGTCCGGCAAGGTTTGGAAAACCAGGGCCTACTGACTTTCCATCAAGACCATGGCAACCTGCACAAACAGTTGCACCGGTTCTACCAACATCTATATTACCGGCGAAAGTCGGTAAAGAGAGCATCAGTCCTATGCTCAAGAGAATATATTTCATGTTCTGTCTCAGTTATGGTCTCACACCATCTCAGAGCAAGAAACGTGCTTGAAACCAGATCAACTGCGATTGCAACGTACTGGCGTAATATAGAAATGTTGACGTGGAGTTATCCGTGTGCGCAGCTATCGCAAAGACATTCCAGCTCAATTTGATTGCTGATTAGTGAAAATCCGGCACTTTCGACGTTTTTTGTCAGACTGCCGAGTGTTGTGCGGGCAACGTCTTTCTCTTCAACGCGATAACAACGGCCACAAATCAGAAACTGGGGCGGAGCATGTTTGTGATCGCAATTTATATGCACGCAAGCCACGTAACGATTGGCGATTTTCAGGCGATGAATCAGCCCTTCAGACTCGAGAAAATCCAGTATGCGGTACATCGACATTGGTGGCAGCGATCCACCAAATTCGGTTTTACAAATATCGATCAGTTCATACGCTGTCAAAGCGTTGTTTGACTGCAACAAAGCAGACAGAACGACCTTTCGCTTACGTGTGAATCTTGTTCCGCGTAAGTGACAATGATTTTCTGCTGATTCCAGCGTCTTTTTCAATTCTTGCCTATGCATATCGACGCATGTCTTGTCCGGTGAAGTCCCAAGTCTACGTAAAGCTCCCATCTCATGTATATAACAATAAAAGATGATACGATGTATCATTTAACTATTAGTCGTCCAAAATAGAGCTTATCAGTCATGCGCAGTATGATTTTGTTGGCAGTTTCATTGTGCCTCGTACCGATTACCACCCTTCAGGCAGATGTGCGTGATGATCTAAAAGTCGCGGCGCCCTGGGAAATATCCGGTACCGACCCTGCTACTGACGGTTATATTTTTCTGCGTATGGGGGTTATGGAAACCCTGGTCGATACCGATGAAAATGGTGCATTGACTCCCGGACTCGCGACTGACTGGAGTAGCTCGGATGATGGCTTGATCTGGACATTTAATTTACGACAGGCCGCATTTCATGATGGTTCTCCGCTGACTGCAGAAGCGGCTGTCGCAGCCTTGACTCGTGCTGTTTCACAACCGGGTCCGTTGAGTAAGGCCCCAATAGACAGTGTTGAGACTGTCGATGATTCGGTACGGATCAACCTGAAATCACCTTATGCAATCCTGCCAGCTGTACTGGCCCATTCCTCAGCGATTATCAGTGCGCCTGCATCGTTTGACAGCGAAGGTAAAGCACAGGAAGCGATAGGTACTGGTCCGTTCAAAGTTGATGAAATTGCAGTACCTCAGTCAATCAGATTGTCCCGCTTCGATGATTACTGGGGTGATAATGCGGCAATTTCAGGTGCCAGTTATCTAGCTACGAAACGCGCCGAGACCCGTGCATTAATGGCGGAAAGCGGTGATGCGGATCTGGTGTTTACATTGGACCCCTCCGGTTACCAGCAATTGTCAGGCTCAGATG
>CAYUZB010000168.1:0-5781 GCA_964449565.1 uncultured Granulosicoccaceae bacterium | reverse complement strand
GAGCGTGTCTTGAATTCCTCCTGATCCCAGCTTTGACTGTCCATGATATCGACCAATATTTCAATGGCCTGGTTTACATCGTCGATATCCAGATACAAAGGTGTAAAGCCAAAGCGCATGACGTTGGGTGCACGAAAATCGCCAATGACGCCTTTAGCAATCAAAGCTTGTATCACGGCGTAGCCGTCGTCGAAGGCAAATGACACTTGTGAGCCGCGTTGCTCGGGATCGCGTGGGCTGACCAATTCCAGCATGGGGCAACGCGCTTCGATTTCCGTGATGAAAAGTTCGGATAATTCGATTGTGCGTGCGCGTAGTTCATCCATGCATACGTCATCCCATACATCCAAAGCTGCCTCAAGTGCTGCCATTTGCAGTACCGATGGTGTGCCGACACGCATTCTTTGAATAGACGGCGCTGGCGTGTACTCAGGATCAAAAGCAAACGGGGCTGCATGGCCCAACCAACCCGCAAGACAGGGTTCGACATCACGGCAGAGATCGGGGCGTACATAAATAAACGCTGGCGCACCGGGTCCGCCGTTCAGGTATTTGTAGGTACATCCAACGGCAAACTCTGCCTGACAGGCTGCCAGGTCCACTGGAACGGCGCCAGCGGAGTGAGCGAGATCCCAAACGGTGATTATGCCGAGATCCTGTGCCTTTTTTGTCAATGCCTGCATATCATGCATGCGCCCTGTTCGGTAGTCGATGTGGGTCAGTAACAAGACTGCGACCGAATCATCGAGTGCATCAGCGACTTCCTCAGGCTCAACAAGTTTGAGTTCGAGCGATCGGTTCATGGTTTTGATCAGGCCATCGACCATGTAAAGATCGGTTGGGAAATTACCGGTATCGGACAAGACAACACTTCGGTCTGGTTTTTTGTTCAAGGCGGCGGCAACGGCCTGATAGACCTTGATGGACAAGGTATCGCCGATAACCACACTACCCGCTGGGGCGCCGATCAAATCCCCAATGCGATCACCGAGTTCTCCGGGTTGATCCATCCATCCGGCTTGGTTCCAGGCTCGGATCAATAATTCGCCCCATTCATCGCTGATGGTTTGCTGTATTCGTGAGCTAGCGAGTTTTGGCAATGGTCCGAGGGAATTGCCATCTAGGTAAACAAGACCATTGGGAATATGGAAAAATTGTTTTTTCATGATGTGATGTTTGTTTTATGCGAACGGCTTGATCATGGACACAACTTCGGCAATGCGCTGAGCATTGTTGTTGGCCAATTGACCGTCGCGGTGCCAAAGAGAATTCTCGAAGCCGACTCGTAACTTGCCGCTGGGTGCGACCATTATGTAGGGTAAGGGTGCGATCGCCTGAGTAACGCTAGGGTTCATGAGCTATGTTTCACTCGGCGAACTCGGTGTATATATCATCAAGCGCCTTGCGCGAGATGTCTGGCACCATGGCATCTTCGGCCGGGTAACCTGTTACGAGTAATAAAAACGGACGCTCGTGCGTAGGGCGATCCAGTACATCACGTAGAAAGCTCATCGGACTCGGTGTATGTGTCAGGCAAACCAGACCTGCTGTATGCAGGGCGGTGATCAACATACCCGTGGCGATACCCACGGATTCCTGCGTGTAGTAATGCTTGTGTTTCCTGCCTTGTTTATCCAGCGTATGTTTTTGGGCGAAAACGGCAATCAGCCAAGGAGCTGTCTCCAGAAAAGGTTTGTTTGCATCGGTACCCAGTGGTGCCAGAGCTTCCAACCATTCATCAGAGGCACGGTGTTCATACAAGGCACGTTCTTCTTTCTCGGCGGCGATGCGAATAGCCTGCTTTTTATCGGGATCGCTAACGGCAACAAAATGCCACGGTTGCATATGAGCCCCGCTTGGCGCGGTTCCCGCCGATGCGATGGCGCTGCGGATAACCTCAGCGGGAACGGACTTAGGGGAGAAGTCCCTGACAGTTCGTCGCTGATTGATCAAGCGATAAAAGTCGTCAGCACGCTGAACAAGCTCCGAATCGGTACGCGTGACGTGGGCTAACGGTTTGAATCGGTAGGGCTCAGTCATTTCCTGATGGAGTCATTTGGCTGATGTTGGAAAGTAGCTACTTTTATATGTGGCTTGATACACGTTTATTCTGCTCGATACACGACCGGAAACCAGTCTTCTCGTAAACGATCGCCCGCCTGCATGCCATGCTCTGGAAAGGGTGGCGATGTGCGGCCAGGGCGTTCGGCAAATCGGGCGTCATCACCGATAAACCGCAACGAGAATGCGCGACGGCGTTGATCGGTGTTGTTGCCTCGCGCTCCGTGCAGAATCGAATAGTGAAAGGCGACAGCATCGCCAGGTTGCATGGACCACTCGCGCACTGCCATACCTTCGGCATCCGGGTCTGGGACAGGCATGTAGTCATCATTGCTTGGGTAGAAATTGTCTTCTGCGAGCCACCGTGTCGGCAGAACCGGTTTCTCCCAACGGTGGGAGCCGGCGACACACCTTAGCGTTGCATTGTCTACCGGATCCATCGGCGACCAGAATGAAACGGTTTGATCACCATCGATAAAGTAATAGGGGCTATCCTGATGCCAAGGTGTTGCCTTGGAGGTTCCAGGCTCCTTGACCAGTACATGATCGTGGAAAATCTGAATGGCGTTTGAGCCAGTCAATTGTGCAGCGACAGCTGCCGCGGGTGATTCTTTGATAACCGTCTCGAATTCCGGTATCCGGGTCCAGTTGCAATAATCATCGAAGAAGCGACCTGATTCGCCGGACTGCAGATTTTCAGCAGCATATTCTCCGGGTTCGCGCATGTTACGTTCAATGCCGCTGCGAATAAGATCGATATAGTCGTTGAACAGTCCCTTGATCAACACTACGCCATCGCGTTGAAAGGTTTCAATATCTGAGTTGCTGACAAAGGGCTTGTTCATCGCTTAGGCGTTCAGTGCTGTTAGTGCTGTTCAAGCCAGTTTATCAATTGGGCATGCATGTCGTCGCAACGATTCAACTGTTCGATATCGATATATTCGTCTGGCTTGTGACCCTGTTCCATTGAGCCTGGCCCACAGACAACTGTTGGTATGCCTAGTTTTTCAGAGAATAGTCCGGCTTCGGTACCAAACGCCACATACCCTGTGGTGTTTGCGCCGACCAGTTTTTTGACAATACTCACGACGTCGGCAGAGGTCGGTGTGTCGAGCGCAGGGTAGGCATTGATGATGTCGAAGTCTATTGATGCTTCCGGAAACCGTTCCTTGTAGGGTTCAACGATGGCTTTCGCATCGGTTTTTAATGCCTCGATGATGGTCGATGGATCGTCGTCAGCGGTATGGCGAATTTCAAAATTGACCTGACACAGACGCGGGACGATATTGAGTGCTTGCGTGGTCACGATTCGCCCCACGTGGACAGTAGTGTACGGTACCTCTGATGGATCGTTGGCCGATGAGCCATTAGCGTGACGCCAGGCGGTTTCAATATCGTTTTGCTTGGCACGTACAGCAGTAACAAATTCGCAGGCCAGATGTATGGCGTTCAAGGCACCGGGTGCCAATGCAGAATGCGCTTCTCGACCGATACATTGAACTGAAATTGATGCTTTTCCCTTATGGCTGGTGGCAACAGCGAGATTGGTCGGTTCGCCGACAATGCACATTGCGGGTTTGATCGGCGATTTGTCGAGCACGTCAATCAAGCTTCGCACACCGACGCAGCCGATCTCTTCATCGTATGAAAAGGCCAGATGCAAAGGGGTTTTCAGCGAACGGGTGCTGGCTTTGCAGGCGGCCGCCAGTGCGGATGCGACATAGCCTTTCATATCTGTCGTACCACGACCGTAGAAACGTCCATCCGCTTCGGTCATTGTGAACGGCGGAAATGTCCAGTCCTGACCATCGACCGGCACCACATCGGTATGCCCGGATAGCATGACACCGGGTTTGTCCTGTGGTCCGATGGTGCAATAGAGATTGGCTTTGCTGTGATCGTCGTTTGGGACGAGTTCAGGTTTTTGACCGCAGTCATGAAGTACGCCACTGATGTAGTCCATCAACGCCATATTGGAATTCCGGCTTGTCGTATCAAAGCCTATAAGCGTTTCAAGAATTGTTCGCGTTGTGGGCATTACCGGTTTAAGTAATCAAGAGTTAGTTGGAGACGGTGCCGAGTCGCCCATAAAACGTCAGCCTGGCAGACTCAGACAATACTACCCCGGGCTTAGAGTTATAGGCGAGTACCACCAGCATGCGACATTGATCGCCAATCGTGGGTGTCACTCGATGCAGGGAATTGCGCCCACGAAACAGAACCAGGTCACCGGGCTGTATATCGAGTTGTTGGGTAGCTGTGTGTCCATCGAGCACGGCGCCAACAGAATCGTAATTCATGTCGCCTTTGTCTGCATTTCTGATATCTCGTACGTATTCAAACTGGCCACCGCCCTCGGGTTTCTGGATCAACAAGGTGATGGCGAATGAGGAGTTGTCAAAATGCCAGCCTAGCTCCTGACCTTCGGCTGCGTAGTGCAGGTTGATCGATGATAGTGAGTCTGCATATTCGTAGAGTGCATCTTCATCGAGTACGGCACACAGAAAATCCTTCAGCAGTTCATTCTCATAGAGTGCATGCAGTTTTGATGTTGCAGGAATCTGATCGGTTGTAATGCAGCCCTTGCTGGAACGGATGGATCGGTTGCGTGGGTGATCTGATGCATAGTCGCTGCTGTGCGGCTGCAGATACACATTGTGGTCACTCGATGTGAAGAATGCTTCGTGCTGGTTTGCATCGCCGTCAGCTTTGATGCTGTTTATCGTGGCTTGACTCAAGAACCCCTTTAGTACGAGCACACCTTCGTTGTCTAATGCTTGTTTGCAGGTGGTGCGGTAGTCGCTATCGGACAATGGGTGAACCTGAAGGTTGATAATTTCTTCAAGCTCATTCAACGCACTGTGATGTTCATCAGATTCTGAAGACATGATAAAGATCGGCTTCGGTTAGGTGTGATTTCGAATGTATTCGATAAAATCGGCATTGAGCGTATTGTTGACTGGCATATTGCTCGATTTCTTGAAGGACCTGACAGCGATCATGGTACGCGTGCCAGGTAGTCCATCGATTTTACCGTCATACAGTCCCAATGTACGCATGGTCTCTTGTACGAGCATGATCTCATCGGTCCGGGCGGCGGGTGAACCTCGATCAGGTTTGGGGGCGGATTTACTCATGGTCTCGACCGGGAAAAGCGGGGCGTTTCAGGGATAAGTGACTGCTTGTAAACGTTATGGCTTGTAGGGTCGAAATGATACCGCAATATGCATGTATCAGAAATCAGTCAGCGGCTGTGGCCTCTATCTCAAATAGAAGACCCGGAATGGCAAGTTGGGTAACGCCCAGCAAGGTCATCGGCGGGGCTGCCTTGACCGGCCCGAAACGAGCGCCGAGAAGGTCGAAATGCTGCATTGCCTCATCCACATCGGTGGTGTAGATGCCAAGCCGGGTGATGTCGGCAAGGCCCATGTCGGAGGCGTTCAGAACGGCTTCTAGATTATCCAGTGCCAGTGTTATCTGGGCCCGCATATTGTCGAGGTGCTGAGGTCTGCCTTCGGCATCGACTGATGTTTGACCGGCGCAGATCAGCTGTCGGCGTGCGCCTTCGAGCAATTCAGCCTGGTTGTAGCCGACATTCAGTGACCAGGGCCAAGGATTGACAGGTGTGCGATTCATTGTTTTTCTCCCGTTGGATTCAGCCAAAATGTTCTGGCGTGTAAAACGGCTGTTGACCGTGGAAGTCACTGTGACACGCTCTAC
>CAYUZB010000167.1:0-5986 GCA_964449565.1 uncultured Granulosicoccaceae bacterium | reverse complement strand
AAAGACTCCGACGCTGCTGCACTTGTAGAGGAAGCAACCCGCTATTCGGAACCTAAGATGGGACGTTAATTACCAACTAACTTTGATGGGCCTCTGGTATTCAGTATTTGCTAATACCAGAGGCTCTGATAAGACCAAGGCTTGCTGCGTCATCCTAAATTGTCACTGAATACCCATAGTAATGCGTACCGATACGCAGAAACCGCATCCATTTCCTGCCGCCAATCGCACACGTTTCACATTCTATTAAAGACGGTTGTACTACCGCCGCTTCAACATAGACTGGCTAAATACCGACTTTCCTGTCTCTATATATGAAGACTTCTGTGCGTTATACGCTACCAGCCTTGCTACTTTGCATGCACGCAGTTGCTGCTGATACATTTGTGGAGTCTGACGGGTTCGTATATTTTGAGGCGGAAGATGCTCAGTTCGGTGGTGACTGGGTTTTGGGTACTGTCCTCGATCACTTTTCGGGTGATGGATATCTTGAATGGAACGGTCCTGATCTCTTTAATCCAGCAGATGCTGGCCGCGACACCATTGCCTACCAGTTCGAAATTACAACAGCGGGAAATTACGAACTGCGCTGGCGAACACGTATTGCCCAAGGCGACAGTAATACTGAATCCAACGACTCTTATGTCCGTTTTCCAACGGGCGTTAACGTAGACGGGGAAGAGCCATTTTATGGCTGGCAAAAGGTATTTATGGGGCATCATGGTGCCTGGTTCTGGGATGCCAAGGTCAACGATCATGCCGGCGCTAATGTACGACAGTTTTTTTCAGCCGGCACACATGTGATGGAAGTATCCGGCCGCTCCAACGGCCATGCAATCGACAAAATTGCACTGTACCGTTATGAAAGCCTTGAACTGTCTCCTAATGACCTCGATACCAGAAGCGGTACGCCACAAAGCAGCATCGATGGCAATGCAGCAGCTGTCCCATCGGATACGTCCGACCCTTTCGCTGTTTCTGAGATACCGCTAGGCCTGCAATACACTCCTGGTGAATGTACAAACGGCACTCTGGCATTACAGCCTTTGGCCGACGCGCACTTGATAAACGGTGGGCTGGTCAATACTGCTTCGCTGGAAGTATTGGCCGCAACCACGCTGATGCAATTTGATACCACAAACGTACCAGTGTTCGACTCGGCTGCACTTGAGATGACAGTTTTAAATGGCGATCTATCTGCAACGATTGAATATGCTCTTCTGAACAATACGGGGTGGACGGAAAGTGACTCAGTATTGGACCCGCCACCACAATACGTTCTGCAACTCGCTCAGGAGCAACGTAACTGGCTTTCAAATACTCGCTATTCGATTCCATTGAGAACAGATAATCTCCAAAGCAGTATCTTCAATATGTCAGTTGCCCCAGCCGCGAATCAAGTTGTGGCGGAAAACGGTATAACAGTAGCATCACGTGAGAACTCACTTGAAATGCCACTCCTCGTTGTTCGTGGGTCCGGTGATTTCTGCGATACCTACCGCGCCAATGTTGCAGCCCTTGCTGCAGAAGCGGGAGAAACCGAATCAACACCATCGGACACAACTGAGGGCACGGCTGAGGATACTAGTTCCGATGAGGATACAGCGTCTGATGACACAGTGTCGGGCACACAAAACGATTCCAGTGGTGGCGGTGGCACTTCCGGGCTGTTGACCTTCATGGCTCTTTTAAGCATTGCCATTAGTCGATCAATCAGCTGTACTCGCCGGCGAATCCAATCACCTTAGGTTTGGACAAACGCTGTTCTTAACAATGTCTGTTAAGTTTATAAACTGTTCTAAACAATCTAATCCAGAGCAGGAAACCTGGCAAGCCCGTCTACGGGTTGCTCATTGGTTCCGGCTGATTCGATCTGCCCTGTGACCCAAATAGAGTCTTCTGCAGCCGCAATACCCCAGATACCAAATGGGCTGGTTGTTGTGAAGGCCTGACCAGGCGCAAAGTCTGGCGTATCAAGTTGAAACACATGCAGCCTGTGCGGTACAAAGACCTCCGGATCATCGGTCAGCGCCTCAAGTGGTATCGGGTTTGGTAGGAAGCCGAAGAACTCTCCATGATGACCCACCAATACATCGTCGCCGACTACTTGAAGTGCTTGTATATCTCCTGTGCCACGGTATTGCTGCAAGCGCGTGCCATCGAACGAATGGAAAGTGAGGAAATTAGGTCCACCCCATGTGATGATGACGTAGTCGTCAGTGACCGCGATATCGTGCACTTGAACTTCACGGTCAATAGTGGTGAATGGTATAAAGCGCTCGGGCAGAACTGATCCATCCAGCGCTGACACTGGTAATAGTGATACATCGCGTCCTGCAGCAGTTAAGGCAACAGCTGTACCTTCGATCTCAGCGAAATTACCGCCGACGTAAACTACATCACCAACAGGTGAAAGCGAAATGGCTTGCACCGGTGCGGCGCGGCCAGACGTAAATCCATTGGTCACCTGTGGCGCCCAAGAAGTGTCTAACACCCCATCCAGCGATAAACGGGCAATGTTGGCGCGAAAGCTTCCATTGACGTCAGTGAAGTCGCCGCCAATGTAGAGGTCGGTGTCGGTGACTGCAATGTCGAATACCCGCCCTGTCTGTGCTCCATGGGTAACTGCGATTGATAAATCGAGTTGTCCAGTCACTGCATCCAGTACCACCACGCCGAAGTCACCGCCAACATAAACTTGCTCGCCACTTGGCGATAGCACTATTGCACGCACAACACTGTTGATCTCCGAAGGAACTTGAAAACTCGTGACTGGCTGACCCGAGATAGCGTCCAGTGCGGCAAGGAAAGGTCTGTTAGTGATATTGGCACTGAACGGCGTTTCTGCGATCCCTGTAAAATCGCCACCTACCAACAATAGATCGTCGATGCGCAATAATCTGCGACCCCAAGCGTCACCTGGTCGGGTGTCGTTAAAATCAAGAGTCGGTGCAGGGCCAGCCAATGACCATGTAGTCGTGTCGGCCTCAGACGAGTAAACACCGAGTACCGGTGTCGCATCAACTGTCAGGAAGGCAACTTCCGAGCGCACCACGTTAACGCCATTGCTGATATCAACCGAATACATTGATCCATCATCAGTCAGTGTAGCGTTGAGCACTGTCAAGCTATCTGACGTTTCACCGTCTATCAGAATATCATTCACAAACCATTGGTAAGTAAGCGTGCCACTGCCAGTTGCTTCAACAAAAAACGAAGCACTGCCGCCTTCGGTCACACGTCGATTTTCCGGTTGACTCACGATATCTATCGGCACAATGGCTTCAATGGATACGGTGACATCTGCGATACCCGAGGCCGACCACATCCTGACCGAATATGGCTGATCGGCTATCAGATCACCCGACCAGACACCCGGATTGTTCCCTTGTACAGCGGCTGAAGTGAGTCGAGCGCTGGTGGTTTCATCAAAAACATTGAAACGAACATCGGCGTCACCAATCCAGTCAACTGTGATCGTGTGGGACACAGAGGCCAATGCATCAAAGTTGAAACGCATAAAACGAGGCCCGGCGATACTTTCGGCATCCAGCGTGACCTCTCCGATAACCACAACAGTTGACGGTAGTATCTGCTCGACGGTAAGCGTGGCAGCATTGCTGTTCAGGGTTTCAAGATCAGTACTGACTTCAACCGAATACACAGTGCCATTGTCGATAAGCGATGTGCTCGCTAGCGTCAAAGTATTCGTCGTTTCACCCGCGAGCGGACTGCCGTTAGCAAACCACTGATAAGAGATTAGGCCACTTCCAACGGCATCGACGGTGAAGATGGCGCTTTCACCTTCAAACACTGTCACATCAACCGGCTGCTGCTCAATGCCAAGCGGTACGTTAGCTTCGATAGAAGCGATGATTTCTGCGATACCAGAGACTGACCACATTCGGAGGGAGTAAGGCTGGCCACCAATGAGATCGCCTGTCCAGACGCCAGGGTTGCTACCTTGCACTACGCTGTCGTTGAGCCGGTTACCCGTGGTTTCATCAAAGACACTGAAACGCACATCAGCATCACCAGTCCAGGCGACCGAGACGTTGTGGGAAGCAGTTGACAATGCGTCGAAGTTGATACGCAGAAAGCGAGGGCCAGCGTTTTCGTCAGCATCAATCGTACTGTCACCGATCACCACAAGGGTAGTGGGTAGTGGTGTTGGCTCAACGGTTAAGGTCGCACTATCGGACAATAGCGTTTCGTTATCATCGATGATTGAAACGGAGTAGAGCGTGCCTGATGCATCTAGCAAAGCGGCGCTGACTGTAAGGGTACTGTTCGTCGCATCTGTGATAGCGACTCCATCAGCAAACCACTGATAAAAAAGCGTGCCTGTGCCATTCGCAACAACATTGAAAACAGCATCCTCACCTTCAAAAATCGTTAGATCAGCGGGCTGCTCTGAAATTGTTATGGACGGCGCAGGCTCAACAGTAAGCGTGGCGACGTCGGAGCTCAATGTCTCAAAACCATTACTGACTTCGACTGTGTACTCGGTGCCATCATCGATAAGCGAAGTATCTGACAACGTTAGCGTGTCTGTCGTTTCACCAGCCAGTGAAATACCGTCGGCAAACCACTGATACGTAAATGAGCCACTACCGCTGGCAACAACGGTAAAGTCGGCGGTATCGCCTTCCGTAACAGTCAGATCGACAGGCTGCTGAGCAATGCCAAGCGGAACACTGGCCTCGATGGAGGTTGTGACTAGGGCAATACCGGAGGCTGACCACATCCTGATGGAATACGGCTGACCACCAATAAGATCACCTGTCCACTCGCCCGGATTGACGCCCTGCACAGCGCCTGAGTTGAGTCGGTCACCTGTGGTCTCGTCAAAGACATTGAAACGAATATCGGCGTTACTGTCCCAGGCAACAGAGACTGTGTGAGGAGCCGTGGAGAGCGCGTCGAAATCAATGGTCATGAAACGAGGCGCTGTAACAGTAGTGGAATCGAGCAGATTCACGCCTAACACCACGACGGTTGAAGGTAGTGCCTGATTAACGGCAAGAGTAGCCACGTCGCTTGTTAGCGTCTCGAAACCATTGCTGATGTCAACCGTATAGGTGTTGCCATCGTCGGAAAGCGTTGTACCGATCAGCGTCAACGTGTCTGCCGTTTCGCCAGGTAAAGGACTACCGTTCGCAAACCACTGATAAGTGAATTCCCCACTACCGGAGGCCTCTACTGTAAACGTCGCGTTATCGCCTTCAGTCACGGTCAGATCGGCCGGCTGCTGTTCAATACCAAGGGGCACACTGGCTTCGATTGAAATCGTGACATCGGCCACACCAGAGAATGCCCACGCCCTGATCGAATAGGGCTGTCCACCGTTCAGATCACCTGTCCAGAGACCCGGGTTGTTGCCCTGCACCGCGCCTACGTTGAGACGGTCGCCAGTTGTTTCATCAAATACGTTGTAGCGTATATCGGCGTCGGCGGTATCTATCCAGGAGACCGATACCGTATGAGAAGCAGTGGATAGCCCGTCGAAATTGATGCGGATAAAACGTGGACCTGCCACTTCTTCAACATCAAGCGTACTCTGCCCGAGTACCTCGACGGTAGTCGGCGGCGAGCCGTCCTGAGCGAAAGCAGTACCATTTATAAGAGAAACCGCAAGTAATACAAGCGGCATCAGAAATGCCGCACCAAGCGGCTGATAACGTGAAAAAACAGTCATTTGTTCAAAAGCTCCACGGGTACTGCTGATGACAGGTGCTACGCGCTGCTAGAAGCGTTGTCATTATTATTTTGGTGAGCATTATGACAACTACACCCCAGAGAAACAGGGCACGCACGTCAAATTAGAGTTACGAGGTGCACATTATTGTTGAACAACGTTAGTGAAGGTGTTGCAGATCACAAACTTACCTAACTGGCCTACTTGGGTGTTGTTGTAGAAAATCTGGTATATTTTTTCTGTCTATTGAACAAGGAGGTTCAACGGAATGAACCCGAATTGCTCCCG
>CAYUZB010000166.1:0-6080 GCA_964449565.1 uncultured Granulosicoccaceae bacterium | reverse complement strand
CCAGCGCAGCGGGAGCAATTCGGGTTCATTCCGTTGAACCTCCTTGTTCAATAGAAGAAAAAACTATACCAGAATATTTACAACAACACCCAAGTGGGCCAGTTAGCAGGGGGTGATGAAGTTGCCGGTTTGCAAGTCCTTCATGGCCTGTCGAATTTCTTCTTGCGTGTTCATCACGATGGGGCCATGCCAGGCTACGGGTTCCTGAATCGGCTTACCCGATACGAGCAGGAAACGCAGCCCGTGCTCACCCGCTTGAACGATCACTTCATCGCCGGTATCGAAGATAAGTAAGGTGCGATTGCCTGAGAAATCACGTAGGTGCACTTCCTTTCCCTGAATTTCTTTTTCGATCTTTACACCCATCGGGTTCGATGCATTTTTAAAATCGCCGGATCCTTCGAACACATAGGCAAAGGCATTGCGATAGGTATCCACGGGAAATGATTTTTTAATGCCTGCGGGAACCGTGATGTCTAGATATTGTGGTTCCGCGGCGACACCATCGACAGGTCCGCGCTTGCCCCAGAAGTTACCCACTACCACGCGTACGATTGTTCCGTCATCGTCGATGATTTCAGGTATATCGCTACCCTGTATGTCTTGATAGCGAGGCTTTGTCATTTTGAGCGTCGACGGCAGATTGGCCCATAATTGGAAACCGTGCATCTGACCTTGAGAGTCACCGTTGGGCATCTCCTGATGAAGAATGCCACTGCCGGCAGTCATCCACTGCACACTGCCTGGGCCGAGCGTGCCCGAATTGCCAAGACTGTCAGCATGATCAACCGTTCCTGCCAGCACATAGGTAATCGTCTCGATACCCCGATGCGGGTGCCATGGGAAACCGGCTGCGTAGTCTGCGGGATTATCGTTTCTGAAATCATCCATCATCAGGAAGGGGTCGGTAGTTGATGTATCGCCAAAACCAAATACGCGATGCAACTTCACACCAGCCCCTTCGAGTGTGGGGCGAGCGCCGGATTGTGATTTTACAGGTCGTATTGACATGGCGACTCCAGAATTTTGATCATTACTATACACCGCATAATTAATGGTAAGCAGACCGCTAAGACTTAAAATCAGAAGCTTGAGCTCCGCTTACGAGTGATCACACGTACTCATCAAGGTCCTGACATTCGTGACTCGCGAAAGACGATATACAATCCGGCGCCGAAGATGATGGCAGCTCCGATAAAGGTATAGCCTGTCAGAGTTTCGCTAAACCACCAGACACCCAATATGGATGTCCAGACTAGCCGGCTAAAGTCAACAGACATGACCAGAGCAGTGTCCGCTAACTGCAGCGCTCGGGTCATCAATAAATGACCGGCGGTCGCCAGCGCTCCGATAACCATCAATAGTGCCATCTGAGTCAAATCAGGAGTCTGCCAGACGAAGATGGCTGGGATGAAGGTAATTATAGTCAGAAGAATGGCCATCCAGCCGACAATGCATGTGACCGATTCCGTGCGTGTCAGCAGCTTTACAATTGACACCGAAGCGCCCCAGGTGATCGCGCTCAGCAATACCAGTAACGAATAATTATTGAAACCTGAGGCGTCTGGCTGCATCGCGACAAATACACCTGCAAATCCAACTCCGATAGCAATACCTCTTCTGAGCCGAACCGTTTCCTTTAAAAAAATCCAGGCAGAAACGGTGGCAAATATAGCGGTACTGAAACTCAGAGCGGTCGCATTGGCAATCGGTACCCGGGTTAATGCGAAAAACCAACTCGCCATCGCGGCAGTTCCCACCAGCGCGCGGAGCAGATGCAACTTAGGATGATTTGTTGCCAGTGACTGTTTACCGCCTTTAACCAACAGCGGTAAAATGGCGATCAGGCCGAACAAATTACGAAAAAAGACGATAATGAAGGGGTGTAGGTCATTACCGAGATGTCGCACAATCGCATGCATAATAGCCAGCAACAGCGTTGAGAGCAGCATGAAACCAAGCGCCATGGCGACCGTTGGCTGCTTACCCGCATTTAAAATGTTGTTCAAGCTAGCGTCATTGCCTGTGTTCGTTTCTTAGTTCGGGTAGTCTTGATGTAGTGTAGCGTGATTGACCACAGGAGAGCCATGTCTCATCGGATCAGCAATCAATCCCTTTTGCGACAACTGGCTGTGGTAGTACAATTGGGTAGTCTTGACGTATCTTCACGCCTGTTTGTTGAAGTCTGTCGTAAACGTGGACAAACAACCGGCGAGTCGTTCTTTTTACATTTTGATACGTTGTTCGATTATGGCTTTCTGAGGATTGTCTCGTCAGTTAATGAAAGGCAGGATATCAATAACAACGCTGAAACAGGGTTTTCAAATATCGCCCATGATTGGGATATACAGTTTTCACTGACGCACAATGGACAAGAGTTTCTACAGCGCTACGGTTGAATTTAATTTCATCAACCATCTCAACTACCTTGTCTATCGTGTTTTCGTATAAGGAATATTCGATTCAGGGTTATCGATGCAATTCGGCACCAACGATTTCTTCAATGACTTTGGTGACGATCCAATTGTCGCCCTCGGGATATTTTATTTTGCCAGCATGAAACAACTGCATCGCAGTGGATGCGGTATGCATGGGCACTTCCAGTTCACGTGATAGATCCAGAGAGATTGTCAGATCTTTATGCATCGTTCTGATGTGGCTACCAGTACCTTCGAATTTTCGATCAATGATGCATTCGAGTGCGTTGTTGGCGACGCCACAACCTGCGCTCGATGTCGATACAACCTTGTGCAGTACTTCACCGCTGACGCCAGCTTTTGCCGCTAAAACTGCCGCTTCAAATGTTGCCGAGAATATCGAACCGATCAAGGACTGCAGGCATGCCTTGACGGTCTGACCTTCACCGGGTTCGGTTCCGACATGATGAATGGTACCGGACACGGCTTGCATGAGCGGTGCAAACTCTTCGAGAACCGCGGGCTGTGCAGCAGCCATCAAGGTTAAGGTGCCACTTTGGGCGCCTGGGAAACCACCTGATACGGGCGTATCGATAAGATGGATGCCCGAACCTTCCATTGCTTGGCCAATTTCCTGTGCTTCAGACGGTTTCACCGTAGCGCTAAGGATAACGGCGCCGCCTTTGGGCAATCCGGCGATGAGTCCATCGTTGCCGAGGATCACATCCTTGGCTTCATCGCCATTCATGACCATGACAAATACCGCGTCAGCATTATCGGCCACCTCAGCGACCGATCGGCACGCGTTTCCTCCCATTGACTTGAATGCGCTGAGACGCGTGTCGTCCAGATCATAAGCGGCGGTTTTGAAGCCATTGGCGATAAGATTTTTAGCCAGACCACTACCCATGTCGCCAACGCCGATGACACCTGCTCGTTTCATGATAGTTCGCTCCTCGTCGAGTTTTGACGCTGATGGTCAATCGACAATGTGATGGGGTGGTCGGTTTTATTGATCCAGTTAAATAATATCGGATCGGCGGTTGACAAAGCTAGTCCCTGGATGCCATTGCACCACAATATGCGGTAATGTAGCTGTCTCAAAAACATGAGTAGTCGGATCGTTAATGAGTACTGTCACCGTAGCCTTGGACGAGATCGAGTCGGTTTCGCGTCAGGCACTGATAAAACATGATGCGGCAGTCTGGATTGCCGAACACGTGGCTCATGCTGTGCGTACTGCAGAATCCAATCACAACATAATATGTGGCTTGTACTATCTGGAAAGCTATTGCATACAATTGGCCTCTGGCCGGGTCGATGGCAACGTCGAGCCGTTAATCACCAAACCACGCACTGCTATCGTCCAGGCTAATGCGCGAAGGGGATTTGCACAGCCAGCCTTCGCGCGCGGCCTGCCTGAAGCGTTAAAACTGCTGGATGATACCGGTACCTGTACATTGGCAGTAAGCCATGCCCATACCTGTACATCACTGGGTTACTTCACTGAGCAAATTGCGCTTGCGGGAGCAATTGGAATTGGATTCGCAAACGCATCCGCTGTGGTTTCGCCACCTGGGGGAAGTCAAGCGGTTTTGGGGACGAATCCAATGGCGATGGCTATTCCTGCCGAAGGCGGTGGTGTTGCTTTTCAGTTTGATCAGAGTACCAGTGCGGTTGCATTGGGAAAGATTACGCAAGCGGCCGCGGCGGGCGAGAGCATTCCATTGGGATGGGCTGTTGACTCACGTGGAAAGCCCACCACCGATCCCAAAGCGGCGCTCAAGGGCTCCTTGTTGTCGACTGGTGGGTACAAAGGCTATGGCTTCGGTCTTATGGTCGAGGTACTGGCAGCAGCCGTGACCGGCAGTGTCAATTCGGTCAATGTCAAAGGCTTGAAGTTGGCTGATGGACCTCCACATGATCTTGGACAATACTATTTTCTTGTCGATCCAACTGCCATTTCAGGTGATGCATTCTGGGACAGGATGACGATTCTTAGCGATTCAGTCGATGCGCAGGAAAATGCGCGCCTGCCTGGGTCAAAACGTCAGCCAATTGATGAAGTGACAATCAATGCCGAATTATGGGCGCTTGCTCGGTCGCTGGCAGCAGTTTGATATCAAGGTTGGTGAAATTCTGAACTCTCAGATCCAGATGATGATCAAGCACCCATACGAAACGTTGAAACTCAGTGAGCCCGCCGAACAGGTGTTGAAAATTGCGTTGAACCGGCCTGAATCGGCTAATGCTTTCAACACGAGAATGGCTATTGAACTCTATAGCTTGTTCGAATCCCTATCTCTGGATCTTGAAACCTATCGTTGTCTGATACTGACTGGTTCCGGAGAACGAGCTTTTTGTGCCGGAGGTGATTTGAAAGAACGCAATGGCATGACTGAGACGGCCTGGACTGCACAACATCGTCACTATGAAAGAATGGCTCGAGCACTGCTAGCCTGTCCCGTTCCAGTTGTTGCTGCGGTTAATGGGTCAGCCTATGGTGGCGGTTGTGAGCTTGTAGCGGCTTGTGATTTTGCGTACGCTGCGACAAGGGCCAAATTTGCCTTACCTGAGACTAGCCTCGGGATCATTCCAGGTGCAGGTGGAACGCAGACGCTCTCCCGTGCGGTGGGTGAACGGCGCGCCAAAGAACTCATCTTGACCGCACGGGTATTTGCCGCTGACGAGGCTGCTGCATGGGGCTTGGTCAATCAGGTGGTGGTGGACGAAGATCTTGCCTCGACAGTGCTTGACGTGGCCAAAAAAATCGCCGGTAATGCGCCGATAGCCGTCCGCCAAGCGAAAAGCGCCATACACCGTGGCCTGCAAATGTCGTTGACGGATGGACTGGCCTTCGAGATTGAGGCATACAATCTCACTGTGCCGACAACTGATCGGCTTGAAGGCGTTAGTGCATTCAATGAGAAGCGCAAACCCGTGTTTACAGGGCGTTGAGAGCGGTTAGCTCAAGTTAGCCCAAAGTCGAATTTTTTAGCGTCAAAAAATTTTATTGTTTAATCCTTGTTAGTCATTGGGACTTTACGTCACCTTACTGTCATCTCTTTGTTCTAGATTGGTTTCTTATGTTAAGTTCAAATAGCCAATTCGCAGGAGACAAATGATGAAAGACAAGACCGAGATTTCTTTTGACGACTTTGATGAGCAGGTCAACCCTAGACCTCTCGAATGTGATTTTGATCGAATTGTGGAAAAATCCTTATCCCGTCGAGAGGTTTTGAAGGGAATACTCGCGGTGGGCGGTGTCGCCACGCTGGGTTCTTTTGCGCTGACTGACGATGTTGTTGCATCAAGTTCCAGATTCGCGTTTGAGCAAATCCCAACCAATACCCTGGATGACATCACTGTACCTCAAGGCTATGTCTCGCAAATCGTCGCGCGCTGGGGCGACCCTTTGTGGAGTGGCGTTCCTGAATTTGATCATGCGACACGCGGTACCGCCAAGGATCAAGAAAAGACCTTCGGCGATAATATCGACGGTATGGATGTGTTCTCCCATGAAGGGCACACGCTTTTGGTGGTAAACAATGAGTACACGAATCGGGACATTATCTGGGGCAATCGCGAGGAAGGCAAAGCCGAAACTGACGATGATGTACTCAAGGGCAAGATGGCTCACGGTCTGACCGTTGTCGAAATAGC
>CAYUZB010000165.1:0-6250 GCA_964449565.1 uncultured Granulosicoccaceae bacterium | reverse complement strand
GGTGAGGATTACACCAAAGCGTGTCGACGTGCGATACAGGATGCCTTGCACCACAGTTCACTCAGTTTGTTCAGAACGCTGGGCATTGATCGCGACAGTATGCAGGTCGAAGTAACCGTTGGTGTGCAACACCCGGAACAGGTAGATACGGCTGTGCTCGCCCGGGAAATTCCGTTCGGTACAGTCAAGGTGAATGCACAACTCGGTGGCTTGAATGTCGTGGACCCGGAAATGGAAACCACCACAGTCATCGCCGCTGCAGCGATCGCTGCCCGGCTGGACTTGCCGCCGGGTAAATTTGTCATCAACGAATAACGCTGGCGCAGACGCTGACGGAGCCCTGATTCAGAGCCCTGATTCAGAGCCCTGATTCAGAGCCCTGAATCAGACTTGAGCTAGAGCACTGAACTGATAGCGTCGGCCAGGGAATCGATGTCGTTGTCCGGCAGGCCGGCGACATTGATACGACCATCCCCGACCAGATAGATCCCGAACTCGTCACGTAGCCTGGCGATCTGTTCGCTGTTTAACGGCAGGCGACTGAACATGCCGCGTTGTCCGGCGATATAGTCAAAGCGGTCAGAGTTGGTGCGTTTGCGCATGGCATCAGCAAAGGCTTGCCGTAACCCAACCATACGCACTCGCATGCTTTCGAGCTCTTCGCGCCAGTTCTGGTTCAGAGCGGCATCGGTGAGCACCATTTCGGTGGTGTTTGCGCCATGATCCGGTGGCATCGAATAGTTGGAACGAATGACAGTGGTCAATCGACCGTGGGCACGAATGGCATCGTCCTCGTTACGCCCGACCACGATGGCAGCGCCGACACGTTCTCGATAAAGCCCAAGGTTTTTCGAGCAACTGGCTGCAATGGCCATTTCGGGCAAGGTCTCAGCGAGCATGCGTACCGCCGCTGCATCCTCTTCAAAACCATCACCAAAACCCTGATAGGCAAGATCAACAAAGGCAAACAGCTCTTTTTCGATAATAAGAGCTGCCACCTGACGCCACTGATCCATCGTCAGATCTGCACCGGTCGGGTTGTGACAGCAACCGTGCAACAACACGACATCACCCGATGCGGCACCACTTAGCGTATCGATCATTCCCTTGAAATCAACACTGCCGAGCGCAGCGTCATAGTACGGGTAACGTTCCAGTGTGTGTCCCGCCGCGGTCATCAATGGCACATGGTTCGGCCATGTCGGGTCTGACAGCCATAACTTCGCTTCGGGTCGCGCGTCCTTGAGAAGATCCGCAATTACCCGCAACGCTCCACTACCGCCGACCGACTGGACAGCGCGGATGCGCGACACATCAGCCGTCTCGCCAAACACCTGTGTGATCATGGCGGCACAGAATGTCGCACTGCCCGTTGGACTGACATAGGCCTTGGTGTCCTGGCTTTTCAGGAGTTGGGTTTCAGCCTGCTTGACCGCTTGCATGACCGGGGTCTTGCCATTGACGTCCTTGTAAATACCGACACCCAAGTCAATCTTGTCAGTGCGCTCATCTGCCCGAAAGGCCATCATCAACGCAAGGATGGCGTCAGCCTTCGGTTCCGGTAGTGATTCAAACATAATGTTGGTTATTCCAATAGTTTCTTAGTTACTGAGTTGCCACTTCTTGCCAAGTTCGTCGAAGAAGCCACGTTCTTTCTTGAGTTGAATCCAGGTATTCAGGTAATTGATCCAGACTTGATCAGCTTGCGGTACGAGCATTGCGATCGGTGTGCGTGCACGCGCTTCTTTGACGGGTACGACCATCATTTGAGAATATTTTTCCACCAGCTTGTAGGCCTCGACATTTGATGTGATGTGTCCATCGGCACGACCAGCGAGTACTTCCTGAAAGTCGCGTGCTGGAGCCTCGACAATTTTGTGTGTGGCGTTGGGGAAAAATTGCTTGACCTGTGTTTCTTGAGTTGTGCCCAAGGTTGCGGCGACCGAAATACCCTCTTTGTTGAAGTCTTCCCAGTCCTTGAAACGATCAGCATTCTTTTTCAATGTCAATGGAACGGTTGCCAGTGAGAAGTAGCTTTGCGTATAGCCGGCTGCCTTGGCGCGACCCGGACTTACCGAGGCACTGCCCGTCATGTGGTAAAGGCCCGCGGTGACTCCCTGGACGAGCGTCTTCCAGTCAGTGGCAACAAACTCGAGTTCGACGTCGAGATCTTTGGCGAGCTCGGTGGCAACGTCAATGTCATAGCCCTTGTACTTGTTCGTGGCGATATCTTTCAAACTCATTGGATCCCAGTCACCGGTGGTACCGAATTTGAGTTTTCCGGAGGACAGGATGTCATCCAGGACAGAATCAGCGGCATAGGCGTTTGCTGAAAAACCTGACATGGAGACAAGCGCGGCCATTGCGATAGCGGCGAACGTTAAGCTTTTTTTGATAGTCAATAACATTTGTCCAGATATTCCTTTGACGCGGCTGACCAGTATACCGAAGCTGCATATCGAGCGCCGGGCTGCGGTAGACTGGTTCCATTGCCCGAGCAGTGGCGTGGGATAGCTCCTGATGATAGAAATTCGTGGTGTCTCGAAATGGTTCGGGAAATTTCAGGCGCTCAAAGACGTATCGCTGGATGTCGCTGCAGGCAGTCGAATGGTTATCTGTGGTCCTTCAGGCTCGGGTAAATCCACGTTGATCAGATGTGTGAATCAACTGGAAAAGCACGATGCCGGAGAGGTCATCGTCAATGGCATCACCCTCGGCAGAAACCGATCTCAGCTCAAGCAGGTGCGCACCAATGTCGGCATGGTTTTCCAGCAGTTCAATCTGTTCCCGCACCTGACGGTAATAGAGAACCTGATGCTCGGTCCGCAACGAGCGAGAAACCTGACTGAAGCCAAGGCACGCGAGCTTGCCGAGCATTACCTGGAGCGTGTGCATATTCCGGAGCAGGCTGACAAATACCCCAGTCAGCTGTCAGGGGGTCAACAACAACGTGTGGCTATTGCCAGAAGCCTGTGCATGGAGCCACAGGTGATGTTGTTTGATGAACCCACCTCGGCACTCGATCCCGAGATGATTGCCGAGGTATTGGAGGTTATGGTCGATCTCGCAGACACGGGTATGACGATGATGGTCGTCACTCACGAGATGGGATTCGCGCGCCGGGTCGCCGATACGATGGTGTTCATGGATGCGGGACAGATTGTCGAGCAATCCACTCCAGAGGATTTTTTTACCCGCCCCAAGACCGAACGCGGCAAGCTTTTCCTCAAACAGATATTGCAACACTGATGAGCGGTTTCTTCCAAGCACTTCGTCCACGTCATCATGCGCTGTTGCTGCTGCTGATTCTGCCGCTACTGACTTCGTGCAGCGAACACTTGAAGTGGTATGTCGTCTCGCCAGAGACCGAAGCAGGGCGAGTCAATCTGATTTTTCTGATGGGTGGGCTGAAGTACACCTTGCTGCTGTCGATCACTGCCATCAGTATTTCGTTTGTGTTGGGATTGCTGGTCGCTCTGCCGGGCTTGTCCGAGAATCGTTTACCGCGATTGTTCAACCGAGTCTACGTCGAGGTGTTCCGCTCGATTCCCCTACTGGTGGGTATCTTCTGGGTCTATTTGGGTCTGCCAATTCTGACTGGGGTGACCTTAAGTCCTTTCTGGTCAGCTGTGATCGCCTTGTCAGTATTAGACAGCGCTTTCGAGGCTGAGATATTTCGCGGTGGCATTCAGTCAATTGACCGAGGTCAACTCGAAGCAGCTGATTCGATCGGCCTTGGTTACTTTGATCGTATGCGCTATGTGATCCTGCCACAGGCTATCAGACGCATGCTGCCGCCAATGGGCAATCAGTTTGTTTATATGTTGAAAATGTCCTCGCTGGCATCTGTCATTGGTGTTGAAGAGCTGTTACGGCGCGCCAATTTGCTCAATACGGTGGAGTACCGCGCATTGGAAATATTCAGCGTATTGGTGTTGGAGTACCTTGTGCTGATTTTGCTTGTCTCAACGGCCGTTCGCTATATGGAACACCGACTGGCCAGGCAAGATCAGCGTTAACTGGCTAAAAGGATGGCTGTAGGGGCACGAATTTTGCCCCATTGAACGCGATAAACCGAGACTTGTGTCGTGAGCCGCTACAGCTTTCTATCTGATTTGCTGAGTACCGTATTCAACCGCCATGATGCGGAAACGGATTTCAGTGAGGAAGGATCGTTCAAGGAATTGTGCGAGGCCCTTCTGTCAGAGCGTGGCGAACAAACCGGACAGCGATTGGCGCGTGGACTGCTGAAACGATACCGGCAGGCGTCACAAGACGAAAAACGCACATTTTTTTCCCATCTGCTCAATGAACTTGATCTGAACCCGGATGCGGCGATTCGCTCTGCTGAGAGTTATGCCAGCGATCGCAACGCCGATACGCTTAGTGAATTGATCAACGCGGTAGAGCCCAAGCGTCAGGAGTTGTTTCGTCGTTTGAACCGGGTCCCCGGTGCGACCGCTGAACTAGTGCGAATGCGTGCTGATCTACTCGACATGCAGCGCGCGGTGCCGGATTTACGCCGCATCGATGTTGATTTTCAACATCTGCTGAAATCCTGGTTCAATCAAGGCTTCCTGGTATTGCGTGAAATCGATTGGCACACGCCTGCCAACATACTTGAAAAGATCATCGCTTACGAAGCAGTGCATGCGATCAACAGCTGGTCAGCTTTGCGTAGCCGGCTGGAACCGTCCGACAGACGCTGCTTCGCCTTCTTCCATCCGAGCATGCTCGATGAGCCTTTGATGTTTGTCGAGGTTGCACTCACCCAATCCGACCCAAGCACGGTACGCGAAGTTCTGATTCCCGGTCGTCCCGTACTTGACGCGTTTGAAACCGACACCGCCGTGTTTTATTCGATTTCCAATTGTCAGAAAGGTCTGGCTGGTGTGTCCTTCGGTGATTTTCTGATCAAGCAAGTCGCGCGTGAACTAAGTGAACAATTACCCAACTTGAGTACATTCCGCACACTGTCACCGGTCCCGGGTTTCATGAACTGGGTCAAATCCATGAGTGAAAAGGGCGCCGAACGAGGCTCTCTTGAAGAACCGAAGGAGGCGATCGATGTGCAGATTCATGAAGCGCTTCGCATTGCAATGCGTGTTGGGAGTAGTGAAGAAGCTGATTTCTCCGAAGAGGAAGGACGACAGTTGCAGGGTCTGGTCGCGCACTATCTCGTTAACGAAAAACGTCCGAGTGGCGAACCTTTGGATCCCGTTGCCCGTTTCCATTTGAGAAATGGCGCAAGTCTTGACAGTGTGTTGCCCGGCGCTGATGTCTTCAGACAGGGCTTGTCGCAATCGGCTAGCGTGATGGTCAGCTATTTGTACGATCTGGGGCGCGTGGATTCAAATCACGAGATTTATGCGCGTGAACTTGAGGTGTTCACATCTGACGACGTTCGCGCTTTGTTGATTCGCGACAGGCGGTCCAGGAAACGCGCCTGATTTGTCGATCGCCAAGCTCAGCTTAAAAATGTGAATTGGAACCGGGGAATCATTCCCCGGTTACCCCAAAGTTGCCAGTGAAATGCTCATCTGGCCTGTCATGTCCGGTTCCCTCGAAGCACGACGACGTCATTCTTGCGCGATGACTTAATTGGGGGTAACGACGCAAGGTGCCCAAGCTGTATGTCGAAGCTGACTTATTGCGGCCCGTTTCCGCTTCCGGTGAAGGAAATGCGGTACACGTTGAGTTATCTGAAAGTCAGGCGAGAGCTGCCGCACGTCTTGCTGCGTTTAACGCTTTTCGTGGACTCTTCGCTCTAACCCATGCTGCGAGATCGTAACCACGTTTTTCAAGTTTCGTTGCACGCCATGTATTGCCATATCTGAAAGGTATATATAACAAGCCGATCACACTTAGTAATCCGAAGCCGATTGTCAGGAGTCTTTGCGCATTGCTTGCGTTGGCACCAGCATCGAGCCATGACAAACCCGTCACAACGAGACCTGTGACCAAGACCAACCACAGCACACTATAGACAATAGCGGTACCGAACAAGCGACGATACAACAGCCAAGGTATCGTGAAGAACAGTGCGGTCCAGGACACGCCCATACGAATCGCTTTGGCCTTGTTGTTCTTCTCATAAATCGCATAGCGAGAACCACGTCCGGTATCGGTCAAATCGACTGGATCGTAATAGTCATCGTCTTCTGCGTAGTCCGGGTATTGATTGTCGAGGTCGTCACGAAAATCGTTTTTGTCCGCGTAGTCGGTCTTGACCCTTTCCCGAGCATCATCG
>CAYUZB010000164.1:0-6318 GCA_964449565.1 uncultured Granulosicoccaceae bacterium | reverse complement strand
ACCTCATGGGCCGCTCGCTCATGCTCGTCACGGCGCTCGCCCCAACCATCGGCTACGATAATGCAACAAAGGTTGCCAAGACCGCGCATAAGAACGGCACGACACTTCGCGAAGAAGCTGTCGCGCTAGGCTTTGTCACCGAAGAAGAGTTCGATAAGGTTGTGCGCCCAGAGCTGATGATCGCACCGCGGTAATTGGATGGCCGACGACAATGTCGTAAAATTTGGCAAAGCCCGAAAATCCCTCGCCCGCAAGGCAAAAACCAAGAAATCGGCGGAGAACCGTGTGCGGAAACTTGTCAACAACGTTGATTGATTATAGGCCAACAAGCTGTATCCATTTTGGACTGAACAGCTGGATAAAACCTAATTCCATTTATCTTTATACCTTGACTGTCTCAATTTTCAGTCCAGATAGCCACTGCGTAACAACGCAACCGCTCATCCTGAGACGTCCTTCCCAGCTGTGAATTTCTGAACCACACTGTGCGCTCACTTTCAAAAGAGGAATTGAGCCATGCGTCATTACACTCGCCGTACAGCTGATTAATGGTAGTCCCTTGCTGTCGAGCAACAATCCAGAATTTTGCACGCAGAACGATATTGGCTATGCCAGTTTCTGCCAGTGGCGTAAACGTCTTAGCCAAATTAATACCAAGCCGAGGCCAATCACGCCATCATTCGTCTAAGTAAGACCTACTGAGTGCCAGAAGCAGGTAGCAGCCTGGGCTGTTGAACTTCAGCTGGGTAGCGTTATCGTTCTAATTAAGCCGTGCCACTTTGACCAATCTAGTCAGACGCTCGATTGATTTGCTAGAGCTCATTGTGTCAATGCTCAGTTGAGTAATTCGTTGCTCAATCGAGTGTTGGCGATGGATGAGACCCCGATCAAGTCAGGAAAAAGCAAGTCATAAAAAGGACGAATGCATCAAGGGTATTACTGGCCAATTTTCGGTGAGCAGGATGAAGTGTGCTTTATCTACACCGATAGCCGAGCGCACCGTCATGTAGGTAGTATTCTTAGTGACCGGTTTGTCGGCATTGTGATCAGTGATGGTTAAGCAGCATATGCACGCTTTGCACAGCAAAATGATCAGGTAGCCCATGCTCAGTGCTGGACACATACGCGGCGTCAGTTTGTTGAGGCGCAGACCCATGGGCCTATATTGTGGGGGCCAAGGGTGCCTGCATCGACAAGGCGGACATTGGCGGGCAATGGGAGTTGACCCTTTTCCGCCATCTTGGTGGTGTTGTCCAGAGTTGCTGGACCTGCCTTGCCACCGTAAGCTTGTTGAGTTGCTTGACGGAGCTCACGTTGGTTTTTTTGAGCGCGCTGTTGTACTGAGCTACCGAGCGATTCGCTTAGCTGTGCATCACGGTTAGCCACTCCATCATCGGCAATGCCAAAATTTGTAATACCTAACGTAGAAGTCTGTCGGAATCCAGAACTCCCAGGCGTTGAGTGGTTAGTGTTCGCAAAGGGGAGGGAAGAAGTGATGCGTTTTTACTCTGACTCGCCTCTGATTTGAAACCGAAATCCCTCACCCGGTCAGCGAAACAAGTCTGCTATTGAATAGCCAACACGTGGGTTTACATACTCATTTCTCCACATTGTTTGCGTAATTGCACTGGTATCATCGCTCTATCGACACGCCGTTTGAGCAATAAGAATGACTCGTCCTATTTTCAGATACCGTCTTTCATCACTGATTGTTGTTGCAGCGATTCTATTGTCGTTATCATCGTGCGGTTCGGGCACTGATCCGGTTGTCAACGACAATACAGGAGCGGACCCCTCAGAGCAGGAAACCGAACAGGAAAGCACCGACCAGATTGATACTGATCCAGTAGGCACTGATCAAGGCGGCACGGATCCAGTCGGTACAGATCAAGGCGATACTGACCAAGGTATGACGCCCGCACAACCCAATATCTTGCTTGTTATTACTGATGATCAGGGTCTTGACGCGAGTGCGCAGTACAGCTTTAGCGCTGATTTGCCGAACACACCGGTGATAGATTCGCTGGCACAGGCTGGCATCACGTATGAGAATGTATGGGCCACACCCAGTTGTTCGACAACACGTGCCGCCCTGCTTACCGGACGGCATGGGGTAGAAACCGGTGTGCTTAGTGTGCCCGGCAATCTTCCTGCAGAGTTCGGCACGATACAGGCGTATCTAAGCGAGAATGAAGTTTCCAGTAATTACGAAACTGCGGTTTTTGGTAAGTGGCATGTTGATGGCAATGGCGGAAATCTGAATCATCCAAATGATTTCGGGGTCGATCACTATGCCGGCCACCTGAGACCGAATATCACTGACTACTTCAACTGGACGAAAGTAACCAATGGTGTAGAAGAACAAATCAGCACATACCACACAACTGAACTGGTTAATGATGCAATCGAATGGATAGATGAACAGCAAAATCCATGGTTTGCATGGGTCGCATTTGCCGCACCTCACGAACCACTCCACGCTCCACCCGCTGAGTTTAATGTTCGCGGTTTGTCTGGCACACAGGCAGACATCAATGCCAATGAAAGAACCTATTATCTGTCGGCTATGGAAACCCTGGATACCGAACTCGGACGCCTGCTCGATTCGATGGACCCTGTCACACGGGACAACACAGTTGTGATTGTGGTTGGAGACAATGGCACTCCTCGAGACCTCCTCGACAGTAATGCCTTTTTACCAGGTCACCAGAAAGGCAGTCTGTTTGAAGGCGGGGTCCGTGTGCCATTGGTGATATCCGGTGCCGGTATTACGCGTACCAATGTGCGAGAGAATGGGCTGGTCAGTGTGGTTGATTTTTTCCCGACAATTGCAGCGCTTACCACAGGTGCCAGTGTCGAGGGTATACACGACGGCTCTAGTTTTCAGTCGACATTTAGCAGCAGCGAAGGGACGGTCCGAGAATATTTGTATACTGACTACTTTGGCAATAATGCTCTCGGTCGGGGATGGGCAGTAAGATCCGCAACCCACAAGTACATTGCCTATGACGATGGCTCTGAAGCAGTCTATGACCTTGTCAATGATCCGGATGAGGCGGTCGACGTGTTATTAACTAATGCAGCTGTTGCTGAAGAACTCAGGGCATTCGGTTTGGGTGTACGCCAGAATAATTAACAGGCGTTGATTAAGAGTGCGTTCTATCATGTGAGGCAGCGACTGCCGCGTACGCTAAATATCACGTAGTATCGCCGGAGCCGACTGTTGGGTCGTACTGGCACCCATCTCGTCTTAAGCCAGCGTCACCAGATTCAAATCGGCATTGATTTTGTAGCCATCGAGTCGCGTCGGTAGTTGATCGGTTTCAAGCGTCTGAATACGGGCAAGAAAATCCTGCACAAGGGTGCGGAAGTAGGTTTTTTGGGACATCACGAGATCGAGTCCCACATCGGCAATCGGCAGATAGCGCAGACCGAATTCAAAGGCGGTACTTTGCACGCCACACGTGATGTCTGCAGCCCCTGTGTTGACTGCTGCTACTGCACTGCGTTCGCTATTGCACTCGGTACTGACCGTGAGATTGGCAAGTCTTTGTCCCTGCACTGAACACAAGTCTTCGAGCAACCTTTCGGTGCCTGAATCGTCCTGACGCATCGCCCAGCGCAACTCCGAGCGTTTGATTAAATCAGCGGGCGAGATATCAGGCTCCTTTGCCAGTGTTTCGCTGAGCGCCTGACTCAATACAAACCCCTGACTTCGTTGCAGACAACGCACAATGACCCAGCTCGCGTGTCGTCGGTAACAGCGCAGCAGTCCGAGATGTCGACGCGCGTTGTCTTCAATGGCTCCCCAGTTGATAAAACAGGCATCAATGCGGTTGCTGTCGAGCATGCGAAGACCATGACGCGTACCAGCCGGGCTATAGCTGACCAGCGCATGTTGCTGCCAGTCGATCGCTGCATTGCTACAAACATGGTGGATCAAGCGATCGTCGCTACCGGCTATCAGCAGACGATCCTGCATCACGCCACCGTGGCTGTTTTCCATCAGCCAGTCTTCTATCAGACTGCGGGGAAATATCCACTTGCCTGTGATCTTAGTGCCGGGTATTTCACCGCGGCCGGCAAGTTGGTAAATCTTCTTTTCATTGACATGCAGTAGCGCCGCAAGCTCGGGCACACTCAAAAAGCGAGACTCGCTGCGTTTTGATGGGGTAGCTATTCCGAATGATGCGTCGTTGTCAGCCATGAGTCAGCTTGATGATCCGCAGCGATCAGGCGAGATCACGCATTCCTTTGGTCAGCGGCGGTATCCGGCGTTCTGGCGGGATGGCGTCGAAGGTGACGTTTTCCTTGCCGTTGTAGACGAGAAAATGTTTACCTTTTGCGCGCGCTATCATCGTCATGCCGATCTCATTGGCGAGTTCCAGACCCATTTGCGTCACACCTGAGCGTGACAGTAATGTGGGTATGCCCATAAAAGCGGTTTTCATGACGATCTCGGATGTCAGACGTCCGGTCGTGTAGAAGATCTTGTCACTGCCATCGATGCCATCCAGCCACATGCGCCCGGCAATCGCATCGGCCGCGTTGTGTCTTCCGACATCTTCGATATGCATCAATGATTCGGTTGCGGTACATAAGCCGCATCCATGTACGGCGCCGGATACTCGGTAGACATCGTTGAGCTTGCTGACGTTCTTGATCAGTTCATAGATGTCGGATTGATTCAAGGAAGGTGTCTTGAGTTCAACCTCGTACAGTTTGTCGACAGTACAACTGAAGATGGTGCCTTGTCCGCAGCCGCTGGTGATGATGCGCCGCTTCATTTTTTCCTGCCAGTCGCTGATGCCAATGCCGGCATGGGTTGTGACATCAACCAGTTCGCGATCCCAGTCCACGATGACAGATTTGATATCGGAGATATCTTCTATCAGTTTCTGATTGTGTATGTAGCCGAGGGTCAAGGCTTCGGGTTGGGTGCCAAGCGTCATCAAGGTAACCACTTCCATGTCATCGACTCTTATGGTCAGTGGCAGCTCTCCGGGAATGTGCACATCGACCTGTTCGCCAAACTCATTGGTCGCATTGATGCCATGGGCGGCTTGCAGACCCGCCGAGGTCATTTCAGGTTTCGTTAGTTTTGCATCCATATATGTGCCTCTCGATACCTTGCGACTTTAAGAGTCTTTGGCCGCAGTGTGTAAATGAATATTGTCGGAACACGGCGGGATTTGAAAAGAATGGGACATTTTGTCCCACTTTTGACAGTTTGGGTCGATTACACATGACCTGATTTGTGACAAGGACTTTCAACAGTCGCGATGCGCATGCAATAGTAGCTAGCGTGAATGCACCCACTGATCCCATTTCGCCTGAGCGTTCTGAAGTTTCGGCTTCGAGCCCCGATGGCGTTCAGGCTAGCAGCCAGAAATTCGACCAGGTGGCCAACCAGGTTTCCAACCGGGTCCAGCTCCCGGTGTCGGTGTTACTTGAGCGCAGATTGATCAAACGTTCCTTCTGGAGCGTACCTTCCTGGTATCTGGCCAGTGTGGCGGTCGGTGATGATCTGCAAGCCCGCTTCAAGCCGGGTGAGCTGGCCTATCGAACGGACACGGGTGATGTCTATGCGTGGTCAGGGTTCACCATCACCTTGTACCGCGATGCCTGCGAACGATACTGGCATGCATTGATCGGCGACAAGCCTCAGGTCTATGTCATGTGCCGAGAGGTCGAAGACAGCGGGGAATCCGACGCCGGGGCGCAGGACGCAATCGAACCAATACATGTGACCATCGACTATGACGATGCCTCAGCCTATGCGGAAACCGACCAAATGGTGTTGTCCGCTGGTATTCCACCTGAGTTGTATCGCTATATGGAACAGTTTGTTCTGGCGCATTATGAGCCGAAGGAATTCAAGAAACGCAAACGGCGAAAATGGAGTGAGGACGAAGGCAAGCGTCAGGGTCCGCGTGGAGGGGGCTATCGATGAGCCGTCGAGATTCCTTTATTCAGCGTTGGTCGAATAAAAAGCGAGCTACGCAGTACGGCGAAGACAAGCCGATCGTCGTTGAGTCTGTTGATGATCTGGAATCTGTTGCCGCTGAACATGCCTTGCTGGATGACCCGGAACAGAATAGGGCGACGGAAAGTAACGTAATCGATTCGCTCAGCGATGAATCGGCCGAGCGCCAGAATGGCTTACTTCGCGGTACTGAACCGTCGGCGAGTCAAGTTCATGCTCCTACGGCTGGCGACCCATCAGTCGGTGAGGCATCGGTCGATGAGGCGTCGAGTGATATTGCAGAGCAGGAAGCGCTTGAACCGCTGCTGACCGATGAAGATATGCCGCCGATC
>CAYUZB010000163.1:0-6385 GCA_964449565.1 uncultured Granulosicoccaceae bacterium | reverse complement strand
GACAGCAGCCAGTACTGGAGCCGGCATGTCATAAACCTGCTGCATGACACCATCGATACGAAATCGCACGGCGCCCATCTCACGGCGCGGTTCAAGATGAATATCACTGGCCCGTTGCTCGTAAGCGTATTGCAACAACCAGTCAACCAGACTGATGACATGGCTATCGTTGGCTTCAAGCTTGCCATGGCGCCCGAGCTCCATCAGCTGCTCGAGATTCTGTACCGCATTTGACTGGTAACTCTGATCCTTCTTGGCACCAAGCACAGACTTCGATACGTTGTACAACTCTTTCAAATAGCGTCGTATGTCATCCGGGTTGCAGATAACCAGACGAATTTCCTTTTGCAGTACCTGCCGTAGCTCTGCCTGCCATTCATCATAAAATGGCTCGGCGGTACCGAACACAACGTAATCATTGCTGGACTCGATACAAATGACATTGAAACGCGTCGCATAGGCATGCGACGCCACTGCTGTGACCGCCGGAACATCGATATTCAAGGGATCAATCCGTTTCCATGGCAGGTCAACCTTCTTCGCCAGCCATCGGGTCAGAAAATCAAGATCGATCTTTTGTCCCGGATCACGCGCACTAACCCAATTACTGGCGGTAATACGCTCCAAGGGGTCGCTTTTTCGTTTGCCTTTTTCCGAGCTGGCAAGCGACGTCAACAGTTTGCAGTTGGCTTCCTCGATCAGACCATCAATGAGAAGTCCGTCAAGAACAGCACCAAGCTCGAGCTTGCCGGTGGATGGATCTGCAAAGCGTTTGGCGTTTTCTGTTAGCACAGCGAATTCTGGATTGATCGAGATAAAAGAGTTATCGGCGACAGCAAGGCTGCCGTGAGGTTATCCGATGTGCGTTGTGCCACACTGTAGACCCATGAGCACTCGAATACTTATCGTCTACGACACGAATGGCGGAAACACTTATCAGATGGCCCGCATGATCGGCCGCGGTGTCAATGCCGTCGCTGATGCAAATGCCGAGATTCGTGCGGTACCGAAAGTCTCTACTGTGATAGAAGCCACAGATAGTGGCGTACCAGAATCGGGAGCCCCTTACGTCAGTATCGAAGACTTGCACACCATTGACGGCCTGATTATTGGCAGTCCAACGCATTTCGGCAATATGTCAGCATCGCTTAAACATTTTCTCGACCAGAGCACATCCGAGTGGTTTGCCAGCACCTTGGCCGGTAAACCAGCCGCAGTTTTTACGTCTACCAGCACCCAGCACGGCGGGCAGGAAAGTACCTTGCTCAGCATGATGACGCCACTCCTGCATCACGGCATGTTAATCACGGGCATCCCCTACAGCGAACCTGCACTGAATCACACAACGCGTGGTGGCACGCCCTATGGCGCCAGCCATGTCGCAGGAATTGAAGGCAAACATCCGCTTGATGAGCATGAATCAGCGCTTTGCCAGGCCCTGGGCAAGCGCGTTGCCGGCATTGCCAGTCAACTCAAAATGAAATCAGCATGAGCCGCAAGCCACGCCTTGAATCCCCGCCCCGCGCGCGAACCGGGCGCATACTGACACTGATCGGTTATTTCGGATTGCTTGCCCTGATCATCAACTGGTTTACCTGGCTGTCTCCACCCGTGCAAGTACCTCGATCACTGGTGCTGGCCGCCTTGGCCATTCCACTATTGTTTCCGTTGCGGGGCATCCTCCACAGTAAACGCTACACGCACCAGTGGGTTGGATTTCTGAGCATGCTGTACTTCATCATCGGGGTGGATGTCTGGTACAACCGCATCGAACTTGAAAGCCTGCTTGGTGCGCTGATGGTGTTGTTCAGTCTGGTGTTGATTGTCGGCAGTTCGATGTATGCGCGCTATACGCCAACACCACCAGAACTACGCAAGAAACGTTGAACTGTTTTCCAGCACCTGCTTGACGAAGGGAATCGTGATACGTCGCTGTTCGGTCAAGGATGCAGCATCCAGTTCGTCAACGACTTGTTTGAGACTGTCTATCCGCCGCGGGAAACGCTTCATCAAATAGGCCACAACCTCTTCACCGGCTGCCAGCGAACGCGCTTCGAGCTCATCATGGAAGGCGCCCATCAATGCATCGTCGGCGAGGATAGGTAACTGAAACTTCAGCCCCCAGGACAATCGGGTTTCAAGATCCTTCAGCGCAAGCCCCAGTTCATCCGGAGCCCGATCAGCGGCAAATAACAATTTTGTATCTGTTTCACGACAACGGTTGATGCAATGAAAAAGATCGACCTCTGCCGCACGATCCAGTCGTTGCAAGTCATCGACACACACCAGAGAACAGTGTTCCAGACCGTCCAGAGCTGCGGTCGTGTTGGCCAGCTCCCCGGGAATGTAAGCAATACGATAACCGCGAGCACTGGCTTCCTGACAAGCGGCGGACAACAGATGGGATTTGCCCGCACCAATTTCACCCCAGATATAGATCTGCTCATCGTCGATCGAGCCGCTGGCGAGCGCAGTCAAGGCTTGCACACACAAGCGGTTTCCGTCGTCAATATGATAAGTAGCAAATGTCGTCGCTGGCGTCATTCCCAGTGACAATGTCAATTGCGGGTGCATGGTTTAGTTCAGTATGTCGATAGATAGGTGCGTTGACCTTACGCTCGCCAGCCACATCACAAGCTAACGTAGAATATCGAGCGCGAGATCAGCATTACGTGCAAGCGCCATCGACTCGCTGTCTGCAGGCGCAGCTGTTCTTTGTAACCAGTTCTGGCTACGAGACGCGAAATCAATTTCTTGTAAGGCACTGCGCGGCAGCACGGCAAACACCATCGCGTCACCATTGATTTCCTTCGGATACACAGTACTGACAGATGGCAGGTTCGACAGGAATTTCAGCATTGACGCATAGTTGGCGGTCGATCGCACGGAACTGACATAGACCAAGGCTTCGGTTTCCGACGCACCATCGCCGCCATAACGATAACTGGTATCGATGCCATCGCTCGATGTCAGAAAGCCGATGCCCTCCTGCAAGGCCAGATCAAGACTACGACTGGTAAATTCACGCGTGTCGGCCTGATCATCTGCAATACGTGTCCAGCGTCCTTGCCAGCCACCGCTAGTATTTCGGGACAGTGTCGCCGCCAAAATCGCATCATGCTGGTAGCGCTGAGAACCGAGTCGAAGATTATCAGTATCCAATGCTTCAAGTACCTCAAGTGGCACTGAAGCACGATCCTCATCATCACCAAAGGGGTAAGTCACCGAGACACTGGCGGCACCTGCCAGTTCGCGCGCACGGTTGCGTACATTGCTGGCGGCAGTGTCACTGATACGGATGTTGCGCTTGTCGTCCTGAATCAACATCCAGATAACGGTCCTGCCTACATTGGCGAATGCATCAGCCGGTGCGGCGCCATTGTTTTCACTGGAGTTCCCAGTATTGGCCTGGCGCGAATTCGGATTACGATCGATTAGTTCAATCAGCTTGCTGCGGTTGAAACGAACCAGCATCAGCTGTGTCGCCTGGCCATTTTTACGCACGGTGTCAGTGATCGGTGTTTCGCGACTGATCACTGAGCCTGGTTCGGGTGTCCGATAGCTAAAGCTTTCGACGTAATCTTCGGCCTTGGCGAGTTCCCGGCGAACATCACCGCGATTCAGGATTCTTTTGTTTCGCCCATTGTCGAGCAAGGCCTGGCGCATCGCAGCACGATAGGCATTTTGTTGCTCGCCATCACTACGATCGGCGACGGCGACTTCAATACTGAAGGCATCCTCCTGTGCGAGCGCGGTTGACGCGTTTGCGACAGTCAGGATCAGCAGTATGGCGGGCAGGCATTTTCTGAAAAAGGTTATCATCCCGCTATTGTGCAATCCCTGCTCGCGCTTTTCCACCGCTGCGAAGAAAGATGTCCACACCATGACCGAAAAAACGTCTGCCGGCGCACCCAGTGCGCCTTCGAAAGCGGCTGGCTCTAACGCCAAAGGAATGACCTATGCCGACGCCGGCGTCGATATCGACGCCGGTAACGCCCTTGTCGAGCGCATCAAACCGCACGTCGCCCGCACTCACCGGCCCGGCGTGCTGGGTAGTCTCGGTGGCTTTGGCGGCCTTTTCGAATTGCCCATCGACCGCTACACCGCACCCGTGCTGGTCTCCGGTGCTGATGGTGTCGGTACTAAATTGCGACTTGCCATCGAGCTTGGCATTCATGACACGATCGGCATTGATCTGGTTGCCATGTGCGTCAACGATATCCTCGTCACCGGCGCCGAGCCACTGTGGTTTCTTGACTACTACGGCACCGGCAAGCTCGATGTGGATATTGCCACCAGCGTCGTCGCCGGCATCGCCGACGGCTGTGTGCAGGCAAACGCTGCATTGATCGGTGGGGAGACCGCCGAAATGCCGGGCATGTACGCAGAGAACGATTATGACCTGGCGGGATTCTCCGTCGGCATTGTGGAAAAACACAAGATCATTGATGGGAGCGGCGTACAAGCTGGCGACGCCATAATCGGTCTGGCCTCATCAGGCCCCCATTCCAACGGTTATTCGCTGATCAGAAAGTTGCTTGAATCGGCCGAGTTCGATAAACCACTCGAGCAGCCACTGGGCGACACAACACTCGGACTCGCTCTATTGGCACCCACACGCATCTATGTCAAACCCATTCAATCGTTGCTGAGCAATCACAGCATCAAGGCCATGGCCCATATTACCGGTGGTGGTTTATCGGAAAACATCCCCAGAGTTCTACCGGGCGACACGCAAGCCGTTATTGATCGCACTGCCTGGCAGATGCCACCGGTCTTCTCCTGGATACAAAATGAAGGCGGTGTCAGTGATGAAGAAATGCTGCGAACCTTCAATTGCGGGATCGGCATGGCACTGGTTGTCGATGCCAACGATGTTAACAATCACATCAATGCGCTGACAGAACTTGGCGAGACTGCCAGCGTAATTGGTCACATCGAATCCTCAAGCGGCCCAGCCCTTGTTCGCTACCAGTAACCAGCCATAATTTTGACTAACAAAGCCCCCACTCGTCTACTGGTACTGATATCTGGACGCGGCTCCAATATGTTGGCGATTGATGACGCCTGCAAGTCTGGCGAACTCGATGCGGAGATTGTCCTAGTCATCAGCAATCGACCGCAAGCCGCCGGGCTGGAAAGCGCCAAGGCGCGAGGGCTGGCCACAGTTGTGATCGATCACCAGCAGTTTGCCTCGCGAGATGATTTTGACGCAGCCCTTGATGCACGAATGCGCGAAGCTAACCCGGACTGGATTGTACTGGCAGGGTTCATGCGTATACTCGGCGAGAAACTTGTGACGGCCTGGCCCGGACAAATGGTCAATATTCATCCATCCTTGCTGCCAAGACATCCTGGATTAAATACCCACGCAAAAGCGCTGGCAGCTGGAGATTCCGAGGCCGGTGCGTCTGTCCATATCGTCACCCCCGAACTCGATGCCGGACCCGTTATTGCACAGGTAAGTGTCAGGATAGAGCCGGATGACACACCAGAGAGTCTCGCGGCTCGTGTACTTGCCAAGGAACATGCCTTGTATATTCAGGCACTAAAGCATTGCACAGCAAACGACTGAACCAGACCAAGAGGCACCACCAAGGCGTTAAGAATGATGAATATACAACTCAAATCCACTCGTCTTCCGGCTTTGGCCGCCATCCTGGTCACACTTTGCTCGATAGGCAGCGCCAATGCGCAGACCATCAAGCGCGGCGACATTGCGCCATTCGAAGTGGTTTATTCTGTCGGTAACAATCTGATCACAGCGGGCAACGCAACCCTTTCACTGAAGCAGGAAGACGCTCACTGGGTATACAGCCTGAGCACGCGCCCCAGTGGTGTTTTCAAACTGACCGGTAAAGGCAAAATCTCTGAAGTCAGTACCTTGAACCTTGTCGTTCAAGAGGACGGCATACAATTGCAATCATTGGACTACCGTTACCGTCAGGACGATGAAAGACGCCGCAGTGTTGATGCAGCATTCGACTGGGAAGCACGTTCTCTAACATTTCAGAAGCGTGGTGAAGAGAAAACTGAAACCTTTGACGACCCTGTCATTGATCGCCTGTCGGTAACTCTGTACGTCATGAATGCACTACGCAACGGTTTCGACCGCCTTGAGCTTCAGGTTTTTGATAACGGCGAGATCAAAACGGTTGAGTTCATCAATGAAGGTACCGAGCTTCTGAAAACCCGACTCGGCGAATTGGAAACCATCAAAGTCATGAATCGCAAGGTCGGTGGCAGCAGTCGTAGAACAACCACCTGGTTCGCCCCGTCTCTGGATTATATTCCGGCCAAAATAGAACAGGTAAAACGTGATGAGTTGGTCGCTCGCCTGTCTCTGACCAAACTTGACAATCGCGTTACAACGGTTGATTTACCG
>CAYUZB010000162.1:3094-6448 GCA_964449565.1 uncultured Granulosicoccaceae bacterium | reverse complement strand
CGCCTGAACAGTACCAAATTCATCGCTTAATGCCACTACTTGATTCCGCACTGAACTGAAATAGTTTTGCACCGAGTTTCTACGCGTTGCTACGTCTGCTTCGAGACGTTCGTAGGTAGTGCTCTCCAAAGTCTTACTAGACTGACTTGAGACAATAACCATTGCTGCAGCCATAGGAACTAACCCTGAGGCCATCATGCAAAGTACGAGAAGGGGGCGCATTTTAATCATTGGAATCCTGTTCAACCAAATTTAACCTGTAGATTTCTGAAGGTATCGGCGCGTAAAAAAATTAGTCGAACGTATTGCAGTTAGACATATGTTATTTCTACATTTCTTTATCACCTAACAGTTAGATGTGACGAATTTCGGTTCACTGTGTACGTAGTCGGCCGATACCTAATTCAGTTTGAAAACGGTTTCGAAAATCAAATAAAATGGAGATATTCATATGAAAGTAATGATTGTTGATGACAGCACTTCAATGAGACTCATAGTAAAGAGAACTCTGAAACAAGCAGGCTACGATATGGATTATCTCGAAGCTGATGATGGCAGCGTTGCACTTGAAAAAATTGATGACTACAACCCCGACCTTGTCTTATGCGATTGGAATATGCCTATCATGAATGGCATTGATTTCCTCAAAGCTATCAGAGAGGCTGGCAACGCAGTCAAATTTGGCTTCGTCACCACGGAATCTACCGCAGAGATGCGCGCAGCAGCCAAGGAAGCCGGCGCACAGTTCTTGGTCGCCAAGCCCTTCACTGCTGAATCATTCACCAACGCATTACGCCCAGTCATAGGATAAACAACATGGCTTACATCCCCCCCAAACTGAATAACCTGCGCGAAATGCTGGAGATGATAGTTGGTCCTTCAGCTGGCGCTAAAGATGCAGACAATTTTGATGCTGCACAAATTAGTCATACAGCCATTTACATTGATAAAGAAAACAATCCAGTTGCATCTTGTTCATGTGACATGAAAGCGGCAGCCGCTCTCGGTTGTTCTCTGTCGATGATTCCACCTGCAGGAGCAGAAGGCATGGTCGACGATGGGGAATTAACAGCCAACGCAAAGGATAACTTGTACGAGGTAATGAATATGTTCTCGAGCTTGTTGATGGACGACAAATCATCTCATCTGAAGTTATCTGAGCTTAACCCAGGTGCAGATTCATCGATTGCTGGCGAGACAGTCAAGGAAGTGTGTTTTTCACTGGAGCTTGGTGCGTACGGCGGCGGCACCATTGTGTTCAACGCAGCATAACTTAGTCAATCAGTTAGATAACGGCATCTTGTGAAATAAAAATGGATGATGAACTAGAAGAGCTACGCGCGATTTTCCTTGACGAGTGTCTGGAAAACATCGAACTTCTCGAAGGCGGCTTGATGCGCATGGGTGAAGGTGAAAACGACCTTGACACCTTGAACGAAGTGTTCAGAGCTGCGCATTCGATAAAGGGCGGCGCGTCTACCTTTGGCTTCATGCCGATGGCAGAGCTCACTCATCATATGGAAACACTGCTCGATGAAATGCGTTCTGAGCGCCGCAGCGTGACGGAGAGCGATGTCGATCTGCTGCTCCTGGCGCTGGATTTACTGCAATCGATACTGACAGCCGGTGGCGGCACCGAGTCCGACCACCCGGACAGACAAGATGTTCAAACAAAGTTGGAAAATTCAGTACTCAATGGTGGCGGCAGTGAGAACCAGGGTTCGACCGATGCCGCCAGTGGCGGCGATACCGCTGAGTCGACAACTAGCGCCGTTGATGCCGACAGCAAAGACGCTGAATACGCAGTCAAGTTCACCCCCAATCATGACTTCTATCCCAGGGGTAACGACCCCTTGCTCTTGTTGCGCGAAATCGGGCATGCAGGCCAAGTCAATGCAAATGTCGTCAGCTCACGCTGCACGCAGTGGAGCGAATACGAACCGACCGAGAGTTACCTTTCATTCGATTTAAAAGTGACCGGCACAAAAGAAACAAGCCTTCGCGAAATCTTCGATTGGGTTGACACCGATTGCGAACTATTGATTGATGAGATCACCAACGACACTGACAATACTCCCGAAACAGCAGCTGAAGTTGACACGGATACAGCAGCGGCTCCCGCAGCCAATAATGAAGAGCGCGTAGAGACGCCAGACGAAGCAAAAGAGACTCCGCAGGATGCTGCTGCAAAAGATGGCGCAAAAAGCGCTGCCGCTGCCGACAAAAAACCCAAAAAAGCCGCCAATGCGAATGAGACCAGTTCGATTCGTATTGCCACAGACAAGATAGATCAACTCATCAATCTTGTTGGCGAGCTGGTTATCACCCAATCGATGCTCAGTCGCGTCAGTAATGACATCAATGGGCTTGATCATGACGAGCTACGTGAGCGCTTGGCGGATCTGGAGCACAACACCAGAGACCTGCAGGAAAGCGTCATGCAAGTTCGTATGCTGCCGATCTCCTCGGCATTCAGTCGGCTGCCTCGGCTCGTCAGGGATTTGTCAAAAAAGCTCGACAAGAATGTCGACTTGCAACTCGAAGGCGGTTCGACCGAACTTGATAAAACTGTACTCGAGCGCATGATCGACCCCTTGGTACACCTGGTCAGAAACGGCCTCGATCACGGCCTCGAAACAACTGAAGAACGATTGGCAAAAGGTAAATCAGAGACCGGCATACTCAAGCTATCAGCCCACCAGGAAAGCGGTAGCGTTGTCATAGAGATTCAGGATGACGGCAAGGGCATTGACGGGGAACGCATTCTTTCATTGGCAAAAGAGCGTGGCATCGTCTCACCCGACGAAGAACTCAGCGACGATCAAATCAATCAACTAATTTTCGCTCCCGGCTTCTCCACCGCAGAGGAAGTCAGCGATGTCTCCGGACGCGGTGTCGGCATGGATGTCGTCAGACGTAATATCGTCGATCTTGGTGGGCGAGTAACGGTGTACTCCGAACTCGGCTCAGGCACGACGATTGAAATCAAACTACCGCTATCGTTAGCAATACTCGATGGGCAACTCGTTGAAGTCGCAGGCGAAGTCTATGTCATACCCATTCTCAGTATTATCGAGACACTGGAGCTTGAACAGACCGATCACTCTTTCATACCGGGCACCGGTGAAATCTGCCAATTCCGCGGCGAATACTTGCAAATGTTGCGCGTGGCAGAACATTTCAGACTGCCCAATGAATCCAATGAAAACCTGATCGTCGTGGTTGACACGCATAGCGGTCGCTATGGTCTCGTTGTCGATAAAGTTCTCGGTCAACAACAAGTTGTCATCAAGCCGCTTGACAAGAACTACAAGAACGTTCCCGGACTGGCAGGCGCCACGATCATGAGTGATG
>CAYUZB010000162.1:0-2994 GCA_964449565.1 uncultured Granulosicoccaceae bacterium | reverse complement strand
GACAAGAACTACAAGAACGTTCCCGGACTGGCAGGCGCCACGATCATGAGTGATGGATCAGTCGCGCTGATCCTCGACCCAACCAGCATAACCATCAATACAAACATAGCAACTGCAGCCTGATTATCATGAGCACAATGCAAGCGAAATTAGACGAAGAAGATCAGATCACTGATACGACAGATCAGTTTCTTACATTCATTCTTGGTAACGAAGAATACGGCATCGAAATTCTGAAAGTTCAGGAAATTAAAAGCTGGGGGCCGTTTACACCGATACCCAATGCACCCGAGTATGTGCTTGGTGTTATCAATCTACGCGGCGCTATTGTCCCGATTGTCGATCTGCGCAGTCGCTTTGGTTTACCGCCACAGGAATACACCACAACCACGGCAATCATCATCGTTCATACCGAGGTTGATGATCAACCCAGAATAATCGGCCTGGTAGTCGATCAGGTATCGGAGGTCTACCACCTCGGTGCTGACGTTATTCAGAATGTTGACGAAACCAGCTCCGGAATTGACAAGGGATTCATTCGAGGCTACGGAAAAATTGAAGAGAAGCTTGTGATTCTGGTGAATCTCGATCCGATTATTGCTTCATCCATGGAGCCCGAATCCACCTCATGAACGAAACTGCTACGGAAAAATCAACCGTCGAATTGCCCGAGGTTTTTACACTCGCCAGTGTGACTGAGTTAAAAACCACACTCGATGCGAGTATTACAAACAACGATGTAATACACGTTGATGCGTCGAAGGTCGAGCGTGTGGACGGGGTAGCCTTGCAGCTCTTGTTTCACAGCAGCAGACTGCTTGTGAAAAAACCCGACGATTTCGTTCTCTTGCAACCGAGTGAAATATTGCAAGATGCATTGAAAGTCATGGGAATGGAAGATCTGCTTGGCGCTGATAACTCACAAGACAGCGCGCACACTGATGCTGAGACTAAATCCGCTTCGACAATTGAGTCGTCTCAAGCATGAACAACGCGGCGGAGCGTCAACCCATAGGTCCGATGACCGACAGTGAATTTGCTGATTTTCAGCGCATCACTGTTGAGATGACCGGCATTCGCCTATCCGATAAAAAACGCGCGATGTTGACCAATCGATTGGCCAAGCGCTTGATCGCGTTGGGCATCGATACCTACCAGGACTATCTGTATCTACTTAAAAACGAAAATAGCGCAGAAAAAACCGACTTCATCAATTCGGTTACGACAAACCTGACGTACTTTTACCGCGAGCCACATCACTTTGAATTTTTCTCCAACACGGTTTTGCCAACCGTTGCGGCGAACTCCAAACCAAATAGTCCTATCCGTATCTGGTCTGCGGGCTGTAGCTATGGTCAGGAGCCGTACACCTTGGCGATGGCCATTAGTGAAAGTGATGTCATCGCACCGGTTCGGGTGCTCTGTACCGACATAGATTCAGCCACTGTGCAATCGGTGCAGAAAGGCTGTTACAAAAAAGAGTATTTACGCGGATTGTCGAACGAGCAGATAAGAAAATGGTTTGTTCAGCGAACGGATGGCACCTGGCAAGCAATACCCGAACTACGTTCATTATTGATCTGCAAACAGTTAAATCTATTCAACGACTGGCCTATCCGGCCAGGCGTTGATGTGATCATGTGCAGAAACGTATTGATCTATTTCAACGCAGTAGATCAACTCAAGCTGGTTCGCCGGTTTGCACAATTTCAGGAAAAAGGAGCTTTCTTGTTTTTAGGTCATTCCGAAAACATCAAGGGAATTGACAGCAACTACCGACGAGTAGATAACACAGTCTACGAACGAATTTAATCCATAAGGATGCCGGACAAGCAAATGACGACTACAAAAAAATGCCGTGCACTCATTGTCGATGATTCACTTGCCATGTGTAAATTCATCGAAAAGGTACTCTCATCCGACCCCGATATCGAAGTGGTTGACTATGCACTGGACGCCTATGAAGCTCGAGACAAAATCAAATTATACAAACCTGATGTACTGACACTCGATGTTGAGATGCCACGGATGGATGGCTTGACCTTTCTGAGAAATTTGATGCGGCTGCATCCTATGCCAGTGGTCATGATATCGTCGCTGACCGCAGCAGGCGCCAGTGTCACATTGGATGCTCTGCGTGATGGGGCTGTGGACTTCATGGTCAAAAGGCACCCTGGCAGTACCACGGAATTGAAAGAATACACCGATGAAATTATTGAACGTGTCAAGAACGCCGCCGCAGTCGACATGCGTCGCCCGACTGCCAAAAGAACCACCCGCGAACTACCTGATCTGACCCAATATCGGCAAAAGGTAAAATCGGGTAAAAAATTCTCCGCTGATATTCATCGACTGATAGCCATTGGCTCATCGACGGGCGGGCCAGAAGCTTTGCATCATTTTCTGCAGGATCTGCATCCAGCACAATCGTCAGCGCTGGTATTTGCCCAGCATATGCCAGAAAACTTCATGAATACATTCGCCGATCGGCTTAACTCCTGGTCGAGTTTCAATATTCAGATTGCAAAACAAAATGAGGTGATCAAACCGGGCATGGGCTATGTTGCACCGGGTGATCAACATCTGGCGGTCGAACGCCAAGGTGGAAACTATGTATGCCACTTGTTATCAACCGAAAAAGTAGGCGGACACAGGCCTTCTGTAGATGTGCTGTTCAACAGTGTTGCGAAAAACTCAGGAAATCGAGCAACCGGAGTACTGCTCACAGGTATGGGTGACGATGGCGCACGTGGCTTGACGGCCATGAAAAAAGCTGGCTCCCTGACCGTTGTGCAAGATGAAAAAAGTAGCGCCGTGTGGGGCATGCCCGGCAGTGCCTATAAAATGGGTGGTGCCGATGTTGCTCTTGATCTGCGTGCAATAGGGCCAGCGCTGAACAATCTGCTCAGCGCCGCGTAAGTCCGTCCGCTACTGAAGAGCGTCACGTCACGTCACGTCACGTCACGTCACGTCACGTCACGTCACGTCACGTCA
>CAYUZB010000161.1:0-6615 GCA_964449565.1 uncultured Granulosicoccaceae bacterium | reverse complement strand
CTTGTGGCTTGGTCGTGGTCGTATTGTCAAGAGTGCTGAGTCAACATCTCTTGGGTTTATTGTTCTTCTGATACTGATTTCCGTCAAGACACATGCCGTAGAGGCTGGCTCTTTCGGTAAGCGTTAGTGTTTTGGACTGTGTACTAGAGGGTTTCAGCTAAAATCTTATACATCGAACCCCCTTTCGACTTGGTCTGGTTGTATGAACGAGTGTCACTTCATTTGGAGTCGATACTTTGGGTTTGATCGGATTGGATACAATAGAAAGCGCTCGAAGCCTCGTGTTAATCAGGTCAGTCTAGTGCTACAAATACAGGGACGTATGAATCAAGAATATCGACTAAAATTCAAGGTCCGACAGCCCGGTATGGCACTACGAGTATAGAGCCTGCACGTAAACTGATTTATAGAGTAACAAGCGATTCGTTCAAATAGCTTCGGTGTTGACAATCTTGCAAGCAAATCAATTTGATCTACCTTTGGTGATTGTCAAAGATTCTTTCGCTATGTATTTTTTATCTCGTCCTGCCAGAATAATTGCTGGTTGACGTCAATGATCCCGATAGTTGATTGTAATTGGCACCCTGATGTGGCGGTTAGTGGTAGTGCAGTTGTACATGTGCTGAAATGCATATATATACAGCCGGAGATGGAGGCTTTCTTAGCCGCTGCTGATCTTGAAAAGGTTCGAGATTTCGCTTTGACACCGGGCTTGGGTGGGTTGCCGCAGGGAATCGTCGCCTGGTGTGATTTGTCACCCGAGGCAATTGAGCGCCTGAGCAATACCAGTTATGTCTTAGGATTGAACATCAGAGCCTATACGATCGAATTACTAAACCGATGTCTTGAAGCTGTAAAACGCAAAAATCAAACCTTGGATCTTGATCTGTCGGGTTCTCAGCTTGCACAAGTCGTTCAAGCAGTATCAATGTATCCGGACGTTCCGATTGTTCTGGATTTCAGCAAACTGGGATTCAAGGATAAGACCTTGTTACAGAACCGATATCAAGAGATTCTCGAGCATTTTCATTCTCTGGAAAATGTCTGTATAAAAATTACAGGTATCGACCCTGTTTTTTATTCAGATTCTGATTCGGAAATCGAGACGAATCATCTGATCAAGAATATTGTGAATTTCTGGGGTGCAGATCGAGTTATGTTGGGCAGTCATTCTGTTGATAGCGTTGCAGACGAATCATTTGATCAACTGTGGATGCGTTATGGGCAAGAAACATTGTTTTTACCTGCGCGTGAGCGTGAATCTTTGTTGCGCTCTAATGCGATTCGTGTCTATGGGTTGTAAGTATCGCTACTTTGTCGATACCTGCCACTGTGTCGGTATTTTTTAGATGGAAGAAAATACTTCTGAATCGACAGCTACATTTTTCTGACACGAACACTATCAATCGCGTGATCCACACCCTTGTGAAGAATCAATTTGGCACGATTTCGAGTCGGTAGAATATTCTCGGACAGGTTCACGTAATTTATTGAAGACCAAATTTCGTTCGCCGTTCTAATCGCATTTGGTTCATCAAGCGATGCGTAGTGTCCGAAATAGGCGCCTGGTTGTTTGAATACAGTTGAGCGTAGAGTCAGAAAACGATCGACATACCACTGTCTGATGGCTTCAACTTCAGCGTCTATATAGAGAGAGAAATCAAAATAGTCAGATACAAATACGTTTGACTCACCAAGTTTTGCACCGCGGGTCTGTAGAACATTGAGTCCCTCAACAATTAGTATATCTGGTTGATCAACTTCGATAAATTTGTCTGGGACTATGTCGTAGTACAAGTGAGAGTAGACGGGTGCCTTGAGGTGGCGTTTTCCGCTTTTCACATCGGCCAGAAATTCCATCAAGCCTGGTCGGTCAAAACTCTCTGGGAATCCCTTTCGATGCATCAGATTCCGATTTTGCAATTCTGCCGTTGTCAATAGAAAACCATCGGTTGAGATTAGATCAACAACAGGGTGCTCATGCCAGCGCGCAAGCAGAGACTGAAGTATGCGAGCGACCGTGCTTTTTCCAACCGCCACTGAACCCGCGATCCCAATGATGAATGGAACCTTGCCGGACTCGATTTCCATGAATTTTCGGATACCGACGTTGAGTTGCTGGACTGAAGCGATATGTAGACTCAACAGACGCGACAATGGAAGGTAGACTTGTTCAACCTCATCGAGTGATACACGTTCATTAATCCCGCGCAGCTCGATTAGCTCAGCTTCGCTCAGTGGCTGAGGGGTGTTGCGCCTGAGCGCCGCCCATTCATCAATCGTGAAGTGGCGGTAGGGCGATGCTCCTATTGAGTTGGTATCCATGAAAAGACGCTCGTCTTCGGTTTCAGGTGATGTTCGCGTTATCCGATCGATCACCAAAGATAGCGATGGTTGGACGACAAGTCTTTAGCTTACCTTGCCAGCTTGATTATCCGCTTCGTATTGTAAGAGTATCAGATCGACCATGATGCATGCATATTTCTGGTAGTCGCTTACTGGCTTTAGATTGTTTGGTTTCTGGAGAATGCTGGCGATCAGGACGGGATACAGGATTTTCAGTGGCAAAGCATGGGTACAACGCGACGTTCGATCTTGTCGACGAACGACAGTGAGGTAAGTTGAGCGATACTGTTGCTATCTTCACCGTCCACCGCAATTGCTGACACATTCGGATACCGATAAATCTCAACACCGATCACATCATCTTTAGAACTAGCAAAGCGATCAAGCGCATCAAAGTCCGAGTGATAGACAAGAAAAGTCGCTGGACCTGCTTCGCCGGTCATTGTTCGGTATTTCTGCTCGCTCGCGGTGTAGTAGAGCTCGTTGATACGCTCCCAGTTCTGCCAGATGAACTGTGTAGCGATACCGAAACCGAAGCAGAGTAAAAACAGAAACAGGTAAGCGATCCACGGTGTTGATGATGGTGGGTTCAGTGTCGTTGACAGGCTTGTGGACGGTTGATCAGGCATTATGATGAAATCAGATTTCAGACCTTAATTGTACTAACTTTGCGCTTTTAGACGACGATTCTCAAGTAGGTACCAATATAACGTATAACGGCATTTCTACCTAACTGGCCTACTTGGGTGGTGTTGTAAAAATTCAGGTATAGTTTTATTTGTCTTTTGAACAAGGAGGTTCAACGGAATGAACCCTAATTGCCCCCGCTGCGCCGCCTCTGGTGCCATCAAAAATGGTCGTTTCCGTCGCGTTGAGGACGCTCAGAGCATCCAGCGATATCGCTGCAAGGCCTGTGGAAAAGGCTTTTCCTCGGCCACATTTACACCCACGTATCGGCAAAAACGTCGGCGTCTTAATCGATTGATTGAAGCGGATATCGCAAGTTGCGCAGCACAACGCCGGATAGCTATCAAGCTTGGCTGCGCGCGCAATACTGTTGCCCGCAAAATCGCCTTTCTAGCGGAAAGAGCTAGGACGAAAACCGAGACCTGGCTCACATCACAAGCGCCGTTTACGAACCTGCAATGGGATGAGCTCATCACATTCGAGCACACGCGTCTGAAGCCCTTGTCAGTGGCGGTCATGGTCTGCCAGCAACATCGTTGCATACTGGGCTTTCGTGTTGCGCAAATTCCTGCCTCTGGCTTGATTGCCCAGCTTTCGCGGGAAAAATACGGCCCCCGGCGTAATCTCAGTGGCTATGCTCGTCGCGATTTGTTGAAGACCTTAGCGCCGCACATCGCGCCACAAGCAACTGTCACCTGTGATGAACATCCACGCTACCGCGAAGAACTTAAAGTGGCTTTATCGGACGTTAACGTGATTCAACACCGCTCAGTTCGTGGTTCTCTGACGGGGCAAGGTGAGTTGAAACGTACAGGGTGGGATCCCTTGTTTACCATCAACCATACCTTGGCAATGCTCCGGGACAACATCAAACGACTGACTCGTCGAACGTGGTGTACCACGAAACGGCAGAGTGCTTTAGAGGATGTCATCGCCATCTATGTTCACTTCCACAATGACAAACTAGTCGCTTAAGTCGACTCTACGCAAAGCCCGGAAATCGGTTCTTCGCGATATTGGCGATTGGCCAACGTGTTAACAACAATGAAGTGAGCCAGTTAAGGGTTAGTGCTTGCCTAGCTGGCATTGACACTCAGTACCCAACGGCACAGCTAACTGACAATCATCGCAAAGGCCTGCGCCGGTTGGGGTCAATGTGGTGTCGATTTCCACACGATCATCAAATACAAAACAATGGCCTTCCCAATGCCCGCCGTGTTGAGATTCGAGGTAGTTGAGAACGCCGCCATCCAGTTGATACACCTCGCGAAAACCGTTATCGATCAACCAGGGGGCAGCCTTCGCGCATCGGATGCCACCTGTGCAGAAGGTTACCAGCGGTTTTTCTGGATCGAGCTTTCCGGAGGTAACAGCTTTATGTATCGCGTCTTTGAAATGTCGGAAGTTCTTTATATCGAGATGGGTCGCGCCTGGGATGCCTCCGGAGACGATCTCGTAGTCGTTACGTGCGTCGAGCAAGGTGAAATCGTGTTTGTTATCGAGCCATTCATCAAGTTGTTCTGGTGTCATGGCGGGGGCTTGAGATCGTTGCAGTTGTGGAGGTGCTTCTTGCGGCCCATCAAAAGCAATGATTTCATTTCTGACCCTGATTCGTAGTCTCTTGAAAGGGACAGTTGTTGACCAACTTTCCTTAAGCCAGATTCCTCTGAAACTGTCTATCGTATCGAGAAATTCTTTCGCTTCGTATATTTGTGTTGGTATGCCTGCGATACCGACGTTGATTCCTTCGGTGGCGAGCATGATGTTTCCCATCACACCAATGTCGAGAAGTTTGTTTTTAATCTGAGCTTGCAGTTCGGATAGATCGGACAGTGCAACAAAACGATAGCCTGAGATATTCAGAATTTTTTCGTCGTTCATAAGGTACTACCCGTCAGAATTCTCGGATACCTCTGCTTCATTCCATCAGCATGGTGCATGCCAGATATTGAAATAAAAATAAAAGTTAATAATTCTTGTACTTGCATTATACGCCCGATAATTGGTACAACATACCTGTCGCAACATTGTTCAGGTTGCGTTAGGAGGGTGAGGAAAACGTGATAACTACCAGTCGGTCAGGCAAAGTGTAGATCCACAACTCGCGCTTTGTTAAATGAAAGCTCAGGTGCGTTGTGGCACAGAGCGATCATTGATCGAGACAACCAATATGCTTCGCATTCAGATCAGGTGCAAACTTTTCAAAGAAATGCGCTGACAACTTGAACGAAGTGCTGTAGACCTGCGGCTCAATCTGAGTCGCAGGTTTTTATTTTGCATTTAAGTAAACTTATTGACTGCCATGGCACTTGACGCTCTAAGTGCCCTGCGTGAGTAGCCATTCTCGTCGCGCCCTGCGTGGATAACCACTCTCGTCTCTCGTCGATTGTCTCATTCTCCCAATACTGGATCCCACTCTCAAACTTTCAACACTGGGTCCCGCTCTCAAAGCTGTCATTGTAATAAGAACAGACCCCTCCAGTCATCGAAATCAGGGGATGCCGAGAATTAGTCCGAGATTCAGCAAAAAAGTGTTGGTATCGAATGCCACTTTGCTTCAGGATATCCAGCTTTGAGAAATTCACTGATTTAGGAGGATACCTTCGTGTTTTTGAGTTGTGGAGATGCTCTGTTCGACCTCTTCTCCGGAAAAGGATCTGGAACTGGTAATACGTCGCCAAGCCATGTGACCCTCTCGGGTGATGCCGGGGGCTCCCCGATGAATGTGGCTGTTGGATTGTCCCGACTCGGGCACCATTCCCGATTTTTCACCAAGCTGTCGAATGATCTGTTCGGGCAGCGCCTGAAAATGTTTCTCGATACCAATAGCGTTGATACGTCATTGGCCATCCCCACGACGCTGAACACGACCCTGGCAATAGTTGAAACTCAAGATGATGGTTCGGCGGACTATGCCTTCTACACTGACAACACGGCGGACGTCATGATTGAATCGGGCGATGTCCCGTCTAGTCTGGACGCTGATATCAGGCTACTGCATTTCGGTTCTTATTCTACGGCCGTCGAGCCGGTTGCCAGTAGTCTGATGGGTTTCGCTGAAAGAGAAACAACAAATCGAATCATCAGCTACGACCCGAATCTTCGACCAAGCATCGAACCCGATGTTGACCGCTGGCGTGAGGTGTTCAAAGTCTTTGCCGCCACAGCCAATTTGATCAAGGCTAGTGATGAGGATATCGCAAGCCTTTTGGGAAAGAATCGCGAAGATCAGTTTGTCGATGATTGTTTTTCGCATGGTGCTGAGCTGGTTTTTATTACTCGCGGGCCCGATGGCGCGAGTGGCTTCAAAGCTGACGGCACGGTGGTTAATGTGGATGGCCCGTCGGTTTCGGTTGTTGATACCGTCGGTGCCGGCGATACCTTTCAGGCAACCCTCCTGCATTGGCTGGCAACCCATGGCCATCTATCTGATGGTGCTTCATTGCAGGGCGATGTTGATATCGCTGCGGCCATGGAGTTAGCTGTGAGGGCTGCTGCAATTACCTGTACACGTAGCGGTGCAGATTTGCCACATCTAAAGGATTTATAGATAAAGGATTTATAGATAAAGGATTTATAGAT
>CAYUZB010000160.1:0-6775 GCA_964449565.1 uncultured Granulosicoccaceae bacterium | reverse complement strand
CGTAGACGTTTTCATCCCTAGAATCGCTGCATCATTAGCGCCTGATATAGACGGACTTGGCGTCACAGTGGACGCTAATGGGTTGTTTACGGGTGAATGGGCAGCCGCGGCGTATTTAGGAACTTCCGGCACGCCCCTTAGAATCAGCAACCTGATGATCGACAATGGCACAGACGAGCCTGATGAAGACGATGTAGCCGAATACCGTAAATGGGCCGCCATGCATGATGGCAGGTACCTGTATATCGTTGTAACGGTCGAAGATGATGGTGCGCGGTTCAGAGATTCTGAGACCCTCGTTTGGCAGGACGATAGCCTGGAAATTTACATCGATGGCAACAACAGCAAACTGACGTCATATGATGGAGTCGATGACTATCAGTTTACCTTCCCTGTACGCGGCACTGGTGGCAGCAAGCAAGCGGTAAGCAGTGGTGAGACGATAGGTCAATTCAACCCACCCACTGCCGATATTGATTTTGCCACCGGCCCCGGGGTCGGACCAAGAGGTCTGCGACGCCCGAATTTCGAGCAGGATGTCTACGAAATACGCATCGAGCTCGATTCGGTAGGGATTGCAGTCAATCAGCCTTTCGGACTTGAATTGCAAATCAATGACGATGACGATGGCGAGCTACGCGACGGTAAATGGGGTTGGCATCACCCACCACGGGTAGACGTCGATGTCGACGAGACCTTTCTCAATCCTTCAATAATGGGTACAGCACGACTTGACTAGGTCGTGCTCTGCACGTGAATATACGGACTTACTATATTAAAGCGCCGATTTTGTCGGCGCGAGCAACATGTTTTTGATTCGCTTTTGACTACTGGACTGCGCGAGAACAACCGCATCAATTCCGTGTATGTCTCGCAGTTTTATATCAGCGCCGGCTTGCAGCAAAATTGAAACCAAATCTGTGTGACCGCGATTCACGGCAACCATCAACGCTGACCGCCCGAGCTCGTCCTGTACGTTTATATCGGCACCTTGATCTATCAAAAGCTTGACAACACGGGCATAGCCTTTCTTGCTCGCTTCGACAAGCGGGTATCTGGTATCACCGACTACGCCATTAATTTTTGCGTCCGCCGCAATAAGGTATTGCGCAATAACAGGTTGCTCCAAAGAAATTGACGCAAGCAGCGGAGAACGTCCATCGATGTCTCTACTATCGACATTGGCACCAGCTTCAATCAACGCACCCACCATCGTTACGAGTGATGACTGTGGAGCTGACTGAATAGCACGAAGCAGTACATCATCATTTTTCGCCAACTTAAAATTTTTCGTCCGCGAAAGGATATTGACAAGATCCGCGCATCCACTCTTTACGGCTCGATCAAGATGAGTAATACCGCCGTGGCTGTTGTTCACATGTAACGATTGGTTTTCACCCAGCATCGATTCCATTTGAGTCGAATCGCAATCTCTGACGGCCAAGGCGAAACGTGCCTGTACAGCTCTCTGAAAAACCGTTTTCGTACCAATGTAACGAGTCAGTGAGGATGAACACCGCGGCTTTTGCGTATGATATGACAAGGGAAGCCCATCAACCAGCGCATCAGCGTCAGACTCATTTTCTTGCTCAAACAAGGTAGCAATTCTGATTACATGACAATCGCTCGCAGCATTACGAAGCTCATGGTAATAGTTCTGTAACTGCATTTCTTGTTCAAGCAGCCGGTCGCTCGTCAGAGCCGAATGCTCTAATGCACCAGCGAGTTGTGGATTCAATCGGGCGGAAATCTGTACGACAAAACGATTACCACCTAGCTCCTGATCTTTGGCGATTGCGTAGTCAAGTGCTGTCAGTCCATGGTAATCAGTTCGAGTGAGCGATGCGCCAAACCCAAGAAGTAGCTGTACCACCTGCTCATTGCCACTATTGATCGCAACCATCAATGGTGTCTGCCGTTCATCTTGAGGGAGTGCTTGATCAACTCCTGCCCCAGCACTCAATAGACGCTCGACAACCGGAAGTGAGCCAATCTTGGCAGCCCACATCAGAGGTGTATTGCCATGAATCACGGCCTCACTATCAGCCCCGTTTGCGAGAGCCACATCCAAACCCGCGAGATCTTGAGTGGTGATCGCCCGCATCATTCTGCTGTCAGCATTTGCCACATCGAAACGACATGCGGGTTTGATTTTTTGCAAAACTTGCGACTCTATCGAGTCACTGGAGCACTCCCAGGTCAGGGCACCATTTGAAACACTGACCGCAGGTGTAAAAACCATGGATCGCATTCCTATCTTGTCATCAAACTCGACGAAAATGTGCCCTCCACGACGGATGGCGATCTGCTTGACATCCGTGCCATACAGACTTTTCGGCGGTTGAACTCCAGCCTGGGCATTGTCGTGGGGCATGACACCATGCTTGGCGTGATAATCGGCTACGCGCAACTTTACCGTAGACACGAGAGAAAACGCCTCCGACAAGCCAGCGGCCTGAACAAAACGGCTGTGGGAGTGCCGGCTGTGTATAGCCCCTACTCCGGTAATAGCCATAGCTATCAAAATTATGAGGAGTTTCACGCTGTTAAGATCTCGCGATTTCCATCAAATGGCTGTCCCAATCAAAGCCAGCCATACAAATTACGAGCAACTGGGGATCAATCCGGAACTGGTACCCAGAATCCCTTGTCACATGAATTGCGTATCGGCTGACAAAGCCTATCGCTTAGTGATCACGCCACATTTTCGACAGGCCAGAACATCGCTGTGCCCTTTATACTGTGCGAATAGATAGCCAGCGCCATAAATATCTCCCGAGGAGTGCGACACACCCATGAACATGCCGGTCAGCCATCCTGCTTTCGAGCATATCCGCAGCGAGCACATCCGCTCTCTGGACATCGATCTGCACGAATTTCGTCATATTGACACCGGCACCCCACATGTCCATCTGGCGGCCGACAATCCAGAAAATGTGTTTCTGGTTGGACTTCGCACCATCCCCACCGACTCCACAGGTGTGGCGCATATCCTTGAGCATACTGTTCTATGTGGCAGCGAGAAGTATCCAGTCCGAGATCCGTTTTTCATGATGATTCGACGGTCACTGAACACCTTCATGAACGCATTCACCTCCAGCGATTGGACGGCCTATCCCTTTGCAAGCCAGAACCGCAAGGATTTCTTTAATCTCCTGGATGTCTACCTGGACGCGGTGTTCTTTTCCAGGCTCCATGAGCTGGATTTCGCCCAGGAAGGCCATCGCGTAGAATTCGAAAAACCAGATGACCCATCGAGCCCACTGGTGTTTAAAGGGGTTGTATTCAACGAGATGAAAGGCGCCATGAGCGCGCCGACCAGTTTCTTATGGCAAACGCTGACAAAACACCTGTTTCCAAACAATACGTATCACCACAACAGTGGCGGCGATCCGGAAGCAATACCCGATCTGAGTTACCAGCAGCTGAAAAATTTCTACGACACCCACTACCACCCTTCAAATGCCGTACTGATGACGTATGGTGATATTCCTGCGCAGGAGCTGCAGGCACGTTTCCAATTACAAGTCTTGAGTCGATTCAAGCCGCTGGACAGAACCATTTCGGTTGCCGATGCCAAACGGTATCACTCTCCAGTGCGTGTGGAAGAAGCCTATGCGACTCAGGAAACCGAAACTGGCGATAAAACTCATATTGTCGTCGGGTGGCTATTGGGGAGCAGTGTTGATCTTGATCAGCGGCTGCGCGCGCACTTGCTCTCCAGCGTGCTGCTCGACAATAGCGCCTCACCCTTGATGCAGGCTCTCGAGAAATCGGATTTGGGAACATCCCCCTCGCCTTTGTGTGGCCTAGAGGACAGTGCCAAGGAAATGGTCTTTGCCTGTGGACTTGAAGGTTCGAATCCAGAGCAGACAGAAGCGGTCGAATCGCTAATTCTCGACACCCTGGCGGACGTTGTCAGCAATGGTGTGCCACAAAGCCAGATAGAAGCCGTACTGCATCAGCTGGAACTGAGTCAGCGGGAAATCCGTGGCGATGGCATGCCGTTCGGCTTGCAATTGGTGCTCAGTGGTTTGTCAACCGCCATGCAAAGGGGTGATACCCTGGCTTCCATCGATCTTGATCCAGCGCTGGAACGCTTGCGAAAAGACGCTGCTGACCCAAAATTCATCAAGTCTCTTGTCCAGGATTTACTGTCCGACAATGTTCACCGTGTGACATTGACCCTACGACCCGATCAGAAAATCAGTGAACGTCGGGATCTGGCCGAAGCAGCAAGGCTTGCGACACTGCAGAAGAGTCTGGACGAGACTCAGAAGGCTGAAATCGTTGAACAGGCCAAAGCACTTGCGGAACGCCAGGTTCAGGAAGACGATCCCGAGATTCTGCCCAAAGTTACTCTTGCTGACGTGCCTGCAGAACTACGTATTCCTCAAGCGACAAATCAACAGATTGCGGCAGCTCCGGCAACACTGTACGCCCAAGGCACGAATGGCATTGTGTACCCACACGTCATTATCCAGTTGCCACAACTTTCCTCTGAGTTAAAGAGCCTGCTGCCATTTTACAACGGGTTTCTCGCCGAGCTTGGCTCAGGCGGGCGTGACTACCTTGCGACACAAGCTCACCAGGCAGCAGTATCTGGTGGCATCGGAGCCTATGCGCTACAACGCGGTTCCATTGACAACGAGCAGGATGTTAGCGGATACCTCATTATTCGTGGCAAGGCATTGATGAGAAACGTTGATGCCATGTCGCAACTGCTACTGGATACCGCGTCCAGGGTTCGTTTCGACGAATATCCTCGATTGCGTGAGCTGGTCTCTCAGTCCCGAGCGAGTCGTGAACAAAGCGTTACTGGCAGCGGCCATGTGTTAGCGATGATGGCCGCGGCAAGCGGCATGAGCCCTACTAGCCAAAATGCTCATCAGATGACCGGCCTTGCCGGAATCAAGAATTTGAAAATTTTCGATGATAGTTTGAAGGATGATTCAGCATTGAAAGCCTTCGGCGAGCGGCTTACTGAAATACACAAGATCATTGCAGAAGCTCCCAGACAATTCATGGTGGTCGCTGAGCAGGAAAACATGAAAAATGTTGCGTCAAGCCTAAATGACGCTTTCATGCACCTTGATACTGCAAGCGAATTCGATGTGTACAAACCAGAAGCCATACGCAAACAAGTCGGGGAAATCTGGACCACAAGTACCGAAGTTAATTTCTGCGCTCTTGCGTTCCCCACGGTTACTGCGTCGCATAAGGATGCGGCGGCGCTTTCCGTGCTTGGTCCTTTCCTGCGCAACGGATACTTGCACCGGACAATTCGGGAAACCGGGGGCGCCTATGGCGGTGGCGCTTCCCATGATGCCGATACAGCTTCCTTTCGTTTCTATTCGTACCGAGATCCTCGCTTGGCTGAAACCTTAAAAGATTTTAATCGCTCGGTAGATTGGTTACTGGGGGAGAAACATGACGAGCGCTTGCTCGAAGAAGCCATCCTGAACGTGGTAAGCGGTATCGACAAACCCGGTTCACCAGCGGGCGAGGCTCGAAATGCATTCCAGGCAAATCTGTTCGGTAGGACTGCCGAGCAGCGAAGATCATTTCGCGAACGCATCTTGAAGGTATCTCTTGACGATTTGATACGTGTGGGTGATACCTACCTCAATCAAGGGCAGGCAAGTACGGGTATTGTCACGAGTGAGAAAAGTGCACTTCAAGACGATGTGAAAGAATTGGGCTTGGTGCAGATACCGTTATAAGTCGGGTCTGCATTTACTCCTTTCGTATAAGACCACTAACTCGTGACGTTCGCGATAAGAAGTTTTAGATACCACTCAGCGCAATGCATCTATTAAGCGTGCTGTTTCGGCAAGCACGCATCAGATGATACCAATAGGCCTTTTCGGCAAGCTACAAGCGGATTTAGTACAGTCTATTCTGAGTGATCTGCTGCTGCGGGATCGCACGTCTGGTTACATATGATGAGGCAATCACTTTTTTGAAAAGCGCATTTTGTCACGAAACTATCTCAGGCTTGACTCGAAGAAGTTAGGACCGTTTGCAACGTAAAAGGACCGGAAGCCAAGTATCGGACTAAAAAATAGGGTTCAAGCTTGCTGGATGGTTGGCTTTGGAACAAAATTTCAAATTGCACCCTTGATCACAACGAGCACCTACTCTTACCGGAGCTTGTGAAAGTGGTCTATTCCGAGGTCTGAAAGATCTAATGTTGGCTTTTCATAACCCCGATATACCTCAGGGTTATGAATGAAAGCGTTTTCAGAAAAATTATATGTGCTTTAGAGTTTTAAACGGGGGTATCATATTGACGGAAGATACCTCCTAATCGTCAGAGGTATCCGGGTTCTCACTTTTACTCGCGCCTGTTGGATCGCCAGCTTGAATTCGTTGATAAATTTCTTCCCGATGTACGCTTACATCTGGTGGGGCAGTAATTCCAATTCGAACTTGCTTACCTTTAACACTCAAAATAGTAATGGTAACTTCGTCACCTATTACGATTGATTCGTCAGTCCGTCTGCTCAGAATCAACATGTGGCTCACCCCCTTTAAGGCTCTAAGACAATAAAAACCGCGCCACCTCCTTATCAGCCGGCAGTAAAAGGGCCACAGCGTGATGCTATACGACCCAAAAAACCGCCCTGTTCGATACTCAACAGGCTAGAGATACATTATGACTCATTCGGACGCTTATGAGCGCTTTTCAACGCGGTACGCAATACAAATATTGCGACGCCATCACGCGGCGCTTAACAACGTTACAGTTCCAAACCATTCGAATTATCAGGCC
>CAYUZB010000159.1:1634-6878 GCA_964449565.1 uncultured Granulosicoccaceae bacterium | reverse complement strand
GAACAACCACAGGTACAACAGCTGGCACAACAACGGGTGCGACAGACGGAACAACGACAGGTACAACAGCTGGCGCAACAACGGGTGCGACAGACGGAACAACCACAGGTACAACAGCTGGCGCAACGACGGGTGCGACAGACGGAACAACGACAGGTACAACAGCTGGCACAACAACGGGTGCGACTATCGGATCGACGGCTGGTGCAACTGCCGGTTAGACTCCCTGAACAGGCATTGGCCCTGCAAATGGGTCATACCTGATCTGGACTTCCAAACGAGCCGAAGGTAAGACTTCTCTGCGGACTGCGTCAGCAAGCGCCGCGCAAATCTGTGTAGAGAGTCTCGGATTATCGTTGCTGAGCGCGCGATGCTACAGTCATGAGGCGCGCAATTATCTTTCTATCTTTTACCTTGGCCATACTGATCGGATTGGCGGGCTTGTGGTGGATGCCTTCGCTGCAGTCTGACGAGGTAGTCCATGCAGAATATCCTCGCGAGGTATTAACTAATCTGGATACCTACGAGAACACTGATTATGGATTCAGTGTTGCGGTTCCGGCAGGCTGGTCGCCGGTAATTGCAGATGTGGATGACGATGATAGGCTTCTCGAACCTGGTTATGCAATTGGGTTTGAATCCGGTCGCCAAGGAAAGGACGATCGCTTTGCTGACTATATACTCGTTGAGTTATTACCTGGGCGTGACTCAGGCTTGTTTGAAACCGATGGCAGGCAGCGCGAGATGATCAAGGTCAATGGCAAATCCGGTTTTCGTGAACATCTGCGAATTGATGGCCGCGAAAACGGATTGAGCGCAATAGATTTGATCGTGCATCAGGCCGAGATTCAAGGTCTTGGTTACACGATTGCCTTCTATGCAATCGGGGAACCGGCCAATGAAGTCATGATGCGCGATGCCTTTGATGTCATGCTACGTACTTTCCGTTTGAAAAGCAGCCCATTCTTTATCAGCTGAATAGATTTCCCGTAACGCTAGTCGCTAGCGTTCGGGATATCCTTCTGGCCATTGTTCAAAAGTTGGACGATGATTAGGCGAAGTGCCAGGTACGTTCACTGCCAGAGGTACGCTGCTTGTCGAGTCATCCAAAACAACGTCGTTGAATGGTGTGGTTTTTTGATAAACCCGAATGTAGTCGATCTGATATTGCGCTGGAAACGGTGTTGTCTCGTCTGGTGATCCAGGCCACCAGCCGCCGATTGCCGTGTTGGCGATCACGTACATTTCCTGTTGTGACACCTTGGGGTCAACAACGCGATGTCGTTCTACGCCATCAACATAAAACACCAGCGTTCCTGGCTTCCATTCCACCGCATAGGTATGGAAGTCTGCGGTATAGTCGATTCCAACCGTTGGTGCCGATTCGGTTGATCGTAGAACGTCATCGCTGTCGTAGTAATGGTATGTGTGGTAAACGACATCTTGATCATCACCGATGAACTCCATGATATCGATTTCCGGCTCATCATCTACATAGTAGGCGTTAAGTAACCAGAATGCTGGCCATAATCCTGTACCGTAAGGGACTTTGGCACGTGCTTCTACATAGCCGTAAGTAAATTTGAACGCGTCGTAACTGGTTATGACACCAGATAGATACGGTTGATTCAAAGCTTTTGGTTTCAGTGCCTCAGGGGTTCTGATCGAGTTTATTGACAGGTTCTCTCCATCGAAACTGAACGGATTGAATCCAAACTCAGGATCGTTGTTCACATCGACATAGTATTGCTCTTCACTGTTGATGAAAAGATCGGTACCCCATAGATAGGCCGTATTCCATTTACTTGTATCGAGTGTATTACCGTCAAATTCATCGGAAAACACCAAAGTGTAGTCTTGCAGGAGAGCAGCATTGGCGACAGGAGCATTCGGATCAGGTTTACCCAGACCGCGCACTTTGACGGTCAGCCCGGTCGCGATGCGGCTAAAGTTTTCAGCAAAATCGAACGCCTCTATCTCGTAGTAATAATTGGTATCAAAAACATCGGTATCGATATATTCGGTGTCAAATACCGTAGTGATGTATTCCGCTTGTCGATAGATGTTGTAGCCTCGAGCAGACGGATCAGCATTCCAGCGGACTCTGATGGTCCCATCGTCGAGTACCTCGCCTAAAAATCCCTGGGTCCTGAGCGACTGGAATTCAGTACCAACCGTGTTGTCTGGTGTATCGTCGATGATCGACCCTGGAGCTGGGGCTGGTGATGTCAGGGCACTTGTCATGCTCTGAGAATTCGTCTCACTCGCTGGCTCAGACGATTCATTGTTGGAACCGGAAGTTGTTGACGCCAGGCTTGTAGCTTGCGCTTCGCTAGTAGACTCGGGTTGCTGAGGAATGGCTACGGTGGCAGATTGAGGCACAATTGTGGCTTGCGTCGTTTCAGTATTGGTATCCGTAGCAGTACTTTCTGCTGATTCGGACGCGATAGTCAGAGGGTTATTGTCAGATGCACTAGCAGCTGCCTCGTTGTCGGCAATTTGGCGTGCGAAGCTCAAAGTTTGTGTCACGTCGTTAGTCAATTCGGCTGCGCTGCGAGATGGTCCAGCGGCGCCGAGTGGCGGGTTTGGGATCGTAACCTCAGCGCCATTCACCAATGCCTGGGCGGCATCGACCTGTGTCAGATCTTCGACGCCCTGGGAACAAGCCAGCAGAGCGCAGCTTGTCGCAAGTGCGAGAGTGTTTTTAAAGAAACGAATACAAACGACCTCTTTTTTTGACGTTCTTTTTTTTGACGTTCTTGTAATCATTGGTCTGTTTCGGGCCTTAAACATTAATTTAGTTGACACACATCTCATTTTTTGAGCGCAGGTCACTGATCAGACTCGAAAAAGCCCACGAGTCTTGCGTTCTTAAGTTGAGTTATCGGAACGTGGGGAGCGGCCTTGAAGGACTGGTTACGGAAATCGTCATTATTTTCTGGTAACGGCTGGCATGCTTCCTGATGCGTGAATTGCGTAATTTCTCTCTGGAATCGTGAATTCATGCGAATGCTAAGCATGCCAGCAGTGCTGGGCTTCTCGATGTTAGCCGTCACACAGCCGTCCACCGCCGCCGACACCCCCTGGGGGGGCAGTTATGCTGCTGAAGGCGCTTGTTATTGTCTCGGTGCTCTAGATCAGTCTATTCACCGCAATATCCTTCCGACGCCCGTGGGCGGTCAGTCTGTCAAGCAGATCTGCGAACGCATAGGTTCTGGCCCTTCACTTACCCGAAGTGCTGGGGTTTTCAATTATCCGGTTTACCCTGACGCACAATGCGGTCACGGCCCGGGTGACGTCTCCCCAGGGGCCTCCAGAGACTGTTATGGCAGCCTGAACCCCGATTCTGGTGATTGCCAGGGGATAGGCCCGAGCTGGAATCTCGAAGCTGCTTATGCTTCAACATCGGAATCTTTGAAGCAGGCGACGGGCAACGACTCTGCAAATGCAAGCTCAGGCGTTTCAGTCGCGAAAACGGAACCTGTCCGGGAAACGATCAAGTCGACACTGTTGAGCGAGCCGGTGGTCACGACTGCGACCGAAACGGATGCTAGTGGCAAACAATTGAAAGCGACCATCATTCGTTCACAAAGCGCAGCTGCGCATATTAGTGAAAATCTGCCCGATGGCCAGACATCACCAAGTGCAGCTCGTTCCGAATTACAAACCGCGTCATCGGTCAACGTATCTGCCAGTTCGGGCTCACCGGCAGGCCGCTCTGTGGTGATTGACGGGCAAGCTTATCGTCAGGCTCGTTCGGATCTGCCAGCAAGCGGTGGTTCACCGGGATCACGAATTATTCTGGATGGGCTGGTTTTTCTGCGTGATGATGGAAGTCTTGACCCGTCTGACTTATACACGGTGCCAAGGCGAAAGTCGGTTACTCAGACTGTTGTCGTGACTGAACCCTCTGAAGTGATAAAGCCGCCAGCGTCTGAAGCGGTGACCGAAACAACTGATACAAATGAGTCTGAAGAAGTTCGATATCAGCGTTTGCTCGCTGAAGCGCGTAAACGATTACGAACCCAACAACAAGCAAAAGATAACCCTGCTACCGCGTCAGAATCACAGCAAGCTGTGCCAACAGAAAGTGAAACGCTTGCAGTTGAAACGGATGACACATCGTTGGCAATACCTGATGCTGACAAAATCAGTGAGCCAACGGTTGCAGCTGCAGATCCATTGCCTGCAACCGATGCTCGTAGTGATGAAGACAATTCCATCGCTGTTACTGAAACTGCCGAGCAAGTCGGTACGCCAGAATCTTCATCAGCAATCTTGAGTGCCTTGCGACTGCCATCCGCAGTTCGTGCGAGTAGCAGAGACTTTGATTATGTCGACGCGCTGCCGACAGCGTTCGACTTTGGTGGCGGCGGTCTGAGCCTCGAAGCGAGTGCCGACAGTCATTCACGTTTTCATTATCTAGGACGTGTTGGCCTGGCGAGTAGTTATCAAGAAGTGTTGCTTGGTGGTGGCTATTACCTGACCCCACCCAACGCTGACCGGCTAACGGTTGTTTTGACAGCGGGTCTCGAATACGGCAATCACGAATTCAGCGATGAGGGCAGGAATATCAGTGCAGAATCGAGTGATACTGGTGTGTTTCTTGGCTTGAGCTCGAGGGTGGTCGTCAATCGCCATTTTGAATTTCAGGGTGGTGCTGGTTACAGCAGTTTCTTCGACGGTGATCCAGTACTGTTTGGCAGCGGCTTCATACATATCAATCACCAGATTGATCTGGTCTCTCGATTTGAAATCGGTGACAACGACTCTCTTGGTCTTGGCATCAGGTTTTATTACTAGGAGCGTGTGAATATGAGCCAGCAGAACATGACAAGAAAAAATTCACCGGTATCAGGTCACGCAATTGGTATTACGATTCTCGGAGCAGTTTTTCTCAGTGCTTGTGGTGATTCGGGACTTGAGCCGATTCGAGATGAGGCGCTTAACGATGCTTTTATCGCCCAACAGGCCGCTCCGACCGTTAATCTTGCTGAAAACAACGGTACACCCGATCCGATTGATCCGTTTGGTGTGACAGATCCTGATCCGGTCGATCTGGGGCAGGCCAACGAAGAGGAGGAAGTTCCGTCGCTGGCACCCATACAAACACCGGATGAAACACCGGATGAAACACCGGATGAAACACCGGATGAAACACCGGATGAAACACCGGATGAAACACCGGATGAAACATCAGTTGAAACTTCACCAGCAATTCCCGAAGGAATAGATCTGACTCAA
>CAYUZB010000159.1:0-1534 GCA_964449565.1 uncultured Granulosicoccaceae bacterium | reverse complement strand
TGAAACATCAGTTGAAACTTCACCAGCAATTCCCGAAGGAATAGATCTGACTCAATTCGACCTAGTGTTTAGTGACGAATTTCAGGGCGCTTCTCTGGATTCGCGTAAATGGAATTCGGCGTTGCCATGGGGACCGGATGTCGCCATATTTGACCAGCAGCAATATTATGTGGATGTCCAGAACGCACCAGATTTTGAATTTAACCCGTTCAGTTTCGATGGTGAGCATTTGACGATCACTGCGCAGCAAACCCCTGAAGCATTGCGCTCAGCCGCCAACGAACAGCCGTGGTTGTCCGGCGTGATAACCACAGCTGAGAACTTCGATCTTACCTTTGGTTATATTGAAGCTCGAATGGATGTTCAGGGTGGGCAAGGCCTTTGGCCGGCCTTTTGGGCCTTGAGTTCAGAGTTTGATGGCTTGAGACCTGAGCTGTACATCGTCGAGTACAACGGTGCGCGTCCAAATTCGGCTTTCCACAATTACAACTATCAGGATAGTGATGGCAATCTGCGCTCTCCTGGTCAGTGGGAAGTGCCTATCGAAGGGCTCGCTGATGGTTTTCACACCTTCGGCGTTTTGTGGAGCCCGGACGAATTCCTGTTCTATGTTGACGGGCAGCCGCGTTTCAGAATTACAGGTGAAAACGTTGCCAGTCAGGACATGTTTCTGATACTCAATCTCGCTTTAGGTGGTGTTTGGCCTGGTGCAACCGACAGTACAACACCTGCTGCGCCAACTTTAGTTATCGACTACGTGCGAGCGTATCAGCCCCGTTCTTGAGAACTGACGCTGAGTGCTATTAAGCGCTTATCGATGTCTTGCCTCAACCATTAGCCGTTTCATTTTAGAGACGGCTGTTGGTAGTCCCCAATACAAGGCACGTGCGACCAGACTGTGGCCAATATTCAGTTCATTGATCGTTTCGATTTCTGCGATTGACTGAACATTGTCATAGTGCAAGCCATGACCTGCATTCACGATCAAACCGAGACTGAAGGCATAATCACAAGCAGATATGATGCGGGATAGCTCGGTAGTTCTTGTCGCAGGTGTGTCGGTTTCGGCGTAGCTTCCGGTATGTAATTCAACAATTGGTGCTCCGACACGAGCGGTCGCTTCAATTTGTGCTTCTACCGGGTCGATGAATAATGAGGTTTGTATACCTGCCTCCTGCAAGCTTGCGACGTAGTCCGATAAAAAGTCCTGTTGCGATACCACATCCAGGCCTCCCTCGGTAGTCAACTCTTCGCGTTTCTCGGGAACCAGGCAGACGTCCTTGGGTTTGACCGCCATGGCAATTTTGCGCATTTCATCGGTTGCTGCGATTTCAAGGTTGAGCTTGGTTTGTGTGCTTGCAGCGAAACGCTCGATGTCATGATCCTGGACATGTCGTCGATCCTCACGCAAATGCATGGTGATGCCATCAGCTCCAGCGAGCTCGGCCTGCAATGCCGCGTGAACCGGGTCCGGATAGCCGCAGCCGCGAGCTTCACGGACGGTGGCGACATGATCGACATTAACGCCGAGGTA
>CAYUZB010000158.1:0-7036 GCA_964449565.1 uncultured Granulosicoccaceae bacterium | reverse complement strand
TCCATCACCAAGACGAATGCAGAATCTTGGTATGGCTTTTATACCTGATCACCGTATGCAAAACGCATTAACGGCCGAAGGTACTGTTCGAGAAAACTTATCGGTCGTCCACCCTGAAGCGGGTAAATCTTTTGGGCTGCTGAGTCGGGGAAAAGAAGGCGTGGAAGTACAGCGAATCGTGCGCGATTTGAATGTAAAGGCAAGTGGCTCTGAGCAAACGGTCAAGACTCTGTCGGGTGGAAACAAACAAAAGATAAGTCTCGGAAAATGGCTCTATGGAGCTGGAGATCGTTACAAAGTCATGATCTTTATCGAGCCCACAGAGGGCGTCGATGTTGGAGCGAAACAGGAAATATACGCGCAAATTCGACGACTGGCTGAAAGTGGTGTGGCGATCATTGTTGCCTCGTCGGACTTGCTTGAAATTGAACAAGTGGCACACAGGGTTGTGCCGTTTTCAGGTGGGCGACCAGGCCCGGATATTCAGTCAGATAGCTATTCAGAAGCTCGCTTCATTGCAGCAATGACAGGAAGAGAAACATGATGGCAGATACAGATACGAACCTCAAAGCTCCGGCTGAAACGCCAAAGTTAAAGGGTGACTGGGTGCTTAGATACTCAACCCTGATCGTGCTGGCAGTGATCTTTTGTGGTTTTTCATTGTTTGTTGATCGGTTCCTGACGTTTTTCAACCTGACCAATATTTTGCAGCAGATTTCTATTCTTGGAATTGTCGGTGCTGGTCTGACCTTTGGCTTTGCAGCTAAAGAAATTGATCTTTCTGTTGGGTTCACTGTTGGGCTGGCAGGTATTTTGACACCGCTGATGCTTGTTAATGGATACGGTATTCCGGTTGCCTTTGCTGCAGCTGTTGGTGCAGGGCTGCTGGTTGGACTGATCAACGGCTGGCTTGTGACCAAAGTGGGTATTCCTTCTCTTATCGCAACGCTTGCCATGGGTTCGATTCTGTTTGGCATTAACTTTTTATTTACCGGTGGACGAGCTATCTATGGTGGTTTGCCTGAAGCCTATACCTGGCTTGGTCAGGGCCGTGTCTGGGGAATACCAGTACTTGCCTTTTTTATGATTGGTGCAGTAGGCATCGCCTGGGTTGCGATGGAGCGAACGGTATTCGGTCGTTATATCTACGCAGTCGGCGGTAATCAAAAGGCGGCTGAGTTATCGGGTATTCGCGTGGACTTTTATCGCATTGCCGCACTGGTACTCGTCGCTGTTTTTGCCGCTATCGCAGGACTCTTACTCGCCGCACGTCTCGGGTCAGGTCAGCCTAATGTTGGCGAGCGATTTCTGCTTGACGGGCTGGCCACGGTGTTTATCGGCATGACCATGTTTCGGCCTGGCACAGCGACGGTCATAGGCACGTTCTGCGGCGCACTTTTTATCGGCGTCCTCAACAACGGGCTAAATCTGATGGGCATGGACACGTTTATTCAAAGCATTGTCAAAGGCCTCATCATTCTTGTCGCAGTTGCAGTGGTGTCCCGGACTACCAAATTGAGTATTTTGTAAGGAGTATGGAATTGAATCAGCTTGCTGAAGTAGAAACACCAGAAAATAGTAATTCCAACTTACTTGGCCATTACACCGAGATGCGTCGTATTCGAACGTTCGAGGACAGGGTCGGGGAGTTATATCTTCGTGGAGAGAGCGCAGGTTCAATGCTGCACTTGTCGATTGGAGAAGAGAGCGCAGCGGTTGGTGTGTGCTCTGCTATGCAGGATGGTGATACGTTTACGACCCATCATCGCGGACACGGAATTTTTCTGGCTCGCGGTGCAGACCCCAAGCGCATGATGTCCGAAATCGGTGGTAAAGAAACTGGCTACTGTCGAGGCAAGGGAGGCTCAATGCATATTGCTGATATGGGTCTGGGTCATCTTGGTGCCAACGCGATAGTCGGTGGTGGAATCCCTGCTGTGGTAGGGGCAGCGTTGGTTGCTAAACAACGTAAGACTGGTGCAGTTTCCATCGCGTTTTTCGGCGATGGTGCGATGCAACAAGGCATCTTGTACGAATCGATGAATATGGCAGCACTCTGGGACTTACCGGCAGTTTTTGTTTGTATCAACAACCAATGGGGTATGGGAACACGCATTGATCAGGCAACCAAAGCCACGAAACTGCACGAACGCGCTAAGGCTTTTGGTCTAAATGCGGAAACCGTTGATGGGTTGGACGTTCTGGATGTTGCTGAGGTCGGGTCGCGCATTGTCGACGGCGCACGTGCCGGTACTCCAGGATTTGTAGCGATTGATTGTTATCGTTTTTTTGGCCACGGTCGGAAAGACAAAAGCCCTTATCGAAGTGAAGCTGAGGAGGCTGAAGGTCGCGCTAAAGACCCAGTTGAATTCTCGCGAAAAATGCTCATAGAAAACGGTATGGATGAGACGCAGACAGATGCTATCGACGCTAAAGTTGCAGCCGAGATGGATGCGACTATTGAATTCACCATCCAATCCGAAGAGCCAGCGCTGGACACGATGTTCCGCGATGTGTTCGCACCAGATCAACCAGAACCAGAGTCGGTTCGGACCCGAATCGATCGGGTTCTTGCACAGGATTAAACAGATGCAAAAACTTGCTTATCGCGATGCTCTGAAGCAGGCGCTGACCGATGCCATGCGTGAAGACCCCGATATCTTTGTCATTGGTGAAGAGGTTGGACGCTACGGTGGGGCCTATGGAGTAACAAAAGGTCTTATCGAAGAATTTGGCGCAGAGAGGTTAATCGATACCCCGATTTCTGAACCGTCAATTGTCGGCACTGCCGTTGGTGCAGCCATGGCTGGTATGCGGCCTGTTGCAGAGTTGATGTACGTGGACTTTATAGGGATGACGATGGATCAGCTTTGCAATCAGGCGGCAAAAATTCGTTATATGTTTGGTGGCCAGATAGGTGTTCCGATGGTTTTACGCACCCAGGGTGGTACTGGTCGTTCAGCTGGCGCTCAGCATAGTCAGTCACTCGAAGCCTATGTCATGCACACGCCAGGTTTGCGCCTGGCTATGCCGGCAACGGTGTATGACGCTTATCATTTGCTGCGTCAGGCTTTAACGCAACCAGACCCTGTTGTGTTCATTGAGCACAAAGGTCTCTACGCATTGTCTGAGGAAGTTGATTTGGATGTTCCTCCGCCGGCCTGGGGTAAGGCGGTTGTGCGACGCAAAGGTAGCGACCTTGTCATTGTGACGTACTCGCGCCAGGTGCACTTTGTTTTAAAAGCAGCGGAAGAGTTGTCGAGTCTTGGTATTGAGGCCACAGTCATCGATCTGCGCACACTAAACCCGATGGACTTCGACACCATTCGGGAAGAGGTTGAGAAGGTCGGCAAAGCGATGGTTGTGTCTGAAGGTGCAATGACATCCGGTGTTGCAGCCGAACTTGCTGCGCGTATTACTGAAGAGTGTTTCGACTTTCTCGAAGAGCCTGTGATCAGAGTCGCTGGCGAAGATATCCCGATTTCGGTATCGGTCGAACTCGAGAAGAATTCGGTTCCAACGCCAGAGTTTGTTGCCGAAACAGCGCAGAAGATGCTGGCATGACCAGTATTTTAAAAATGCCTCGCTTGGGTGAAACCATGGACGAGGGTCAGCTGGTCGCATGGTTGGTTGAGTTTGGCGCGCCGTTCAAGCGCGGCGATCCCATCATGGAGGTAGAAACGGACAAAACTCTGGTCGAATATCCCGCGTTGGGTGATGGAGTACTGGTTGAGTCGCTGGTTGAAGTTGGAGAAACGATAGAGGTTGGTGCATCTATAGCAAAGATAGATGTAGGCAGCGGTCCAGACTGGACCAGCGATGGCAGTGATGATGAAACCACATCGGCTGAGCCTCCTGTGTCTGAGCCTGCCGGGCCCGAACCTGCTCAGCCTGCAGAACACAAAACCAAACCTGCGGCAACAGCGGCGACCAAAACGCATGGTGAACGTAAGCGTGCAACACCTGTTGCTCGACGCATGGCAAAACAAGCCAATATCGATCTTGCTGGTGTTGTCGGTACGGGTCGACGAGGTCGGGTTGAGCGTGAGGATATCGAAGCTGTATCCCTTACACCAGCGGCCGACTTACAAAAGGGTTATGGAATAGCCTGGGCAGAGAAAGGCGTCAGCTCTGGTGCGCCGATTGTTTTTATTCATGGCTTTGCTGCTGATCATTCGGCATGGGCCGGTTTGCAATCTCAAATGGCCAGGGCAGGTCACCGAACCGTGGCGCTGGATTTACCCTCTCATGGGTCATCCGCTCAGGACGCACATGATATTTCTGAACTGTCGCTGCCTGTTATGGAGTTGCTGAATCAAAAATTCGATACCCAGTCAATACATATTGTGTCTCATTCCATGGGGTCCCTGGTGGCGGTTGATCTTGCTCAGGCTTTACCCATTGCCTCGCTAACATTAATTGCACCTGCAGGTGTTGGCAGAACGATAAACACACATTTTATTGATGCCCTGGCTAAACCCCGTGACGTATCTTCAGTTGCGCGAGTGCTAAGCAGCCTGACTCACGGACCTAATGGCTTATCAGATGATGCACACAACGCCATCTTTGACACTCTTGCCAAAGGGCGTATAGCAGATCTTGCGCAAAACCTGGCTGGTGCGAGTGGACAGAATGCAGATGTGCGCGAACAACTTGCTCTGATCGCACAACAAGTACCAGTGTCTTTGCTTCTTGGTCACCGTGACCAGATAATCAATTGGTCTGAGGCTTTAGATATCTCGCCGCTTGTGTCTGTACATCATTTTCCGGATGTGGGTCATATGCCGCATTGGGAAGCTTTGCCTTTGGTCCAATCGATCCTGGAACGAAAGATAGCCTTATGAACAGTAAAGATAATCTAAGTGCAGCAAAGGCCCGTCTTGGGGCATTTGCTAAAACATCACCGGCCTTGTTTGAAGGTTTTTCAAAAATCGCTAAAACGGCGACCAGTGACGGCAGCTTTTCCGCTGCTCAAAAAGAGCTGATTGCAGCGGCGGTGGCTGTGAACCAGGGTTGTGACGATTGTATTCTGTACCATGTCGATGCAGCAAAACGACAGGGTGCAGACGAGGCTGCTCTTGTTGAAGCGCTTGCGGTAGCTGTAGAAATGGGCGGCGGCCCTGCTGTTATGTATGCTGGTAAGGCACTTGTAGCATACCGAGAGCTTTGATTTTACCGCTTAATCTGGGAGGGAGTGATGGCATTTTTTCTGACAGTAGATGGTGGGACTGAGAGTTTACGAGCACGTGTCTATGATTTACAGGGTACGTGTAAGGGAAATGTGGCTGTTCCCTATAAAACAACTTTCACTGCAGGTGCACGCGCCGAACAAAATCCTGCCGACTGGTGGACTAATTTTGTCAAAGCCTCTCGCGGAGCAATTGCCGATTCGGGTGTTGATCCATCTCAAATAGAATCTATTGCCTATGCGACCACGTGTTGTTCGGTAGTTGCACTCGATGTTAACGGCGATGCATTGCGGCCGGCACTGATCTGGATGGATGTACGAGCAAACGCTGAAGCCGATGATGTGCTTGCCACCGGCGATGAGGCCCTGTTACTCAACGGTGGTGGCGAAGGCCCGGTGTCGGCGGAATGGATGATTCCAAAAGCCCTTTGGCTTAAGCGCAACGAACCGGAAGTCTATGACAAGGCTTTTCGCATCTGTGAGTACCAGGATTACCTGAGCTATAAACTCACCGGCGAATGGGCTGCCAGTCTGGATAATGCTGGTTTGCGGTGGCACTACCGTAACCGTGATGGAGGCTGGGCAAAGTCGCTGGTCAGCTCGCTTGGTATCGAAGACATTCTCGAAAAATGGCCGCCTCGTGTTGCAGCACCTGGTGAGGTGTTGGGCTCGTTAACCAGTAAAGCTGCTGAAGAGCTGGGTTTGTCGCAGACAGTTAAAGTGGTTCAGGGCGGTGCCGATGCGCTTGTTGGTATGATTGGTCTTGGTGTTGCGCAGCCCGGACAACTTGCCCTTATAACCGGTTCTTCACACTTGCAGTTTGGTGTTACTGAACAACCGCTGAGTGCATCCGGGGTATGGGGTGCCTATGCCGATATTGTTTATCCAGACCGCTATATTGTTGAAGGCGGGCAAACTTCAACCGGCTCGATTATCAACTGGCTTGGGCGACTAACAGGTGGACTGGACTATGACGAACTAAACAAGAAAGCCGCAGAGCTTCAGCCAGGATGTGACGGTTTGATCGTACAGGATCATTTTCAAGGCAACAGAACACCTTATACCGACCCGCTATCACGCGGCGCTATTGTTGGACTCACGCTGGCTCATGAAAAACACCATATTTTCAGGGCTATGATGGAAGGCATTGGTTTTGGCACACGAGCCATACTCGATGCGTTCAAAAATGCGGGTTATCAAAGCGGAGAGATGACTGTTGGCGGTGGTGCTTCAGCCTCTGATCTTTGGCTTCAGATACATGCGGATACTGCTGGTATTCCTGTGCGCGTACCAGCATCTCCAGACGCCCCATCAACGGGATCGGCCGTACTGGCTGCCTATGGTGCAGGCCATTTCAATACGATAGACGATGGCATTGCTTCGATGGTGCATCCGGGGCGCGTTATCGATCCGATCGCTGAAAATGTAAGCCGCTATGAGGAAATCTACGCGCAGTACAAGTCGCTTTATCCGGCGCTTAATGGAGTGCTGCGATGACACTGGCACATCGTCTGTGTTTTAAGGGCAAGACCGCCGTTGTGACCGGAGGATCAAAAGGTATTGGGGCTGCGATATGCAAAGGCTTTGCTGAATCCGGAGCAACCGTGATCGTGGCCGACATTGACCACTCGGCGGGCCTTGCCCTGGCAGAACAAATTGGAGGACGTTTTGCCGAACTCGATGTCACCAGTAACGCCGCGTGCAGAGCGCTGGCCGAAGCCGAAGCGGCTGATATTGTGTTTGCGAATGCAGGCATCGTTAACAATGTTGCTACCGCCGATGCTGAGCTTCAGGATTTTCAGCGAGTGGTGAACGTTAATCTGAACGGGGTGTTCAATACGCTGCAGG
>CAYUZB010000157.1:1319-7141 GCA_964449565.1 uncultured Granulosicoccaceae bacterium | reverse complement strand
TCCTTGTAGTACATGATCTGATCACGATCCTGTGGCTCATACAGCTGACCCACCGATGAATAGATGCCTAACTGCCGGAACATGCCTTCCATGCCAAAGGTACGCGCTTCATCCGGCACAATCGGCACCACGTTCTTGCCAATTTTCTTGTCACGCGTGAGGATGGTCAGCAGTCGAACGAAGGCCATCGTTGTCGACATTTCCCGATCACCCGAGCCATCAAGAATTTGCTTGAAGTCAGACAGGGGAGGGACTTCAAGAGGCTCTGCAAATTTCTTGCGTTGCGGCAGGTAGCCACCGAGCGCTTTTCGGCGTTCCTGCATGTATTTTATTTCCGGGCTGTCCGGATCAGGCTTGATGTATTCGTAGTTCTTGACCTGTTCGTCGGTCAACTGCAGCCCAAAGCGGTCACGCATTTTCAAGAGCGATTCGATATCCACTTTTTTCTGTTGGTGTGTGGCATTGGTGCCTTCAAGCGACTCGCCCATACCGTAACCCTTGACGGTCTTGCACAGGATGAGGGTTGGTTCGCCTTTATGGGCAACCGCTTGCGAATAAGCGGAAAAGAGTTTGTGTGGGTCATGCCCACCGCGATTCAGACGCCAGATGTCATCGTCTGTCATGTTGGCGACCAACGCTTTGGTTTCCGGGTACTTGCCAAAGAAGTGTTCACGCGTGTAAGCGCCACCACGAGCCTTGAAGTTCTGATACTCGCCGTCAACGGTTTCCATCATCAGTTGCATCAGCTTGCCGGATTTGTCACGCGCAAGTAGTGGATCCCAGTACGAGCCCCAAACCACTTTGATCACGTTCCAGCCAGCCCCGCGGAACAGTGTTTCGAGTTCCTGGATGATCTTGCTGTTGCCGCGTACCGGCCCATCGAGCCGTTGCAGGTTGCAATTGATGACAAAATTCAGGTTGTCGAGCTTTTCACGACCCGCCAGTGATATAGCGCCCAGGGACTCAGGCTCATCCATTTCACCGTCACCGAGAAAAGCCCAGATCTGGCGGTTATCGGTTCGCGCGAGGCTTCGATCCTGCAGATACTTCATGAAGCGCGCCTGATAAATCGACGTTAATGAGCAGTAGCCCATCGATACCGTTGGGAACTGCCAGTATTCTGGCATCAGCCATGGGTGTGGATAGGACGAAAGCCCTTCGCCATCGACTTCGCGGCGAAAGTTGTCGAGATCCTCTTCGGTCAGGCGGCCTTCGAGGTAGGATCTTGCATAAATGCCCGGGGCCGAGTGTCCCTGAAACATGATGAGGTCGCCACCATGATCGGGTGTTGGCGCGTGAAAGAAATGGTTGAAACCTACGTCATACAAGGTGGCAGCTGAAGCAAAGCTTGAGATATGACCGCCAAGGCCAGAATCGCCCCGTTGCGCGCGCAGTACCATGACGGTTGCATTCCAGCGAATCATCGATCGCACACGGCGTTCGAGTTCATGATCCCCTGGGCTCGTTACTTCCAGATGCGGTGGAATGGTATTGACATAAGCGGTACTGGCATCATAACCAAGGTTCGCACCGGAGCGACGCGCCTTGTCGATCATGCGTTCGAGTAGGAAATGGGCGCGTTCCGGGCCCTCACGATCAATGACCGCGTCGAGAGCGTCCAACCACTCCCGTGTTTCCAATTCGTCCGGGTCGATATTAGCGTCTGTTGCCTTCGGGTTCGTCGCCATAGGTACCTTAAAGTTAATCTGATTTTATCGTGTTTGGGTAGAGTACGAATAGTGATTCTGCGTGGCCCAGCTCCGTATCTCCCAGATTGAATTCCACTCTGGACACACCAATAGTATAAGAGTATTGACAATTTATTACATCTGAAGCGGGTAGGGTTTCTGATGCATTGATTGATTCAACGCGTATGCCAGTTTGGTGGGCTTTTGAAGAGTAAGTTACTACCAGTTCGCAGTTTCTATATCAGGCACCGCGAAGTACTGCTTGTCCGGTCGCTAGCGGTTTTAAATCCTTGTTTTTAATGAGGCTATCATCTTTGATAGCATGATCAAACGTGATGTTGCCGACTCCCGCGATGTGCGTCGTCCGGATTTCGTTGGCCAGATTCTCTATGCTCAGCGTTTCGACGCGGAAGTAGTTCGGCGTATATCCCGAGTGTTTCCACATCCGATTTCCATCAGCGGTCTGAATTTCCGTACCGCGTTCCCACAAAACATCAACGGTCTGCCCGACATTCCGCGCCAGTTCATGTGATTTTAAGCTACGTGCAATATCATGCAGCTCACGATTGCGTGCCTGTCGGATTTTGGGTGCGACCGGATTTGGCAAATTGGCAGCCTTGGTGCCTTCACGCTCGGAATAGGTGAAGGCGTGGATGTGACCAAAGTTCTGAGTCTGGATAAAGGTCAATGATTCCAGCCACTCCTCATCGGTTTCACCAGGAAAGCCCGCGATGATATCGGTGGTGACATTGAAGCCTGGTATCGCCTGACGCAATTCATCGGTCAGTCGCGCGAAATCCGCGGTCTTGCAACGCCTTGCCATGCGCCGCAGCACCGTGTCAGAACCACTTTGCAACGGCAAATGCATGTGCGGCTGAATTCTCGGGTTGGCAAAGACTTCCAGAAAGTCGGGTGACAGATCCCATGGTTCAACCGATGCGAAACGAATCCGTGGCATGTCAGTGTCGCTCAGTAAGGTTTTAACCAACGTGGCGAGATCGGTATCGATATCTGAACCATAGCCACCGACATGGACGCCAGTGAGCACGATTTCCTTGATGCCATCCGCATGCAGTGCATTGACTTCGTCGCAGATATCACTGATGCTGCGACTGCGTTCGGCACCACGGGCGACCGTCACGATACAAAAAGTGCAGCGATATCGGCAGCCATCCTGTATCTTGATAAAGGCGCGGTGTCGGTTACGCGTAAAAAGTGCGGCTTCGGCTGGCAAGGTGGCACTCGCTGGCATGGAGGAACTGACAAATGCCTCGCGAGTGCGTGCTACCAAGGCATCCTTCTCGGTATTGGGCACAATCAAATCCACGCCCAGTTCTGATAAGGCTTCGGGTGATTCCAGCGAGCTGTAGCAACCACTTACGACAAGTTTTGCATTTGGGTTATCACGTTGCAGTCGTTGCAGTTTCTGGCGTGATTTCCGGACCGCTTCGCGTGTAACGGCGCACGTGTTCATGACCATCACGTCGGCTGTTTCGACGTCCGCAGTAATAGTATCCCCAGCTGCGGAGAAACGGCTGGCCCACTGTTCCAGTTCGGCTTCGTTAAGCCTGCAACCCAAGGCACTGAGATGTACGCGCACAGATTAAATTTCACAATAAGTCACGAAGCCGATGATTGTAACCGAAACCGTGTAGTCTCTAGAATGCGCGAGCATGTAGTGCGAACTTGTACAAGTACTTTTCCGCTTAGTCGAGATTGTGGCGGACAGTCATTTTCGCTACGATAGGCGCGCGGTTTTGTACCGTTAATTCCTCTTACTTCAGTCCAGTCCACCGGAATCCGACCCATGTTCAGAGACTTCGAAACTGCTCCAAGCAAATCGTCGTATCAATTGAAGTTCATACTTGCTGCACTCGCGTTACTTGGTTTGCTTACTGCCTGGATAGCGCAATCCAGGACCGGCGATCGTCTCGAAGCAGTGCAGGCCGAGCGCACGCAGTTGCTGGGTGACATTGAGGCCAGGACGAAAGACGTCGATTCCTACAAGAGTTCGGTTTTCAACCTTGAAAGCGAGCGCGATGTCCTCAAGGAATCGCTTGCAGCCAGTGAGTCTGAGCTTGCAGGCTTGCGTGAGCAAGTCGCCAGCTTGGAAACTCAGGTCGCAGATCTGGGCACCAATTCGACTGAAGTACAGTCTTTGTTGAGCGCTGCGACTGATAACGAATCAACGTTGACCAGCAGAATCGCTGAACTGGAATCAGACCTGGCTACGATGACATCCAGAGCTGCAAGTGTCGGCAGCGAGGCACAATCTACCGTCGGTACCTTGGAAAGTGAGGTGCAATCGTTGTCTGAGCAACTGTCCGCTGCCAATCTGCAAATTGATGCACAAGCGGCTGAACTGGATGATCAGCTGGCATCCATGCAGGCACAATCTGAATCCGCAGCTGCTGAACTTGCTGAGGTCAAGGCATCCGTCGAACAGAAAAATTCCGCTTTGGCGAGTCAGTCTTCGGCGATGGATGATTTGCTTGCATCTCTGGCTACCGCCACTGCAGCGAGTGATACCAGGACCGAAGCTGCAAATGCTGAAGTGCAATCATTGATCAGCAGTACCTCTGGCGCATCCGAGGCACTGAAAAATGCGCGCGCCAGTTACGACACGCTACTGGGCGTCTATGACACTGATACCTCGCTACTGAATATGGAAATTGGAGAGCTCGAGGCGGTCAAGGAAGGGCTTAGTACAGAGGTCTCGACTTTACAGAACCGCGTTGTATCGTTTGAACAGAATCTGGCTTTCACGCGGGACAATCTGACAAACACTGAGACCACTCTGGTCGAAACCGAAACTGCTCTGCTCGAAACCCAAGACACCTTGAGCGTAACCGAAGGTAAGTTGGTTGAGGTAACGGAAAATCTGGCTTTCACACGGGACAATCTGGCAAATACCGAGACCACCCTGGTCGAGACCGAAAATGTTCTGCTCGAAACTCAGGATACCTTGCGTGCTACAGAAGGTAAGTTGGTTGAAGCAACCGAGAATCTTGCGGTTGTTGAAGGTGAGCTGCAGTCGACGACTGCTGAGCTGCAGTCTGCGACCGTCGAGCTGGAAACACAGTCTGCTGCATTGAGTGACCGGGATGCTGGCGTCGAAGAGCTAAATTCCCAAATCCAGGGTTTGATGGCATCTTCTGCTGGTTCGACAGCTGAACTGGATGTAGTAAAGCAGGACCTGACCAGCCTGCAGGCTCAGTATGCGACAGACACTACTACGCTCAATGCAGAGATCGGTGATCTCGAAGCACGAAAACAGGCGCTGGAAGCTGACGTCGAGAACCTGCAAGGCGAGGTTGCCACGCTGTCAGCGGATAAAGGTGAATTGCAGGCGACCCTTGACGGAGTGCAGCGTCGACTGAAAAAGACCCAGACCGCATCTGCGTCAGCCGGCTCATTGGCGGCGTCACTGGCCAGCAGCAAATCGACTACTGAGTCGGACATGGAGCAAATTCGAGCTGAACTCGAAGGTGTTCAGCGTCGTCTGACTAAAACGCAAACCGCATCTGCGTCTGCCGGTTCATTGGCGGCTTCATTGGCCAGCAGCAAGTCGACGTTGGAATCTGATGTGAGTCAACTCACCGCTGAAAACGCTGAGCTGACAGCAACGCTCGCATCGTTTGAGAGCGATAGGCAAACTCTGGAAGCTGAACAAACCGCCGCCGCTGAGTCGTTGCTGGAGATGGAGGCCCAGCTCGGTGAATACGAAGGTCAGGTGGCGGAATTGCAGGCGACAATCGATCTACAGAAGCCGGCCATTGCTGAATTGCGTTTACGCAATTCGCAATTTGAGGCAAGCGAAGGTGAAAGGTTGGCTTCGTTGCGCGGTGAGGTTGAGGAACTGCAGGGGACGATCGATTTACAAAAGCCAGTGATTGCTGAACTTCGTCAACGCAATACACAGTTAGAAGCCGAAGGCGGTGAACAACTGACCGCTTTTCAAGCGGAAGTTGAAGAGTTGCAGGCAACCATTGATCTGCAGAAACCTGCGATTGCTGAACTTCGTCAACGTAATGAACAGTTAGAAGCCGAAGGCGGTGAACAACTGGCCGCTTTTCAAACGGAAGTTGAAGAGTTGCAGGCAACCATTGATCTGCAGAAACCTGCGATTGCTGA
>CAYUZB010000157.1:0-1219 GCA_964449565.1 uncultured Granulosicoccaceae bacterium | reverse complement strand
CGGAAGTTGAAGAGTTGCAGGCAACCATTGATCTGCAGAAACCTGCGATTGCTGAACTTCGTCAACGTAATGAACAGCTTGAGGCGAGCCTGGACAGTTCGCAGACCGAAGTCGCGGCCAATCTTAACGAGCTACAAGCGACGATAAACTTGCAGAAACCGGCGATAGCCGAGTTGCGTCAACGAAGCAGCGACCTTGAGGCCGAACGTGGGACGCTGTTGGGTCAGGTTGACGAATTACAGACCGAATTGAGCGGTCAAATCACTGAGCTTGAAGGCGTCGTGGGCGAGCGTGATGCCCTGCAAGGTGAAGTGGTCGAACTAGGTGCCAAATTGGGCGACCTTGAAGGTCAGCTTGCGGGAGCGGAGGATACGATAGCGGCCAATCTACAGCCACAGATCGCGAGTCTGTCGAGTGAAAAGTCTCTAATGCTTGAGCAGATAGAGTTTCTTGCGTCCGGCCAGAACGAATTGACTGAGCAAGTAGCCACGCTGGAAGGCGAAAAAGGCGCCTTGGTCGAACAGGTCTCCCTGCTCGAAACTGAGAAAACCGCATTGAGTGGTCAGATCAGTGAGCTTGAGGGCGTCGTGGGCGAGCGTGATGCCTTGCAAGGTGAAGTCACCGAGTTGGGTACAAAAGTAGGCGATCTTGAAGGCAAGCTTGTTGTCGCAGAAGAAACGATCGGCGAACGCGATAACCAGATTTCGACGATGACTGCCAGCCTGGACGATCAAGCCGGTAGCCTGAATACGCGAATCAGTTCCCTGGAATCCGAGAAGGCCGATCTACAAAATCAGGTAACTGCCGCGACTGAAAATTTATCTGGACTCGAAGGTCAGATGCAGGAATTGAGCGATGCGAAAACTGGCCTTGAAGGTCAGATTCAAGAACTCGGTGACGCGAAATCTGCACTTGAAGCACAACTGAGTGAAGCCACAAGCGTCAAAGCAGCATTGGAAACGCAGCTCGAAGAAGCCAACGCCGCCAATACGGCGCTGGAAGGGCAATTGTCAGAAGTGCAAACCCTCAAAGGAAGCGTCGATTCAGAATTAGGCAATGTACGAAGTACCAATGCTGTAATGTTGGCCAAAGTCGGCGAACTTGAAGGGCAGACATCGACGCTTGAAGCTTCAGTTGCTGAGCTGGAAGGAGCCAAGGCAAATCTCGAATCTCAGCTTGGCGAGTTGCAAACCGAGAAGGATGGGCTTGAGACCCAGCT
>CAYUZB010000156.1:0-7198 GCA_964449565.1 uncultured Granulosicoccaceae bacterium | reverse complement strand
CCGCACCACGATATCTATTCGATCGAGGATCTTGCGCAGTTGATCTTTGATCTCAAGCAAGTCAATCCAGAAGCACTGGTGTCGGTCAAACTGGTTGCCGAAGCCGGCGTGGGCACCATTGCCGCAGGTGTTGCAAAAGCCTACGCCGATCTCATCACCATTTCTGGTTATGACGGTGGTACCGGAGCGTCACCCCTGACCAGCGTCAAGTACGCCGGCTCACCTTGGGAACTCGGCATGTCCGAAACGCATCAGGTACTGCGAGCCAATGGCCTTCGTGCCAAGGTTCGGGTACAGGCCGATGGCGGCTTGAAGACAGGTCTTGATGTTATCAAGGCGGCTATCATGGGTGCTGAGAGTTTTGGCTTTGGTACCGGACCGATGATCGCAATGGGTTGCAAGTACCTGCGCATCTGTCACCTGAACAACTGTGCAACCGGTGTTGCCACACAGCACAAAGTGCTGCGCATGAAACACTTTCATGGCAACGTTGAAAAGGTCATGAATTACATGCGTTTTGTCGCCGAAGATGTCAGGCACCATCTGGCAAGTCTCGGTGTGCGGAGTATCGAAGAAATTATTGGTCGATCAGAATACCTGACACCGGTCACGGGACAGACGGATCGCCAGGCACGTCTTGATCTTTCGCCCCTACTCGCGACCGGCGATGTGGCCGAGGACGCACCGCGCTTCTGCCAGGTTGAACGTAACGAGCCTCATGACAAAGGCTTGCTGGCTGAACAGATGTTAAGTGATTGTAAATCAGCCATTCGAAAATCGATCGGTGGTGATTTTCACTACACCATCAAAAACGTCAATCGTTCGATCGGCGCGCGTTTGTCTGGCGAGATTGCCCGACAACATGGCAACAGCGGCATGCATGACAACCCGATTAACATTTACTGTACGGGTACCGCCGGTCAGTCTTTCGGTGTGTGGAATGCCGGTGGTCTGAATCTGCATCTCGACGGTGATGCCAACGACTACGTGGGTAAAGGCATGGCTGGTGGCAAGATCGTAATCCGACCACCGGTTGATGCACGCTACACCGGACGCAAATCGACAATCGTCGGTAATACCTGCCTGTATGGTGCAACCGGCGGCAGCTTTTACGCCGCAGGACTCGGTGGCGAACGCTTTGCGGTCAGAAACAGTGGGGCCGTTGCCGTTGTCGAAGGCATTGGCGATCACGGTTGCGAATACATGACCGGTGGCTGTGTTGTGGTTTTAGGCGAAACAGGCGTGAACTTCGGCGCGGGCATGACCGGCGGACTCGCCTTCGTATTTGATCAACATAATGTCTTCGTTGATCGCTACAACCACGAACTCATCGATATTCATCGATTGCACGCCGAATCCATGGAACGTTATCGTAATTATCTACAAGTGTTGATTGAAGACCACGTTAACGAGACAGGAAGCTCGCTTGGCCAACAGATGATCGACGACTACTACAGCTTGGCGTCGCGCTTCTGGATGGTGAAACCGAAAGCGGCAGAACTGGGCGAGCTACTGTCAACGCTCGGACGCGCAGCCTGATATTCGATGGCCGGGCAAATACCTCAGCATTTTATTGATGAGTTGCTTGCCCGCGTTGATATCGTTGAGGTCATCGATCTACGCGTCTCTCTGAAAAAGAGTGGCGCCAACTACTCGGCCTGCTGCCCCTTTCACAACGAGAAGACCCCATCATTCACAGTCAGTCAGACCAAACAGTTCTATCACTGCTTTGGTTGTAGCGCGAACGGCAACGCTATCGGCTTTTTGATGGAATACGACAATATGCACTTTGTCGATGCCATCGAAACCTTGGCTGACATGGTTGGCATGGAAGTACCGCGTGATGAACAAGCAGCGCAACAGCGCAATGACAGTAAACCGCTGTATACCTTGATGGAGTCGGTTGCGGCTTTCTATCAGGCAGAACTCCGCAAATCAACAGACGCCATTGACTATCTCAAAGCACGCGGCCTTTCTGGAGAAATCGCACGCGAGTTTGCTATCGGTTATGTACCCGATGGTTGGGATGCATTGCAAAAAGCATTTCCCAACGAAGAAGCCGCATTACTGAAAACCGGCATGCTGATTCAAGGTGACAAGGGCAAACGACCCTACCAACGCTTTCGACATCGCATCATGTTCCCGATTCGAGATCGACGAGGGCGCGTTATCGGCTTTGGTGGTCGTGTACTCGGCAATGCAGAACCCAAATATCTGAATTCACCTGAGACACCACTTTTTCACAAAGGCAGTGAGCTCTACGGTCTGTATGAAGCCCGACGTAGTGCGCAGGACGCCGGTAATGTCATCGTAGTTGAAGGTTATATGGATGTCGTGGCACTCGCACAACATGGCATCACAAATGCCGTTGCAACGCTTGGCACAGCGGCGAATCAACAACACAGTGAAACACTGTTCAGAACCGTACCCAATATCATCTTCTGTTTTGACGGCGACAAGGCCGGACGCTCCGCTGCCTGGCGGGCATTAACCGCAACCTTGCCTTGCCTGCAAGACGGACGCGACGCTCACTTCCTGTTTTTACCTGACGGTGAAGATCCAGACTCGATCGTCAAGGCAGGTGGCACCGCAGCGTTCAATGATCTTCTGGCAACACGCATTCCTATCATCGATTATCTCTACGATCATCTATCAAGTGATATAGACCTGCGAAGTATTGGTGGCAAGGCGCAACTGGCCGACAAGGCCAAGCCAATGGTCAACACGATTCCGCGTAGTGTTTACAAACAACTTGCCCTGCGCAGGCTAGAAGCCTTGATTGGTGTATCCATGGGTAGTGGCTCAGCCGCAGCTCAGCCCAAGCCTGATAAGCAAGCCGCCCAATCACAATCGAATACACTGACACCGATGAGTCGCACGGTACTCCTGTGTTTGCAGTACCCTCATTTGCTCCGCTCGGTTTCAAGCGAGCAACTTGCATTCGATGCAAACGCGCCAGGTGCCGATGTTCTCACGCGTCTGATTGCCTACTGTGAGGCGGATCCGGGTGTCACGACTGCACGCCTGCTCGAACGTTTTCGTGACACAAAGCACTATGCCTATCTCACGCGTCTTGCCAGCCGTAGTTACTTGCCGGATGGGCTTGAACTCGACGAGGAACAAGCCACAACGGAATTTACTCACTGCTTGCAGCGACTTGCCGATAGCGCCAAGGCAACTGCCGCTGACAAACTTGATCAGTCAGCCAGGACTGGCTTGCTTGCCTTGAAACGTCGATAGGTTTGAGCATGACTCGTAAAGCGCGGCAATTTCGCTTTCATCATGCAGGCGAAATCAGTATTGATTCTGAACTGCAACTCGACAAGTCCGCGAGCCACCATCTGCTGACCGTATTGCGTGCAGGCCCCGGTGATCAACTTGAACTGTTCAATGGCGATGGTTTTAACTATTCGGCCGTGCTTGCTAGCGGCAGCACCGCAAAACGAGCGGTCATCATTGTCGAGTCGCGATCACAAAACCTGACTGAACCACCCCTTACCATCACCATGGTGCAAGCCATATCTCGTGGGGAACGTATGGATCAGTCGATACGTCAAGCGGTCGAACTCGGCGCCTCCGCTATTCAGCCCGTCTATAGCCGTCAAGCCCAGAAACCAGGGGATGCCAGGCGGGTCAGTCGCAAGCAGGAACATTGGTACAAAATCATGATTAGCGCGAGCGAACAAAGTGGCCGTGCACGGGTCCCTGATTTACACCCTGCCCGCTCATTGTCATCCTGGATCGAAGATACGGACACTGGCCTGACAACAACACCTTGTATCGTCTTGCATCCTACAGCCACAAACTCATTAAGCAGGCTCGACGCCATGCAGCAGTTTTCTATCGCTATTGGACCGGAAAGCGGGTTTGACACGGACGAAGTGGATACCATGATCGCAGCAGGTGCCATAGCTTGCCGCATGGGGCCACGCACCTTGCGCACCGAAACCGCCGGGCCCGCAGCAATCGCCATCCTGCAAGCCATGCACGGCGACGGATCAAAATGAAAGCAAGACATCTGATAACGTTCACTTGTTTGGCCCTTTGCTTGTTCGTTGCCCTCAGTGCTTGCCGCTCCTTACCACTACTTGACCCCCTCCCCCCCGATGTCAGCGTCGATCGAATACGCCTCGGTAAGCTCACCTTGCGCGATCAGGAGGTGAACTTGCGACTCAAAGTGGAAAACCCAAACAGCTTCGACCTGCCTTTGCAATGGCTGTCGTTTTCGGTCAATGTCGAAGGCGATGAAATCGCCAAAGGTAAATCGGATCAAGCCGTGACTGTCCCAGCCAGCGGAGAAGCGCTATTGGATATCAGCGTGTCCAGCAGCCGTCTGTTCAAGTTTGTATTCGGATACCTTCAACAACTGACGCAGGGCAAGACCGCAACCGGGTACTCAGTCACAGGCGTTTTAAAACTCGCCAACTGGCCCCGACGGATCCCCTTTGATATCGATGGTGTCCTTGAAGCGCCAGACGAACTGGTTCCGAATACGGGAAACTAAATTTTTCATCGACAACATGACAACGGTAAACGAACGATCAACAATCGAAGAACTGCATCGCTTTATCACAGACTATCCACGACTCTTCGTACTGACAGGGGCCGGCTGCAGTACAGCATCAGGGCTTGGCGACTATCGGGACAAGAATGGTCAGTGGAAGCGTCCACAGCCGATCACCGGGCAAACCTTCATCAATGACACGCTTGCGCGAAAACGCTACTGGGCAAGAAGTGCTGTTGGCTGGCCAAGCTTTCACGCAGCAAAACCGGCCGCGGCACATCATGCACTGGCGCGGTTGCAGCAACAAGGCTTTGCAACAACGTTGGTGACGCAAAATGTCGATGAGCTACATCAACAAGCAGGACATACCGATGTCATCGATCTACACGGCGTATTGAGCACCGTCAGCTGCCTTGACTGCAAGGCTCGCGAATTACGTAATGACTTCCAACAACGACTCATTGCCGCTAACCCCTGGCTAGCAAACTTGTCAGCGGCTCATGCACCCGATGGTGATGCTGACCTTGAACTGGATCAGCTTGACAGTGTGTCAGTACCCGCCTGCCAGCGATGCCAAGGCATGTTGAAACCCGACGTCGTATTCTTTGGCGAGAACGTCAACAAACACATCGTCGAATCAGCCTTGCAACAACTCTCGCAGGCAGACGCTTTACTGGTGGTCGGTTCCTCACTCATGGTGTTTTCAGGATTTCGATTTTGTCGAGCTGCTGCCAACAACAAGCAACCCATCGTTATTGTCAATCACGGCAAGACGCGCGCTGATGACATGGCATCGCTTAAGATCGAAGGGGATGTGGGAGAGAATCTTGAGAACCTGGTCCAACGCGTCCTGACGGGTCCAGTTGGCAGTCGTTAGTTGTTAATGCCTCGATCGGCTGTTTGCTACTGCCTTGATTGAAAGTCCACAGTCGATCAATGAGCGATCTGTCCACCCGCGTCAGAAATCAGTTTTACCAATCCAGTTTCAACCACAGCAAGCTCTTCAACATCGGTGCCTCGCGCTACCAATGAGACTTTGAAGCCTGTTGAATCTTTACCCGGATAACTACCGAGATCGACACTTGGATGCGCTTCCTGCAAGGCACGCAGTGGGGCAGCCAAAGTACCTTCACCGAGATTGCATTTGACGGTGATGCTATGTACCAATGGTCCCTGCTCAAGCTCCGGCAAGACCTCTTCAAGCATCGCCTGCATGATCTTCGGCACACCAGCAAAAACAAAGACATTCTGCATACGAAAGCCGGGCGCGGCTGATATCGCATTGTGAACCAGTGTCCCGCCTTCAGGAATCCGCGCCATGCGCAGACGATCATCGTTCGGTTCGATGCCACGCGACTTGAAAAACTCGAGAAGTATGTCTTTCGCATCCGGATGATGTGGTAAGGCCACACCGAATGCCTTGGCAATGCAATCGGCGGTGATGTCATCATGTGTTGGACCGATACCACCGGTGGTAAACACATAGGTGTATTTCTCACGCAGTTCGTTAACTGCATTGACAATGACGTCCTCGTTATCGGCAATGACTCGTGCTTCACTCAAACGAATTCCGCGGCTGACAAGACGAGTGGCAAGGTGGGCAAGATTCTTGTCTTGCGTACGACCACTCAGTAGCTCATTACCAATGAGCAGCATAGCGGCAGTCGGTGCTGGCACAGCTGTAGTTGATTGACTCACGTTCTGAACACTTACTCGATAGTGACGCGTTCAGAATAAGGGAATTTTAGCCCTCTGTCCTCGCACAGGTGAACGGATAGTCGCGTTCAGCAAGATTGGCGGACAACCACAAGTAGCGTCCCAATATGGATCGCAGATTAAACCCGACATTACCAAGCGAGCCATCAAAATCAGCTTCACGAACCTGGATGATGGGTAATTGTCCTGCGGAAGAGCTCGCCGCCGGTACACCGTCGATGTTGAATATCACGTCATCGTCATTGGTCAGTGGCGTGACAGCTTGCCCGGTTATCACGACGAGTGGTGCAACCGCCACTTGCCCGGTGCAGCTTTGCATATGCTGCCATTGCCTTTCGATATAACTCGGGTCCAGATCGCGTACCTGATCAAGGGAGGTAAAGCCAACACGAATACCGCTATCGGCCAGCGTAGTAGTCATGATGATTTCTGGCAGCCCGCTGATCAATTCAGTGTCGTCAAATAATGGATCCGTGGACGCTGAGCTGACAACTTGCACGGGCGGATTACTGCCATCGGCGAAGGCCTCTGGAACAGAGTCGAGCGGCGAACCGCCGTTGCCGCAGGCACTGAGAAGCACTGTCGACGTAGCGAGTATGAGTAATCTTGTCATCAGAACGGGACTGCTATCCAGGTAACGGGACCAACGATATCAATTGCGTCGCAATCGCTGCGCCAATGCGCGGTTCACGGCCCGCGATGCGGCCACCAACCCGAAAGTACCTGTTACATAGCCCACTGAACCGTAACCCAGTTCACAATCGAGTCGAACTCCCGGCACCCCTGGCTTGGCATGCGTCACCTGACCGTCACCTGAGGGATACACGGGCTGCTCGTGGGAATAGACACACTCGATCCCAAATCGCCGTTTCGGATTGCTGGTAAAACCGTAATCGCTGCGCAGCCGGGAACGAACCTTGGCGGCCAGAGCATCATTCCAGGTGCGTGACAAATCAGCGACGTCGACCGCCAGAGGGT
>CAYUZB010000155.1:5805-7253 GCA_964449565.1 uncultured Granulosicoccaceae bacterium | reverse complement strand
GTGTCGCATCCCAGTGTCGCATCCATGTCACCCCATTCATTCGTTTTCGCCCGCGTCCGCGTTTGTTGCGTGATGTCTTGTTATGCCATCAGAACATAGTTCAACGATGACGAAAGATGATTAGTCCGATAAGGTACGGGTAAATCGATCAATGCTGCGTCTATCGGGAAAATCAACTATGGCGGATAAAGCGGGTGAGAAACGTTGTCCCTGGTGTTTGGAAAGTGAGATCTATATCGACTACCACGACAAGGAATGGGGTGTGCCGTGTCGTGATGCGAAAGAGCTGTTCGAACTGATCAACCTCGAAGGGGCGCAGGCTGGACTCAGCTGGATAACCATACTGAACAAGCGGCAAGGCTATCGTCGACTATTCGCTGACTTTGATCCGGTGAAAATTGCACGTTTTACTGATGCAAAACTCGACAAGATAGCGTCGGATCCATCCATTGTGCGTCATCGTGGCAAGGTGGCGGCTGTCAAAGGTAATGCTCAGGCGTGGCTTGCTTTGCAAAAGAGCGGTACACCATTCGATGAGTTCATCTGGTCATTTGTGGATAACAAAACGATACAGAACAATTTCAAGACAATGAAGTCGGTTCCGGCCAGTACCGATGAATCGACCGCCATGAGCAAGGCATTGAAAAAACTGGGTTTCAAGTTTGTTGGGCCAACTATCTGCTATGCCTTCATGCAAGCGGCTGGTCTTGTCAACGATCACCTGGTTTCCTGTCCACGGCACAAAGCTGTGAAGAAACTGGGGTAGTTGGGTCGGTGTCGGCGCTTACTGACCAAAGCGTTTGTTGCTGTCGGCAAGCCAACGCTCCTCTTCGAGGGTATTTTCTCGACTGAGCACCGCATTGCGGTAAGGGTAACGCCCGAATGCGTCAATGATGGCCTTGTGCTCGATGGCCGAATCCAGTGTACGGCGAGTAAATTCCTTCAGATCCTGACTGCTTTGTGCATGCAAGGCGGTGAATCGTTTGAGTGATTCTGCCTGCAGTTCGTGTGACTCTGCATGTTCAAGCGGCAGGTAATAAAATATTCGTTGCGTAATCGGCAAGTTTTTATCGAAGCCCTTTGCCAGCCCATCAAGACATACGGATTGAGCTTTGGGGTCAAAGGCAAACGCCTTTGCGCTACCGCGAAAAATATTGCGCGCGAATTGATCGAGCAAAACCAGCAGGGCGAGACTACCCACGGCGTCCTCCATCCAGTCATCGAATGCACCGTTGCCAGCCTTGTTCACTGCATCGGAAAAATCGCGCGTCAGTTGCTTGTCAAAAGACTTGCCTCCATTGAACCAGCGCTTGGTTTGAGGAAGGTCCAGGCGGTTTGATGTCGTGTCCTTGAACCACGTATCCAAAATCTGCTGTTTGAGAGTTGGAGATGATCCTGGGTCGGTGTTCATCGTTTGGGTTTTGGTCCGGTCCAGTTTCGGTTTCGGT
>CAYUZB010000155.1:0-5705 GCA_964449565.1 uncultured Granulosicoccaceae bacterium | reverse complement strand
GTTTCGGTTTCGGTAACTACGTGGCCACTTTACCCACGTTGTTGATGATCAACAACAAACCCTCGTAACACCTGCTGATCATCGGCGGGCTGCTATCGCCTATGACGCTGCTGTTCGTCGCGTTGGGGTTTTATCTCGGATTGCAGCAAACCGGCTACGGGTCTGTGGGTGGTGCGCGACGGCGATTCAAGCCGTTGACAGGGGCACTGGACTTAGTCCGGTATCAAGCATCGGTTTGTGGTCGGTGCTTTGATATACTGCGCCTTCTTTCACTATCACCACCGTCAAAAAACCGGAGAATTTACGGGATGAGCGCTGTTTCCCCTGCCAGCCACGCCGACAAGGCCGATATTTTTCTCGACCAATGGATACCGTTGACCTCAAATTCCCAGCGATGGGTCCGAAATATCGTGGTGGTACTGATAGGCACCGCTTTTCTGGCGCTGTCGGCCAAGATTTCCGTGCCATTTTACCCTGTGCCCATGACGCTACAGACACTGGTCGTGCTCAGTATTGGCATGTTGCTGGGGCCGCGGCTCGGTGCTCTGACCATTATCGCCTATCTCGCGCAGGGCGCTATGGGACTGCCGGTCTTTCAGGGGACGCCTGAAAAAGGTATTGGTCTGGCGTACATGATGGGTCCGACCGGCGGTTATCTGATTGGCTTCGTCGTTGCGGCTTTCGTTGTTGGTTTGCTCGCTCAGCGCCATTGGGATCGATCGCCAATCAGCACCATCGCTGCCATGTTCATTGGTAATGCGGTTATCTATGTTTTCGGGCTGGTTTGGCTCGGTAGTTTGCTTGGCTGGGACAAGCCGATTCTCGCTTGGGGCATGCAGCCTTTCCTGGTCGGTGATTTTGTCAAGATTCTCATTGCGGCGGCCGTACTTCCTTTACTGTGGAAACGGGAAAAACGTCATGATTGACGCGCCGACGTGGTGGTTCGCACGTATGCGAATCGCTGCGCTGCCCGTTTGTCTCGCGTCTGCACTGGTCCTGGCAGGCTGCGCTGCTGACGGCAGTCCGAGCCTGGAGGGGCTCAAGTCCGCTGCCGAGACTGCGATCGGTGGGCAGACAGGTGAACTGACAACCGACGAAATCACGCGAGGTCTGAAAGCGGCATTGACAACGGGTTCCAACGCGGTTGTCTCACAGTTGGGTCAGAGCGGTGGGTTTGATGCCGATCCGGCGATACGCATACCGTTGCCGAACGCGTTGAATTCGGCGCGGGATTTTGCCAGCAAGGTGGGCTTGGCAGGCTCATTCGACGATCTTGAGGTAAAACTCAATCAAGCAGCAGAGGCCGCAACTCCCAAGGCTAAAGCCTTGTTTGTCGGAGCGATCAGATCGATGACCGTCGACGATGCGCGCGGCATTCTGCAAGGTCCGGATAACGCCGCCACTCAGTATTTTGAAGGTAGAACCGGTGCGGCGCTGCAAGCGGAGATGCGCCCGATTGTCGAAAGTGCCCTGGCACAAGTCGGTGCGGTAAATACCTTCAATCAATTGTTGGGTCGCTATCAACAAATTCCGCTGGCGCCCAAGATCAATGCCGATCTAACTGGACACGTCGTGGAGAAAGGAACTGAGGGAATATTCTTTTATCTCGCTCAGGAAGAAAAAGCCATTCGCGAGAATCCTCTCAAACGGACATCCGACATTCTCCAGCGCGTGTTCGGCAGCCGATAAAAAGCACCCAAGTATCATCATGAAACCGCCTGATCTGTCTGACCGTAACGCGTTCACGCGTGACGAACTCCTTGCCTGCGGGCATGGTGAATTGTTCGGCGAGGGAAACGCTCGTTTGCCGCTGCCCAACATGCTGATGTTTGATCGCATCGCTCGAATAACGGCCGATGGCGGTAGCGCCGGTAAAGGCGAGATCATTGCAGAACTCGATATCAATCCTGACTTGTGGTTTTTTGGTTGTCACTTTGAAGGCGATCCAGTCATGCCGGGTTGTCTCGGGCTCGATGCAATGTGGCAGTTGGTTGGTTTTTTTCTTGGCTGGAAGGGCAACGCAGGGCGCGGACGAGCGCTGGGTTCCGGCGAGGTCAAGTTCTTTGGTCAGGTATTACCTGATGCGAAACTAGTTACCTATGAACTGACCATGACGCGACTGATCGAGCGGCGTCTGGTCATGGGTATTGCGGATGGACGCATGCTGGTCGACGGCCGTGAGATTTACACGGCGAAGAACCTGCGTGTCGGGCTTTTCACCTCCACTGAAGATTTCTGACGGACAACCTACATGCGACGAGCGGTCATAACTGGTATCGGAATCGTATCCTGCCTGGGCAACAACAAGGAGACAGTTACCGATGCCCTGCGTCAGGCACGTTCCGGCATAACAGCCCGTGAGGAATACAAAGAGATGGGCATGCGCAGCCATGTGGCCGCACGCCCGGATATCGATCTCAAGGAATCCATCGATAGAAAACAATATCGATTCATGGGTGATGCGGCGGCCTACGCCTATCTTGCCATGCGCGATGCTATTGCCGATGCCGGACTTGAGGAATCAGAAGTTTCGAACGAGCGCACCGGCATCATAGCCGGGTCCGGCGGTGGTTCTTCGGCGAGCCAGGTGGAGTCATCAGATATTTTGCGTGATCGCGGATTGCGTCGGGTGGGCCCTTATCGCGTAACCCAGACTATGGGCAGTACGGTGTCAGCCTGTCTTGCCACACCATTCAAAATCAAGGGAGCGAATTATTCGATCTCTTCAGCATGTTCAACCAGTGCTCATTGTATTGGTAATGCACTCGAGCAAATCCAGTTAGGCAAGCAGGACCGCGTGTTTGCCGGGGGTGGTGAAGAAGAACACTGGACCTTGAGTTGTCTGTTCGATGCCATGGGTGCCTTGTCGACCAAGTACAACGACACGCCAGCAGTAGCTTCACGAGCTTACGATGCCAACCGCGATGGTTTTGTCATCGCTGGCGGTGGTGGCATGGTGGTGGTTGAAGAACTGGAAGTTGCCAAGGCTCGAGGCGCACGTATCTATGCCGAGGTTGTCGGCTACGGCGCAACATCCGATGGACATGACATGGTAGCGCCTTCGGGTGAGGGGGCGAGCCGTTGCATGCAAATAGCCAAGTCGACGGTGGATACGCCAATCGACTACATCAATGCGCACGGTACAAGTACACCCGTTGGCGACATTGCCGAGCTTGGTGCAGTGCGAAATGCGTTTGGTGACAACACGCCGCCGATTGGCTCAACCAAGTCCCTGTCAGGTCATTCGCTGGGTGCTGCTGGTGTGCAGGAAGCAATCTATACCTTGTTAATGCAACAAGCGGGGTTCATTGCGGAATCTGCGCATATCGATGAACTGGACGAGGCGGCAGCCGGAATGGCGATCGTGCAAGAGCGTATCGATAATGCTCAGCTTGATACGGTCATGTCCAATAGCTTCGGCTTTGGCGGTACCAATGCTTCGCTGGTTTTTCGCAAGGTTTAGATTGGCCGGCGATCGCAGACCACATCGCGTCCACTGCTCGGGTACCTCTTTCATACCATTTTTCGCAATCTTGTATTTAAGGCTCGCTTGAACCAACAAAGGCTTGGATCATTCCAGGCGCTGCACGCGAAACTGTCCACGTTGTATAGTGATCCTCAACGCCGTATACCGGACTTGACGGACCATTTGAATAGCGACTGAGAGTACAGATAATGAAGCTTGTTCAGTTCTTGGCCATTTTACTTGGCGTTGTGATGCTGTTTGGCGCAGGTGCTGGCGCCAATGCTCAACAAATTTCCTTGTCATCGGAAACCGACCAAACCGCTGTCGAACTGTCTGGCATCGACAACCCGGAAGCGGTCAGAGCATTGGTTTCTCGATTATCGGACGCCGAGGTCAGGGACCTGTTGTTGCAGCAACTGGATGTTGTCGCCGCACAAAAGAACGCTGAAAGCGCACCTGATGAGGTAAGCCTGTTCGAACTTGTCACGACCAGTATTCCGATCTCAGTTGAGGCTGCCGTCAGTAATTTCCCGAATATGATTTCGGATGAGGTGGCCGTGTTCGGCTTGTTCGTAAAGAGTCTTGGGCCCAATGGTCTGATCAAGTTGGTGGGTGCGCTTATAGCTGCAATCGCCGCAGGTATCGTTATCGAATATATGATCCGACAATTGACCCTGCCGTGGCGATCTGCTGTTGATAATGTCTCTTCAGGTCATTCGCTGATCGATATCCTTAAACTGCTGTTCAGGCGTTTTATTCTCGATTTGTCGGGTTTACTGGCATTTATTGTTGTGTCGCTGTTTGTTCTGAAGAAATTGGTTGATCCAGACGCCCTTTTGATTCCGCATCATTTTTTATGGAATCTTGTGCTTATTCCCAGGCTTTTTTCGGTTGTGCTGAAATTTGCATTTGCACCCAAGCGAGCGGATTTGAGGTTGATCCATACAAGCGATGCTTCGGCTAAATTTCTACACCGGCATCTCGTGGGTGTTGCATTGCTGGTGGGTTTTTTCTTATCGATGACAGATTTGAAAACCGTGCCAGGTGCGGAGAACTTTCAATCGCGCATCGGGTTTGTATTCAATCTATTCATTCATCTGTATTTCGCGTTTATTGCGTGGCGCGCGCGATTCGCTTTGATCGATATCATCAACGGAAAGAATGACGATGCGACACCACTGGAAAAAACTGTCGCAACCCTTTATCCCTATTATGCCTTGGTAGTCATTGTGAGCAGTTGGATGCTGGTGGAGATGCTGGTGGCGCGTGGGCATCCTCATCTGGTCACGCAAGGGGTTCAGTATTCGACGATGTTCATTCTATTGCTCGCGCCGGTTTTGGATACTGTCGTCAGAGGTTTGGTGAAGCACTTGACGCCGAAGATTGTCGGCGAAGGCGCGGTGGCTGAGCACGCTTATAAATCAACCAAGCGCAGTTATGTCCGCATCGGCAGATTACTCGTTGTATTGATTGTTCTGGTTTGGCTGACCTGGATCTGGGGGATCGATCTGACAAATATCGATGCCACCGATATCGGTACGGTAAAGACCCAAAGGCTGATTGGCTTTATCGGCGCCATCGCTATCGGTTATTTATGTTGGGAACTTGCGACCCTGTGGCTGAATCGTAAATTGGCAGCGGAAAACACATTGGCCGGAGGGGTTGGATCGGCAGCACCCGGAGGCGATGGGGGTGGACCAGGAGGTTCGCGGCTGTCCACCGTTTTGCCATTGGTCATCTGGTTTGTACAGGCAACTATTGTGATCATGACGGCACTGGTTGCACTGAGTGATATTGGCGTCGATACAACACCCTTGTTAGCGGGCGCGGGTATCGTCGGTATTGCTATCGGTTTTGGTGCTCAGACGTTGGTTGGTGATATCGTGTCCGGCTTGTTCTTCTTGATCGATGATGCGTTCAGAGCGGGCGAATATGTCAACGTTGAAGGGACGATGGGGACTGTTGAGAAAATTTCTCTGCGTGCCATGCAGTTACGCCACCACCGCGGGCCTATTCATACCATCCCTTATGGGCAAATACCCAAAATTACCAACTATTCCAGGGATTGGACAATCATGAAATTGCAATTTACCGTACCGTTTGACACCGACTTGATAAAGGTAAAAAAGATCTTCAAACAAATTGGTACGGAGTTGCTAGAACATCCCGAGTTCGGCGAAGACTTTTTCAGTCCGTTCAAATCGCAAGGCGTTATTCAGGTCGATGATGTGGGTATCGT
>CAYUZB010000154.1:0-7264 GCA_964449565.1 uncultured Granulosicoccaceae bacterium | reverse complement strand
GTGATGGATAAACACGGAAGCGTTATTTCATCGCTCCATTGTCCTGAGATACTGAAGTTACTATCGCTTTTGCGAACGGTAGCGTACCAACTGCTATCGTCAGGGAATCCGGCTTCCCAGAGAAGCTCCTGGCCATCTGCGCCCGTAGCGACGAGTTCTCCGCTCAGATAGTTGCCTTGCCCCAGATCAGCATCCTGAAATTCTCGCGTCGTCGTAACCGTAATTTCCTGACCGAGTGTCCACTCCGCCGTCACGGTAAAGTTAGTTCTGAGTGATGAGCGCGGCGTCGTGACCAGGTTGTCGGCGATTTCCTGCCTGAGTTCGACCTGTGTAGTTTGTAGCAGAGCGTTCTGTTGTTCGCTATCAAAGAGCTCGTATACCAAGGGCCGGTACAACTCGGATGTGAAGTTCACTGCACGGCCAACGTTTCTTACAACTTCTCCGTTTAGTCTCGCATTGACGCCCTCGTCCTGGATCGTCAATTGATTGTAATTTGCAGTGAAGCCGCCAACGTCGGAATTAACGATACTGAGATTGCCGTCGTAAATTAGTCCAGCGCTAGAACACATATCAAAGAACATGCGGAAGGTGCCAAAGCGTGAGTCAACACTCTCGATGAGAAGTGAGCCGGTTGCGCAATCGTATTCGTTGCTTGTGAAAGATCCCCGCTCAGCATCGACGACGAACGTCGTTTCTTGAAGCACGAGTTCTGGGTGCAATTCTCTGTCCCGTGTGAAGTCCCGCAAGAGTGGGAAAAAACGCTGATGAGGGTTACGAGCAGTGACATCGCTGATACCGCTCAGTAGTCGATCGACGATTGATGCCGTATCTCCATCAAATGGATTCGGACGCACAATCGAAGGTGATGATCGCTCACCACTGGCGTTAACAGCGACCAGTTCGTAAAAAAACGCCTGCCCTGACTCCCTGTTATCGTCGTAAAAGCTATTACCTTCAGCGGTGCCGATAATCTCTCCATTACGGGAAATCTCGGTACCGACAACATTTTCATCAGTGCTTGGTCTATCCCACATTAGTTCCGCAGCCGTTAGTGAGTAAACCGTCAATCGAGGATTGTTTGGTGGAGTCAGTCCATTCGGGCCAGAGTTACTGAGTGGGTCGCCGATCGCTGCCTGTGGGAAGTCTGATCCAAACGTTTCGAAGATTAAAGCGGCTGGCTCTGAGCGTTGACCTGAGTCATTGCGGGCATTTACCAAAATAAAATTTTGTGATTCAGGAATCAGGGTGTCGACGAAGAAACTGGTTCCCTCGGTTGTGCCTAGAAATTCGCCATTTAACGTCACGTCATATTCAATGGCCTGGAAATTGACTCGGTCCCAAAATAGCTCACCCGCCGTTAAGGAATACACCGTCCCAGAGAGATTGGCTGGTGGATTGACCTCTTCCGTTGAACTAGTCGCACTCAGCTCGACATCGACGGTGTTGGTGGTTGCAACAACATCATTTTCGATAATCTGTAACGGGCTGAAATTACCGAGCTCATCAAAAGCAGCAATATAGTATCGCCCGGACTGAGTTGGTGTGTATGACGTACTCGAGCTTACTGTGTCGAGATATTCGAAGTTCAAATGTACGTTGTAACCTGCAGCGCCAAGTAGCGGGTCCCAGCTAATGTCAGTGCCATCAAATTGAACACCGGTGACAGGCTCTAATTGGCTTGATTGCGAATAGACCGGTAGTGACAAAAATAAAAACAAGAGTGGGACTAAAGAATAGTTACAGGTTTTACTCATTATTTACGTCCATTTAGTAGTATTTACATACTGTAGTAAATTTGCACGGCTATTTGCCATGGGTGCCAGCAGTTAATTTCATCCATCGATCAGAAACCATCGCAAAAGATGCGCATCTTGTAAACGAATATTGGTGGTAATAGTACCTTGTGAGGGGCTGTGCACCGATCAGAGCAGGCAGCCAGCCGCTGATCTCAAGCTTTAAAGCGTGTCGCTCTCACTACGCGCGCTCCTCCTGCGCGGAGAGGCTCACATTTCGTCTAGCGTTGCTACGCGTCTACTGGAGTGCGTCGATCAAGCTGTCGCTGTGTTTTGGTACTAGGGTTGAGGATGCGGATTGATTTCGATCAAGCTGAAGAAACGAATACCGTGCCTGGTGACATATTCACTTCAAGTGTCAGAAATTCTAGTCCGTAAAATGTATCAGGCGACTGATAGCGAACAGTGGCAATTGCATCAAATGCTGGAGAGCGTAATAAAATTACCTTGCCGTTCTCGATCGCATGCTCCGTCTGAATGCAACAGCCTGATGTCGACCAATCACAGACACTGGCCTCAAAGCTGGAATTGCTCGGCCACGTATCCCATACGTTAACAAGTTGATCAAGATCTGTGCGATTGATCTTGCGCGATTCATCGCGCTTTACTAGCCAATGTGTATCTACTTTTTTCAATGGTGCTTCGCAACGGGCACAACGATGTGCAGTTGAATATTCCGCAGACTTATACGGGTTCTTAGATATAGGGCAATCACAGAACGGGCACTGCGAGCGCAAATCAGGAATCAACGTCTCTGGTTTCGATTCAGAATTGCAGCTGGTCGCATACCGGGCAGTATCGTCTGCTCTTTCCGACTGTGTTGAGTCATGTTGAGTCTGGTGCTTGGGTCGGCCGCCGACGTCACTTTGCGTATGCACCCAGTCAGAGTTCAGATCGGTAGCAGCGTTAGCTTCAGCAGCGTTAGTTTCACGAAGTTGCAGATCATAGGCTGCACGGAGCGCCGGATCCAATAATACCTTTCGTGCCTCATTGATCAAACTGGCGTTCCATTGTTCGCCACCCAGATCTGGATGGGCGCGAAGTTTCTGCATGATGGTACGGTAGCTCGCCTTGATCACCGCAGGAGGCGCATCGAACTGCACGTGCAGAATTCGGTAGTAGTTCCTTTTGTTATGCATAACCCCCTTAATAACGGCCATTAACGCTTTAATTTGAGCCTATGTAACCACCCTATAGTGTGGTGGTGGCAACTTGGGATTGGCTGCTAACTGGTCTAAACTGCGTCACTAGAGTTCCGATAGCTGTCGGCTCCAAGGCTCCACTTAAGATCGCTTAATCGGCGTTAGAATTGTCGGCCTACGGTCTATAAAAAATATTAGAATTCATTGCGAATTTAAAGATATGAAAACGATGAAATTAACGGACTATAAAGCCCTCACCTTCGACTGTTATGGCACCTTGATTGACTGGGAATCTGGCATGGTCAATGGCTTGAAACCGCTGACGCAACAACTGACCGAGCCTCTGACTCGAGATCAGATACTCGAAGCTCATGCGCGTCACGAATCTTCCCAGCAACGCTGGACGCCGGGAATGCTATATGCCGATTTACTCGCGATTGTCTATAAACGACTTGCCGAAGAGTGGAGCCTGTCCGCAACAGTGGATGAATGCGTTGAATATGGCAATTCGGTGAAACATTGGCCTGCCTTTCCAGACTCTGCCGATGCGCTCCAGTATTTGAAAAAGCACTTCAAGCTGGTGATTCTGTCCAATGTTGATAACCGAAGTTTTTCTGGAAGTAATGAGCGCCTGCAAGTCGAATTTGATGCTATTTACACGGCCGAAGATGTGGGTTCCTACAAGCCGTCAGATCGTAATTTCGACTATATGCTCGAAAAATTAGCGACGCTTGGGCTGGAAAAAAGCGATATTCTCCATACCGCTGAAAGCATGTTCCACGATCATGTCCCGGGAAAGCGTCACGGACTGACTTGTTGTTGGATTTACCGCCGACATGAACAACAAGGGTTTGGCGCCACCATGAATCCAGGTGAATTACCGGATGTGAATTTTCAATTCAATTCGATGGCGGATCTTGTCAAGGCGCATCAGGCGGAAATCAAGAGCTGAAAGTATCCCAGATGGATAAACGATCATTGGCATCCACACTTTCCATAGAAGGGCTGTCAAGGGAGACGAGTACGGGCACACCCTCCCCGTTTCCACTACCGAGCAGCTACATGATCTGCCGCTTGATCGTTGGCTATTTCAATAGCCACATCTAAAGATGTCTTGTTGGCTATCTCAGCGCAAAACACACCAGTGAACACATCTCCAGCCCCATGTGTACTGGAAACTATTATTGGTTTTGCGGGTAGTGTGATTTCATCACCGTGCGTGGAGCAGGCAGCCACGCCATCACCGCCAGCAGTCACAATGACCGTCGGGAAACGTCTTGATAGTTCCATCGCTGCCAGCGAAGCCGTATCAAGAGAGTTCACCGCGATACTGCCCAGTGCTTCAGCTTCAACTGCATTGACAATAAGCACATCGATGAGCGACAGGAATTCGGGTGACATATCACGTGCAGGTGCCGCATTGATGCAAACCGTCAAGCCAAGACTTTTTGCCTTGTTTGCCGCAAGAATATTTAACGATTCCGGCACCTCGTTTTGTAAAAGCAATACGGCTGCATTCTTCCATAGCGCCGAGTGTTCCAATAAATCGGCCGGAATGGCCAGATTCGCGCCCGATACGATAACCGCGCCATAGTCGCCTTCGGCGTCTTGTATCGCCACACTCATACCCGTTGCAGTCTTATCGAGTTGCGCGACGTATTCACCGGATATTCCGGCATCCTCAAGCCGTGCTCTGAGATAGTCAGAAAAATTGTCCGTGCCGGTTGCGCTGACCAGGCGAGTGTCGACGCCGTGCATTTTTGCAGCTACCGCCTGGTTTCCGCCTTTACCGCCAAACTTGGGGTACCAGCAATCGCCAGTTACGGTTTCACCCTTGACCGGTCGGTGCGTTGCCTCAACCATGATGTCGTAATGAAGACTACCGAGTACCACCACCACGGCTGGCTGCGAGCTGGTGTGATCTTCATCGGCTGTCGTCATTTTGCTCGTTTTGATCCGACTGCGTTCATGGTCTTGGATAGATTGCTCTCGTAAAATTCAGCATTCTGTTGCGCGATCACGACAAACAGCGCGTCCAGAATACTTAACTGGGCTATGCGGGCAGCCGCGTTTTCCCCCAGTAGTGGCGATCCTTGAGCGGTTGAGCACAGCACAACATCTACCAGGGAGCTGATCGGTGAGTCCACGTAGTTGGTTATCGCTATGGTACGCGCACCTTTATCACGTGCAATCTGCAGTGGTTCAAGCACGGCTCGTGTGGTACCCGAATGCGAGAATGCCAGAACACAGTCCTCTGGACCCAATACAGAGGCGGACATCAACATCATATGTGCATCATCATGAACACTGGCACGTAAGCCGATACGTAAAAATTTGTGCGAGGCATCGCGTGCGATCTGGGCCGAGCCACCGATACCGTAGAAGTCGCGATGCCGGGCATCATGTAAAAACGAAGCAGCTCGGTCGAAAGCTGTTATATCCAAAATTGCCAAGGTCTCCTCAAGCGCTTGCTTGGCGGTGCGAAAGACTTTCTCTACGATTTCCCTTGACGTATCGTCGGGTGATATTTCGCTGTACAGGCCCGCAGTTTCGGAACTGTTGTAGGTAGTCAACGCACTTCTGAAATCACGAAACCCGCTAAAGCCCAGTTTTTTCACGATCTTGACGATCATTGCCTCGGACACATTTGCGCTGACTGCCACCTCTTTCAGGCCGGTTGTCTCGGCAAAATCAGTACGGCTGGTCATCGAGTCGAGCACTTGCGCCTCAAGCGGCGTCAAGTTTGGGATCTGCATCCTAATTTGCGCACCGACCGCTCTCGGGTCATGGGCTCCAATTTTGTTCATCCGGTTTTTCGGGTTGCGCTGTCGATCAGCATGGCTGCGATAATGATAATTCCTGTTGCCAACAATTGATAGAAAGCTTGTACATTCATAAGTGTCAGGCCGTTACGCAGAGAGCCCAGAATTATCGCGCCAAGAATGGTCCCCACGATACTGCCCTTGCCGCCCATCAGTGAGGCGCCACCGATGGCTGCCGCGGCTATCGCGTCAAGCTCCCACAGCGTCCCCAATGTCGGCTCAGCGGCACCCAATCTGCCCACCAGAATCAGCGCCGCAACTGCGGCAAGCACACCGGAGATGACAAACGCGGAGATTTTGGTGCGAGCCACCGGCACCCCGGCGATTCTGGCGGCCTCCTCGTTTCCACCGACAGCCATCAAGTATTCACCCAATGGTGTCTTGTTCAGCACGATCCAACACAGTAGTGCAATCACGGCAACAATAATCACTGGTGTGGGGATACCCATCAGATCACCATTGGTCAAGGCTCTGAACTCCGGCGGTATGCCGAAAACCGGATTGCCGTCGGTAAAAATCAATGCAAGTGCGCGATAGAGCGATAAGCCTCCCAGAGTCACGATAAAGGGTTGCAAACCGGCGTAGGCAACCAGCATTCCGTTGAACAATCCACACAAGGCACCCACACCGAGGGCTGCCATGATGGCTAATGGTATAGGTACGTTTGCGACCATCAGGGTGGCTGCAACCACGGCTGCCAATGCCGCGATTGGCCCAACCGACAGGTCAATGCCGCCCGAAACGATGACTAGTGTCATGCCGAGCGCTATGCACGCATTGATCGATGACTGCTGCAGGATATTGATCAAATTCGGTGCAGTCAGAAAAACCGGGCTTAACCACGAAAAAACCACAACAATGATCGTTAGGCCAAATAAGGTTCCGAGATCTCGCATGCCAATGGGAAACTTGTATGGTCTCCTAACCGACTGAGTAGACGATTCTTCTTTTTGCATAGTGTTCACTCTTCAGCCATTTGCAATGGCAAGCTCGAGCATGGCGCTCTCGTTTATTCTGTCGCCCAGTAATTCACCGCTTATGCGGCCTTCACTCATGACCAATACGCGGTCGGCCAGACGCATCAATTCCGGCATTTCGGATGAGACGACGATAATCGCTTTTCCGTCCGCTGCCAGTTTTTCAACCAGTGAATAGATTTCCGCCTTGGCGCCTACATCAATGCCGCGGGTGGGCTCATCGAACAGCATGATGTCTGCCGACGCGGCAAGCCAACGTCCAATGATTACTTTCTGCTGGTTTCCACCGCTAAACGTACCAATAGGACGATTGATATCCAGAGGCCGCAAATTCATTTCGCGCAGAATCTCCAGAGACGTGTTTGCAATTCGATTGCGGCTTATCAAGCCCATGCGGGAAAAAAATCGAAACGACGGTAGTGCAACATTTGAGGTAACCGGGCGCTCCCTGATAATGCCATCGCGTTTGCGCTCCTCGGGTAACAAGCCCATACCAGCCTGAATTGCGGCCCGCGGATCATTGCTGGCAA
>CAYUZB010000153.1:0-7354 GCA_964449565.1 uncultured Granulosicoccaceae bacterium | reverse complement strand
CCGCGACCCCCGGCGTGACAGGCCGGTATTCTAACCAACTGAACTACCGCTCCAGAACTCTTTTACTGCCTGTAGCTTTGGTGGGTGCTGACGGGATCGAACCGCCGACCCTCGCCTTGTAAGGGCGATGCTCTACCAGCTGAGCTAAGCACCCGAGCCGGCTAGTTTACAGCATCCTTGAGAGCTTTGCCCGCTTTGAAGCTAGGAACATTGGATGCTTTTATCTGCAACGGTTCGCCCGTGCGGGGATTACGGCCGGTACGTGCTTCACGCTTGCGCACGAGAAACGTTCCGAAACCAACCAATGTGATTTGCTCTCCGTCTTTTAAAGCAGCAGTCACAGAATCAAGCACAGCATCTACAGCAGACGTTGCGTCGGCTTTGGACATGTCGCCCTTACTTGCAACGGCGTCGATAAACTCAGCTTTGTTCATAAAACGCTTTCCCCATTCGTTTTGGTTTTTCGTACATTGGAAGGCTGAAAAGAGCGTCTCTTTCAACCCTTGCTGCAGCGGATGATACGCGATACTGCTGAAAAAACCCACCAACCATGCGGCCTGCAGCACGATAATGTCCTATACCTACGCCGGAGGTTTAGACCGCCGCCGGCACAGAATCAAGTCTTAGACGGATATTTAGTGGGTTCGAACCGTGCCCGTGGAGCCACCTTTGCGGTCATCAGAACCGGTCACAGAGTCCGCCAAGGCCTCATTTTCTGCAGCCGGAACATCGGTTCCGGGCAAACCGGCCAGCGCGACATCGAGGACCTGATCGACCCACTGCACTGGAACAATATCTAGCCCGGACTTTATTTCATCCGATATTTCGGACAAGTCTTTTTCATTTTCGACAGGAATCAAAACTGTTTCAATTCCGCCGCGTTGCGCTGCCAGTAACTTTTCTTTCAGGCCACCAATAGGCAAGACTTCTCCGCGCAAGGTGATTTCGCCCGTCATGGCGACGTTTGCCTTGACCGCGACACCCGTCAGCGCCGAGACTATCGCGGTACACATACCAATACCCGCACTCGGACCATCTTTAGGGGTTGCGCCTTCGGGTACATGAACATGTAGATCGAATTTCTCATGAAACGCGGGATCGATCTTCAGCGCTTCAGCGCGACTACGCACGACCATCATCGCAGCCTGAATCGACTCCTGCATGACATCACCCAACTGACCTGTGTAACTCAATTTGCCCTTACCAGGAACCACGGCAGATTCAATGGTGAGCAATTCCCCACCAACTTGCGTCCAGGCAAGTCCTGTTACCTGACCGACCTTGTCTTCTTTCTCTGCCCGGCCATAGCGATGACGAGGTACACCAAGATAATCATCAAGGTTTTTCGCAGTAACGTTGATCAGCTCGCTGCTCGCACCCGACAGTGATTCGCCGTCAGATACTGGCGATTCATTTTGCTGCAACTTTGCTTCAAGCTCCGTTACCTCGCGCACCACCTTGCGGCAGATCTTTGCGACCTCACGTTCAAGGTTTCGCACACCAGCTTCGCGAGTGTAACTACGGATGATCTCGAGAATGGCATCATCGGATACCTTGAGTTCCGTTGTGTCGAGACCGTTGTCTTCCATCTTTCTGGGCAACAGATAACGCTCGGCGATATTGGCCTTTTCCTTTTCCGTGTAACCCGGAATACGAATGACCTCCATGCGATCAAGTAAAGGCTCGGGAATATTCATAGTGTTAGCCGTTGCTACGAACATCACATCGGAAAGATCAAACTCCACCTCAAGATAGTGATCGGAGAACGTATGATTCTGCTCTGGATCCAGCACTTCCAGTAATGCAGAGGAAGGATCACCCCGAAAATCCATTGATATCTTGTCTATTTCGTCAAGCAGGATCAGTGGATTACGCCGCTTGACCTTGGCAAGGCTTTGTACGATCTTGCCCGGCATCGAGCCAATATAGGTGCGTCTGTGACCGCGAATCTCAGCTTCATCTCGCACCCCGCCAAGCGCCATACGGCTGAACTTACGGCCTGTTGCTCGCGCTATGGATTTTCCAAGCGACGTCTTGCCCACACCCGGTGGCCCGACCAGACATAGTATGGGGCCCTTGGCATGACCGACACGTTTTTGCACAGCGAGATATTCAAGGATGCGCTCCTTGACCTTCTCAAGACCATAGTGATCATGTTCGAGAATATCCTCAGCCTCACCAAGCGTTTTCTTGAGCTTGGATTTCTTCTTCCAGGGAAGCCCGAGCAATGTATCGATGTAGTTGCGAACGACTGTCGCTTCAGCGGACATCGGTGACATCATTTTGAGCTTGTTGAGCTCCGCGGTCGCCTTTTTCTTGGCTTCCTTGGACAAGCCGACCTTTTCTATCTTGCGCGTCAGTTCATCATTTTCATTAGGTACATCATCCATTTCCCCCAGCTCTTTTTGAATGGCTTTCATCTGCTCATTCAGGTAATACTCGCGCTGGCTCTTTTCCATTTGTTGCTTGACCCGACCGCGTATGCGTTTCTCGACCTGCAACATATCGAGCTCGGATTCCATCAGGTTCAACAAATGCTCAAGACGCTCAGCCGGGTCAAAAAGCTCCAGAATGTTTTGCTTCTCTTCAACGCGTAGTGACATCTGAGCGGCGATCATGTCAGCGAGACGGTCAGCGTCATCAACACCGGTGAGCGAGCTCAGAATTTCCGGTGGCACCTTTTTGTTCATCTTGACGTACTGATCAAACATATTGGTAACCGAACGAACCAACATTTCAAGCTCTTTGGTTGACGTTTTGTCGGTGTCCAATTCCGGGAAACTGTAGTCGGCAACAAAGAAGCCCGCGCTGGATGCGCCAACAGAATCTATAACCGCACGCTGTTGCCCCTCGACCAACACTTTGATAGTGCCATCGGGTAGCTTCAACAATTGCAGAATCGTCGCAACGGTGCCGACGCGGTGGATATCCTTTTCCCCGGGCTCATCGACTGAAGCGCTGGTCTGAGCCGCCAACATGATGCGCTTGTCAGTCGACATGGCGGCATCCAGTGCTTCGATGGATTTTTCCCGCCCGACAAACAGCGGAATAACCATGTGTGGGTATACCACGACATCACGCAAGGGTAATACGGGTAGGCTATCCAACGGCAGACCCTCGACTGGTTCACCTTTTTGCTCCGCACGGTCATTTTCAGATCCGTTTTCAGACAGGTCAGACTTGGGCGATTTACCCTTTGAATCTTTCTCAGACACTTGTCGCAATCTCCTGTAGCGGATCGGCTCTGGCAATAACAACCGAGGATACACGACAAGGTGGAACCAACCACGCCAAAATCAACCGTCTATGGCGAATTGACTGAATAAATTATCGGTTTTTTTCTGATCGCGCCATTTGCGCGGGAGTTCTGACGAACCAAAGAGCGGGGGTCGCCGGACCTGGCAAACGCCAAGCCCGGCTGATTTGCTGACGCGGGATCAGTCGTCCGAGGCTGCGCGTCGGTACTTGTCTTCTTCCATCACCTTTTCCTGACCTTCCAGGACAAGGTAAGGTTTGGATTCACCGCGAACCACAGAGGCGTCAAGAACAACTTTTTTAACACTCTCGTTACGTGGCAATTCGTACATGGTGTCAAGCAAGACATTTTCAAGGATCGTACGCAAGCCTCGTGCACCGGTCTTGCGTTCGAGCGAACTCCTGGCAACCTCATACAAGGCATCCTGACGAAACTCGATAGCAACATCTTCCATGGCAAGAAGCTTTTCGTATTGCTTGGTGATAGCGTTCTTCGGTTCAATCAGGATACGCACCAATGCGTCTTCATCGAGCTCTTGCAAGGTGGCGACGACTGGCAGTCGACCAACAAATTCCGGTATCAGACCGAAGCTGATCAGATCCTGAGCTTCGCAGTCCATCAGCAGCGATCCGATGTTACGGCTGTCATCCTTGGATTTGACTTCAGCGGCAAAACCGATACCGCCCTTTTCCGAGCGTTCCTGAATGATTTTTTCCAGGCCTGCAAAGGCACCACCACAAACAAACAGAATGTTGGAAGTATCGACTTGCAGAAATTCTTGTTGCGGATGCTTGCGCCCACCTTGAGGTGGCACCGAAGCAACGGTTCCCTCGATCAGTTTCAGCAACGCTTGCTGTACACCTTCGCCCGATACATCACGGGTGATAGATGGGTTGTCAGACTTTCTTGAAATCTTGTCGATCTCATCGATATAGACGATACCCGTCTGCGCCTTCTCAACGTCGTAGTCACATTTTTGCAGAAGCTTCTGAATGATGTTCTCGACATCTTCACCGACATAACCTGCTTCAGTCAGTGTTGTGGCATCGGCGATAGTAAACGGAACGTTCAGCGTACGAGCCAGCGTTTCAGCCAGTAGCGTCTTACCTGAACCAGTTGGCCCGATAAGCAAAATGTTGCTCTTGGCCAGCTCGACATCACCTTGCCTTTCCTTGTACTCAAGGCGCTTGTAATGGTTGTAGACCGCGACCGACAGTATGCGCTTGGCTTTCGCCTGCCCAATGACATATTGATCAAGCAATTCATTGATCTCATGAGGCTTGGGCAGAGAGCTGTCATCGTCATTCGACTGCTCCTGCATTTCCTCGGTAATGATGTCATTACACAGATCGACACACTCATCACAGATGAACACAGAAGGGCCCGCAATCAGCTTGCGCACTTCGTGCTGGCTCTTGCCACAGAATGAGCAGTAGAGCAGCTTTGTGTCGTCTTTCTTGTCTTCCTGGTCGGCCATTTTTATGTTTTAACCTTTATCTTTACAACACATTGCCGGGTTTCCCGAAAACTTTCAAGCACCAACAGGGTGCCTGAATCAGTGTTGCAGTCAATGTCACATACGGAGAATGATCTCTATCACGCCTCGCCGTCACTATCGGGTTTTTTGTCGACCGAAGATGGTTTTCCGGTCGCCACATCGACCTCCTCGTCACGCGTCTGGACAATCCTGTCGACCAGGCCGTACTCTACCGCGTCTTCGGCGGTCAAAAAATTGTCTCGCTCTGTGTCTTCCTTCACTTTTTCGACTGTCTGGCCACTGTGCTGGGCCATCAGGCGGTTCATGCGATCCTTAATCGCCAGAATTTCCCGCGCATGAATATCGATATCGGTCGCCTGCCCTTGAAACCCGGCAGACGGCTGGTGAATCATGACCCGCGAGTTGGGCAAGACAAACCGCTTGCCCGGCTGCCCGGCTGTCAATAAAAAGGCACCCATGCTCGCTGCCTGACCGATACACAGGGTGCTGACATTAGGCTTGATGAATTGCATCGTGTCATAGATCGCCATACCAGCGGTCACCGAGCCACCCGGTGAATTGATATACAGCGAGATATCCTTGTCTGGATTATCCGACTCGAGAAAAAGCAACTGCGCCACGATCAGGTTCGCCATGTAGTCCTCTACCTGACCGACCATGAAAATAACCCGCTCCTTGAGTAGACGGGAATAGATGTCGTAGGCACGCTCACCGCGTGGCGACTGCTCAACCACCATCGGCACCAGACCACCAGCCGCTGTCGGGCCCGCCATGCCTTGGTTGCTCACGCCGCTGTAAGGACCAGCATTAGCGCCAAAATTTGTGCCGAATTCAGGGACAAAACTCATATTCAACTGTTCTCGCTCGGTGCAGACTCATCGTTCTGCGGATTCATTATGTCCTGAAAAGAAGTGGCCTCATCCGTCACCGAAGCTGCTTCCAGCACGGTGGCGGTCACTGCCTCTTCCAATACCAGACCTTCTACGTTTTTCAAGAGTTCCGGATTACCGTAATAGTAGTCAATGACTTGCTGAGGATCCTGATAAGACGCAGCCATGGTTTCCACCTGCGCTCGTACAGCAGCAGCATCAGCTTTGATATCCTTTTTCTGCACTATTTCGCCAATTACCAAACCCAATCTGACTCGACGCTCTGCCTGCTCGCTAAAAATCTCATCTGACAAGAACGAAGAATCCGAATCTGCCGGCATTTGTTGCATGAGTTGTTCCCGCTGGCGCTTTATTTCCTCAGAAACTAACGCAGCGGGGACATCGACGGGGTTCAGATCGACCAAACCGTCCATGATTTGCGTTTTTATTTGCCCGTCAACGCGTTGTTTTAGCTCGCGTTCCATGTTCTTTTGTATATCGGCACGCAGGCTCTCAACCGTACCGTCCTCGATACCAAAACTCTTAACAAGCTCCTCATCGAGCTCTGGCAAGTGCGATTCCTTGACCTCGTGCACGGTTATGTCGAACTCTGCTTCCTTTCCGGCAAGGTGCTCAGCCTGATATTCGTCGGGAAATGTCACCTTGATGGTCTTTTCATCACCGGCAGAAACACCCTCGAGCTGGCTTTCGAAGCCCGGTATCATCGAGTTGGAACCCAGTACCAGAGGGGCTTTTTCGGCCTTCCCTCCCTCAAATTCTTCTCCGTCGAGCCGGCCCAGAAAATCGATGACGACCTGATCGCCGTCTTTAGACGCACGTTCAACCGTCTGGTATTCGGTGCGCTGTTTACGCAGATTTTCCAGCATTTCGTCGATATCGCCGGTGTTGATTTCCACCACAGGTCTAGAGACCTTGATGCTGTCATTAAAGACAGGTTCAAATTCGGGATAGACCTCAAAGGTGGCCACAAAACGAAAGCCCTCGTCGCTGTCGTCGGCATCACCCTTTTCTGCAGGCACGATATCCGGCTGCCCGGCAGGACGTAATTTTTCCTGTTGAATCGCATCGTAAAACGAGCGATTGATTAACGACCCCAGTACCTCACTGCGCACCTGAGGCTCGTAGCGTTTCTTGACGACCTTGTACGGAACCTTGCCCGGGCGAAAACCGTTTATTCGAGCGGTTTTGCTCAGATCCTTCAGACGTTCGCTAACGGCGCTGTCGATGTCATCAGATGGCAGGGCGACCGTCATACGACGCTCGAGGCCCTGGGTGGTTTCAACAGATACTTGCATGCTTGCCTCTATAGACCACGCCTGTGCGCAAAAGACATTACTTTGCGCACCGCCGGGTCGGTGGTGTGCCAGGTCGACACTGATACTTGGTGCGAAAGGGGAGACTCGAACTCCCACGTCCTAAGACACTGGTACCTAAAACCAGCGCGTCTACCAATTCCGCCACTCTCGCAGGTGATTAAGATTGAACTTAGTGATTAGATAAAACGTGTCAATAAATAAAACAACAATATAAATGATAAGTGGGGTGAACGACGGGATTCGAACCCGCGACCACAGGAATCACAATCCTGCGCTCTACCAACTGAGCTACGCTCACCACTGGACAAGCATTTTATCACTGCTGTAGGTGGCGCGCCTGGCAGGATTCGAACCTGCTACCCTCGGCTTAGAAGGCCGATGCTCTATCCAAATG